>PLEM01000475.1 GCA_003137035.1 Bryobacterales bacterium | reverse complement strand
AGAACCGGTTCACCGGGTGGACCGACGTGGATCTTTCCGAGAAGGGCCTCGCGGAAGCCAAGGAAGGCGGGCAGGTCCTCAAGGCCCAAGGCTACACCTTCGATATCGCCTTCACTTCTGTGCTGAAGCGGGCCATCCGGACTCTCTGGATTGTCCTGGACGAAATGGACCTGATGTGGATTCCGGTCCAGAATTCCTGGCGGCTGAACGAGCGGCACTACGGCGCCCTGCAAGGGCTCAACAAATCGGAGACAGCCGCCAAGTTCGGCGAGGACCAGGTCAAGATCTGGCGGCGGAGCTACGACATTCCGCCTCCGCCGCTGGAGAAGGACGATCCCCGCTATCCCGGCCACGAGGCGCGCTACGCGGACCTGACCGAGTTCGAGCTGCCGCTCACCGAGTGCCTCAAGGACACTGTGGCGCGGTTCCTGCCGTACTGGTATGAGGTGATCGCGCCCACCATCCGCTCCGGGAAAAAGGTTATCGTCGCCGCGCACGGCAACAGCTTGCGGGCGCTGGTGAAGTACCTCGACAAGATCTCCGACGAGGAGATCGTGAGCCTCAACATTCCCACCGGCATGCCTCTGGTGTATGAGCTCGACGAGAACCTGGAACCGCTCAAGAGCTACTACCTGGGCGATCCCGAGAAGGTCAAGGCGGCCATGGAAGCCGTCGCCGCCCAGGGCAAGAAGAAATAGGCGCCCTCCACGCACAGGCTGAAGGCCTGTGCCACGGTATATGGAACACTGAGGCCGGTGGCGGGGTTGTAAACTGGGTTGTATGGAACGGCGGGATTTTCTCAAAACTGCCGTCGCGGCGACCGGGCTTGGGGCGGCCAGGCGGCCCTTGGCGAAGCGGCGTTACCGCGACGATGTGCAACTGTCGATCGTCGGCTTCGGCGGGATCGTGGTGGTGGGCTTCGAACAGAAGGACGCCGACCGCTTGGTGGCCGAGTCGTTCGACCGCGGCGTGAACTACTTCGACGTCGCGCCTTCCTACTGGGACGGCGAGGCTGAAATCAAGCTGGGCAACGCCCTGCGCCCCTACCGCCAGAAGGTGTTCCTGGCGTGTAAGACCACGAACAGGGACGCCGAGGGCGCGCGCCTGGAACTCGATCGTTCGCTGGAGCGGCTGCACACCGATCATGTCGATCTCTATCAGTTCCATGCGGTCACGACCATGAAGGAAGTGGAGCAGATCCTGGGTCCGGGCGGCGCCGCGGAAACGTTCCTCAAGGCGCGGCAACAGGGCAAGGTGCGCTACCTGGGCTGCTCGGCCCACTCCGAGGAAGCGGCGCTGGCCATGCTGGACCGGTTCCCGCTGGATTCGATTCTGTTCCCGATCAATTTCGTGTGCTTCGCCCAGTCCAACTTCGGGCCGCGAGTGATTGCGCGGGCCAAAGAGAAGGGCGTGGCGCGTCTGGCGCTAAAGGCGCTCGCTCACACGCCCTGGCCGCAGGGAACCGATCATGCCAAGACCGGGCATCCCAAGGCCTGGTATCAACCCATCGAAGATCGCGAGCTGGCCAGCAAGGCTTTGCGCTTCACTCTCTCGGAGGACATCACCGCCGCGATCCCTCCCGGCGATGAGAAGATCTACCAGATGGCGCTCGAGCTGGCCGCCGAGTTCCAGCCGCTCACAAACAAGGAGCGCGAGCTCCTACTGGCCGGCGCGAAGGGGACCAAGCCCCTGTTCCCGATTGCATAGAATGCGCAGACTTATCTTCCTGGCCGCGCTGGCGCCCCTTCTGGCGGCTCAGGACCAGCCGCAACTGGTCTGGGAAGGGCAGGTGGACGGCATCACCGTGCTGAGCGTGCGCGAGAACCGCTTGCAGGCGGAAGCGCGGGAAGGACTGCCGGTGGATCGGCAGCGTTTCCACTTCAACCAGCGCCTGCCCGGGCGCCGGCAGGAAGTCCGCATGGAAGTGGTCGACGGGCGTGGGCGCGTCCACATCCTCGAGCAACCGCGCGCCGACAACAACTACACGCTCTCGGTGAGTATCGAAGACCGGCAGCCCGGCAGCTCGTGGTACTCGCTGGCGTTCTACTGGGAGCCGGAGCCGCAAGTGGAGCCTCCGCGCGGCCGCCGCGAATCGCTCACCTGGAGCGGGCGCGTGGGCGGAGAGGCCATGGTGAGCTGCCACGGCAGCGTTTGCGAGGCCGAGGCGCGGAGTGGCGGACAGGTCGCCGGCGATCGCTTCCGCTTCTCAAAGCCGCTGCCCAGCCGCGAGGTGAGGGTGACCCTGGAGAAGAGCGAGGGGCGCGGAGAGGTCCGCCTGCTCGAGCAGCCGAGCGAATCCAACGGATACCGCGCGCGCGTGTTGATCCGCTACCCGCAGGGAGGCTCGGGCGACTACACGTTCACGCTGGCCTGGTCGCCGCGCGTTGCGAGCGATGGCGGGTTCGAGCTGGCGCGGCGGGGAGTGATCTGGTCGGGCCGCGTGGACGGCCGCATCCGGGTGGTCATCGGGGGCCGCGCCGCGATGAGCCAGGTGATTAGCGGCTCACCGATCGTCGGAGAGTGGGCTGAGTTCTTGCGCGGTCTTCCCGCCCTCGATAACCCGAATGTGGTCGCTAAGCTGGTGCGCGGCCGCGGGCGCGTGCAGGTTGTGGAATTCCCCTCCCGGGGCAACCGCTACCAACTGGTCTTCGAGATCGACGCCACGGGCGGCGCGGACGACTACGAGGTTGAAGTGCGCTGGTAGGGCGTCAACATCGCTCCCTCGCAGTCGCGGCTTGGCAACGCCGCCAACCAACCCGCGCCGATTGCCTCGCGCTATTCTGGGGGTGGAACTCCCGAACATGCTCAAGGCCAAAATGTCCTCCGCGGACGACCTCAACCCTCAGGAGACCGCCGAGTGGTTACAGGCGCTGGACCAGGTGGTCGAGGAATCCGGTCCGGACCGCGCCTCGTACCTGCTGGATCGGCTCGCAAGCCGGGCGCGAATGTCCGGTGCGGCGCCTTCCTACTACGTCAACACGCCGTACTTGAACACGATTCCGGTCGAGGAGCAGGTCCCTTATCCGGGGGATCGCGCCATTGAGCGGCGCCTGAAGAGTCTGATCCGCTGGAACGCCTTGGCGATGGTGGTGCGGGCCAACAAGTACGACCATGGCATCGGGGGCCACATCTCGACTTACGCCTCGCTGGCCACGCTAGTCGAGGTGGGCTTCCACCACTTCTTCCATGCGGCCTACGGGGATCAGCCGGGAGACCTGGTTTACTTCCAGGGGCACGCCTCGCCGGGCATCTACGCGCGGGCGTACCTGGAAGGACGGCTCAACGATAAGCACCTGGAGAACTTCCGTCACGAGTTGCGCGAACAGCCGGGCCTGTCCTCGTACCCACACCCCTGGCTGATGCCGCAGTTCTGGCAGTTCCCGACGGTCTCGATGGGCCTGGGTCCCATCAACTCCATCTACCAGGCGAGCTTCGTGCGCTATCTGGAAAAGCGTGGATTGCTTCAGGCGACGCCGCGCAAGATTTGGGCTTTCCTGGGCGACGGCGAGACGGACGAGCCGGAGTCGACCGGCGCGCTGCGCATCGCCGCCAACGAGAAACTGGACAATCTCATCTTCGTGGTCAACTGCAACCTTCAGCGGCTGGACGGCCCGGTGCGCGGCAACGGCAAGGTGATCCAGGAGCTGGAGGCGGTGTTTGCGGGCTCGGGCTGGAACGTGATCAAGGTGATCTGGGGGAGCGACTGGGACCCGCTGCTGGAGCGCGACAAGACCGGCCTGCTGGTCGAGCGCATGAACGAGTGCCCGGACGGCGACTATCAGACCTACGCCGCTCGGGACGGCGCCTACATCCGCAAGGATTTTTTTGGAAAATACCCGGAACTGCTTGATTTGGTGGCGGATCTGAGCGACGATCAATTGCTCAAGCTGCGCCGCGGCGGCCACGACCCCGAGAAGGTCTACAACGCCTATCAGCGAGCCTGCCAGCACACCGGCTCGCCTACCGTTATCCTGGCCAAGACCATCAAGGGCTACGGATTGGGCGAGGCCGGCGAGGGCCGCAACGTCACTCACCAGCAGAAGAAACTGAACGAACAGGAGATGGAGCACTTTTGCCGGCGCTTCGAGATCCCCATCACCGAGGAGCGCATCCATACCATCTCCTTCTACCGCCCGCCCGAGGACAGCCCGGAGATCCGGTATCTTCAAGAGCGCCGCAAGGAATTGGGCGGGTACCTGCCCCAGCGAAACCTGCGTCCGGTCGTCGTCGAGACGCCGCCTCTCGACTTCTTCGCAGAGACGCTCACCGGCTCGCAGGGCCGCGAAGTATCCACCACCATGGCGTTCGTCCGCGTTCTCACGCTGTTGCTGCGCCATCCCAATCTGGGCAAGCAGATAGTCCCAATCATTCCGGACGAGGCCCGCACGTTTGGAATGGAATCGCTGTTCCGGCAGATCGGCATCTACGCCAGCCAGGGACAGCGCTACCATCCGGTGGACCAGGAGATGTTCCTGTACTACAAGGAATCGGAGAGCGGCCAGATCCTGGAGGAGGGCATCACCGAGGCCGGCTCGATGGCCTCGTTCACCGCGGCGGGGACGGCCTACGCCAACTTCGGCCTGCCCATGATCCCGTTTTTCATCTACTACTCGATGTTCGGATTGCAGCGCATGGGCGACCTGATCTGGGCGTTCGCCGATTCGCGCGGGAAGGGTTTCCTAGTCGGCGCCACCGCCGGAAGGACCACGCTAGCGGGCGAAGGGCTGCAGCACCAGGACGGCCACAGCCACCTGCTGATGAGCGTCCTGCCGACCTGCGCGGCCTACGATCCCGCCTACGCTTACGAGATTGGCGTGATCGTTCAGGACGGCTTGCGGCGAATGTACCAGGAGCACGAGGACCTGTTTTACTACCTGACGGTTTACAACGAGAACTACGCGCAGCCTGCCATGCCGGAGGGCGTGCGGGAGGGCATCCTGCGAGGCCTGTACCGTTACCAGGCGGCGGAGCGCGGCCCGGCGGTGGCGCAACTGTTCGGCAGCGGCCCGATCCTCAACGAGGCGCTGAAGGCGCAGCGGATGCTCGCGGAACGCTACCAGGTGGCCGTGGACGTGTGGAGCGTCACCAGTTACAACGAACTGCGCCGGGAGGCTCTGGCGGCGGAGCGCTGGAACCGTCTCCACCCGGCCGAGCCCGAGCGGCGGCCCTATCTCGCGGAATGCCTGAAGGGGGCCGAGGGACCGATCATCGCCGCCAGCGACTACATGAAGGCGGTGGCCGACCAGATTGCTCCCTGGCTGCCGGGCAGGATGGTTGCGCTCGGCACCGACGGGTTCGGCCGCAGCGAGAACCGGGAGCATCTGCGGAAGTTCTTCGAGGTGAACGCGGAGGCTATCGTAGCCGCGACGCTCTCGCGCCTGTCCCGGGAAGGGAAGTTCAGCTCCGAGCAGGCGCGCAAATCCCTTGCGGACCTGGGAATCGATCCCGAGGCCGGCAATCCGGCGAGGACGTAGGGGGCCACTTCCGCACAGGCTGAAGGCCTGTGCCACATCAAGCGGTTGCTGTCCCCGTGGCACAGGCCTTCAGCCTGTGCAGGCGTTCGTTCACTCCGAGAGAGCTGGGGAGGGAAGCCGGCATCCGCCGGCGGGTTATTCCTGGGCCGGCATCTGCTGTTCGGATTCGTGCCAGGCGCTGATCTTCAAGCGGCGGCAAACCCAGCAGAGCTGCTCGGAGGCATTCGAGGCGCACTCAGCGCCGCATACCGTGCACTTGGATGAGCGCGGCAGCTTGTCCGAGTGCGCGGCCCGCTTCGCTTTGTCGAGGATCTCGCTCGATACCACCTGGTCCGAAGCCGGGCTCTTTTTCCTGCGCATGAAGGACTCTTGTCCCACTAAACCACACCTGCGTACCCAGCGCAAGCGGTTCCGTAGGGCGCGTTTGCTAAGGCTTCGGCAGGACCTACGCTGCAACCTCGTGCCGCACAATGCAGGCGGCTTCCAGCGAGGAAGCGCAACGCGGGCACTTCTGGCCCGGCCTTACCATGATCCGCTTTCCGACGAAGACGACCTGGGCCTCGACGGTATGCGTGCAGATCGGGCAATAGACCCAACCCTTGGTTTGTTTCGGGGTGGGGAGGTTCATCACGCGGTTCATCGTCATTTCCCCCTTGTCACTGTAGACTGACGCAGCCAACCACGCCAAGGTTCTGCAAGGTACCTGTAAAAATTTGTAAGGCGCAGTCCCCCCCGTCGTACAATGAGTGGTTTGCCATGAACACCGCATTTCTGTTTCCGGGGCAGGGTTCGCAGTTCGCCGGCATGGGCAAGAGCCTGGCCCAGGCCTTCCCTTCCGCCCGCGCCGTCTTCGAGGAAGCCGACCAGGCGCTCGGGTTCGAGCTTTCACGCCTGTGCTTCGAGGGTCCGGAAGAGGCCTTGAGACTCACCGAGAACACCCAGCCCGCCATCCTCACGGTGTCCGTGGCGGCGTATAGGGTACTGAGGGACAACAGCCTTGAGCCGGACTACGTCGCGGGGCACAGTCTGGGCGAGTATTCGGCGCTGGTGGCCGCCGGGAGCCTGCGGTTCGCCGACGCCGTAACGCTGGTGCGGAAGCGCGGGCGCTACATGCAGGAAGCCGTGCCGGCGGGCCGGGGCGCGATGGCCGCCCTGCTGAAGTTGCCCGAAGGCAAGTTGGAGGCGGTGCTGACGGAGGCCGCCCAGGGCGAGGTCGTCTCAGCCGCCAACCTCAACTCGCCCGACCAGGTGGTGATTGCCGGCGACGCCGGGGCCGTCGGGCGCGCCATGGAACTGGCCAAGGCGGCCGGCGCGCGCCGGGCCGTACTGCTGCCCGTCAGCGCACCTTTCCATTGCCCGCTCATGCGGCCCGCTCAGGAGCGTCTGGCCGTGGATCTGGACCAGGCTCCCTTCGCCGACCTGCGCTGTCCGCTAGTCAATAACGCGAACGCCAGCGAGATCCGCTCCGGAGCCGATGCGCGCCGGGGCCTGATCGACCAGGTCACCAGTCCCGTGCGCTGGACCGAGTCCATCCGGCTGCTGGCCGCGCGCGGTTGCCAGCGGTTCGTCGAAGTTGGTCCCGGGTCGGTGCTGACCGGGTTGCTGCGAGGCATCCAGCCGTCGCTGGCAGGTTTGAGATTCGGAGAAGCCGAAGAACTGGAGAAGCTCCGTGCGGCGTTCCCATAGGGGCCGTTCACGAAGCGGAGCGATCGGCTAGAATGGACTTCTCATCATGCGACTCCAAAAGATCGTCTATGCGCTGCCAGTATTGCTGGTTCTGACGGGCTGCCACAAGGCCCCTCCCGCCAATGTGGCCGCCACGGTCAACAACCGGCCGATCACCTACGGCGACATCGACCGCATCTACCTGGCGCAGTTCTCAGCCCCCAGCGAGCGCGCGGGCGACGACCTGATGGCGATCCAGAAGATGGAAGTGCTGCGCACGCTGATCGAGAACGAGATCATGCTGCAGCGCGCGGAGAAACTGGGGCTCCTGGCCACCGACTCCGAAGTGGATACCAAGTTCAACGAGCTCAAAGCGCCTTACACCCAGGAGGAGTTCCAGCGGCAGCTCGAGACGCGCAAGATGAGCGCCAGCGATCTCAAGACGCAGATGCGGCGCGAGCTCAGTATCCAGAAGCTGGTCAATCGCGAGATCATTTCCAAAATCGCCATCACCGACAAAGAGATCACCGATTTTTTCAACGCGAACAAGCCCAGTTTTAACCGCGCGGAGCCGACCATTCACCTGGGCCAGATCCTGGTCACCGCGACGCCGGATCCCAACTCACGCAACCTGAAGAACGACAAGGCGCTGAACGAGGATCAGGCGAGGAAGAAGATCCAGATGATCGAAGCGCGGTTGCGCCAGGGCGACGAGTTCTCGATGCTGGCGGAGAATTACTCCGAGGACCCCGAATCGACGCCTAACGGTGGCGACCTGGGCTTCCTGCCCATGTCGGCGTTCGAAAAGTCCCCTCCGGAGGTCCGCAAGCTGCTCCTGGCCATGCAGCCCGGGCAGGTCTCTCCCATCCTCCCTGGCCAGGGCTCGTACCGCATCCTGAAGGTGATCTCCAAGGAACCTCCCGGCCAGCGCGACCTGAACGATCCGCGCGTCCAGCAGATCATCCGCGATGGGCTGCGCGGCCGCAAGGAGCAGCTCCTGCGCAACGCCTACTACGAAGTGGCTCGCGATGAGGCCAAGATCGTCAACTACTTCGCCGAGGGCGTAGTCGAGGGCACGGGAAAGACGAAGTAGTTCCCGCCGCCGGCTGCCGGATTCGCGCTACACGTACTCGGCTTCGGCCACTTCGGCCAGCTTGTGCGCGAGGGCTTCGGAAGTGATCGGCTTCTTCAATGCCGCGACCGAGGGACCGAGAATCCCGCAGAACAGGATTTCGTCGTCGGTGTAGCCCGACATGTAGATGACGTTCATCTCGGGTTTCAGGCACGAGGCCCGCTCGGCCAGCTCGCGGCCACTCATGTTCTCGATGAATACGCTCGCCAGCATGACGTGGAGGGGACCGATGTGTCGCGCGCAGAGCTCGAGCGCCTCGTTCCCGTTATCCGCTTCCAGAACCGTGTAGCCCAGATGCTGCAACATCTCGCGAACCAGCCGGCGGTCCTCCGGCCGTTCGTCGACCAGGAGCGCGGTCTGGCATTCCGATGAGGCGTTGGAAGGGAGGTGCAGGGAGGTGGGAGCCGGACTCTGCCGGAGCAACGCCAGCTCATCGGCCAGTTGCGACAGCAGCGGAGCCGCCTCCATCATCTCCTCGGCGCTCTCGCCATCCAACTGGTTAAATCCGTGTGCCAGCCGCCCCGCGAGGCGCTCAAGCTTTTCCATACCCGCCCTGTCGTAGTCTGCCTGTAATGAGTGCCAGCAAGGTATTCCCCCACCAGGATCTTTAATGGCTAGTGTAATCGAAGGGTGCGCGCTTGGAGGGAGACTCAGCGGGGGTGAAGTCGTGCTCTTATACGGGGGGCCGCGCCTGGTACGGTCTAGTGGAGGGCGTCCAAGTTGCTGAAAGTTCGCAGTCTTCGCTACGATGGAACGAGCCCGGCGGCGCGCGATACGGGTTGCGGGTAGATTAAAGATGCTTCGCTTTGAGACAGCGGGAGAATCGCACGGTGAATGCCTGGTGGCGACACTCACGGGGCTCCCGGCCGGCGTGCCGGTGTCGATTGAAAGCCTGGATCGCGAACTGTGGCGGCGCCAGCAGGGATATGGCCGCGGCGGCCGCATGAAGATCGAGACCGATCGCGCCGAGGTAGTCTCCGGAGTTCGCCACGGGCACACCATCGGCTCGCCCGTTGCCGTTCTCATTCGGAATCGCGACTGGGCCAACTGGGCAGAGGCGCTGCCGGTGGAATCGTTCGAGGGCGCGGAAGAGAAGATGCGGACCGTCACGCGCCCGCGTCCGGGCCACGCGGACCTGGCCGGCGCGCTCAAGTACGACCTCCACGATGCGCGCTACATCCTGGAACGCGCCAGCGCGAGGGAGACCGCCGCGCGCGTAGCCGTGGGAGCGCTGGCGAAGGCGTTTCTCGCGCAGTTCGAGATCGGTGTGTTGAGCCACGTGGTCGCGGTCGGCCCGGTCCGGCTCGAGCGGCCGGCTGCTTGGGACGAACTCGTTGCGTTGAGCAAGAAAGAGGCTGGCCTTCTCCTCGGGTGCGTGGATGCCGCGGTGGAAGAGAAGATGAAGGCGGTTGTGGACGAGGCTTACCGCACCGCCGACACGGTGGGTGGCGTGTTCGAAGTGGTCGCCCACAACGTGCCGCCCGGCTTGGGCTCGCACATCTGCTGGGACACGCGGCTGGACGGGCGCCTGGCCCAGGCGATGGTCTCCATTCAGGCCGTGAAGGGCGTCGAGATCGGCGGCGCGTCGCAGGCGGTGTCCGAATTCGGATCGCGGGTGCAGGACACCATCCACTATGACGGCGAGCGGCGGCGATTCACGCGCGGCTCGAATCGCGCGGGGGGCCTGGAAGGCGGCATCACCAACGGCGAGGACCTGGTCGTCCGCGGGCTCCTGAAGCCGATCTCGACGCTGCGGCGGCCACTGGAATCCGTCGATCTCCTCACCCGCCAGCCGGCCTCGGCAGCTTACGAGCGCAGCGACGTTTGCGTCGTCCCCGCCGCCGGCGTCATTGGGGAAGCGATGGTGGCCTTCGTGCTCGCCCAGGCGCTCCTCGAAAAATTTGGCGGCGACTCGCTGGACGAAACTCAGCGGAATTTCAAAGCCTATATGGAACGGCTCAGGGAGTTCTGATGACCTACCCGATCGTGAAATACGGAAACCTCGTGCTGGAGACTCCGGCTGAAACCGTGACCGAGTTCGACACGCCGGAGCTCCACAAGCTGATCGAGGATATGTTCGAGTCCATGTACGCCGCCAAGGGCGTCGGCCTGGCTGCGCCGCAGATCGGCATCTCGCGCCGGATCGCCGTGATCGATCCATCCGCCGGCGAGGATCCGCAGAAGCGGCTGGTGCTCATCAACCCGGAGATCGTTCGCGTGGAGGGCACGCAGACCGAAGAGGAAGGATGCCTGAGCGTTCCGGGCTTTCGGGAACCGGTGAAGCGCGGAAAGCGGGTCACCATCCGCGCTCGCGACGCCCGGGGAGAGACGTTCGAGAGGACCGGCGAGGATCTGTTGGCCCGCGCGTTCCTGCACGAGACCGATCACCTCAACGGCAAGCTCTACATCAATCACATCAGCATGCTCAAACGCGATCTCATCCGGCGCAAGATCCGCAAGCGCATGAAGGCCGGCGATTGGGAGTAGCGGCGTGCGGCTGATCTTTCTGGGCACCCCCGAGTTCGCCGTTCCCACTCTCGAGTGCGTTGTCGCGGCCGGGCACCAGATCGCCGCTGTGCTGACGCAGCCCGATCGCCCCAAGGGACGCGGCCGCGAACTCGTCGCGCCGCCGGTCAAGGAAGCCGCGTTGCGGCTCGGCCTCGCCGTCCACCAGCCCGAGCGCATCCGTCCTCCCGAAGTGACCGGCTTCTTGAAAGCGCTGCAGCCGGAGGCGATGGTGGTGGTGGGTTACGGCAAGATCCTTCCGCAACCGATCATCGACATCCCTCCTTACGGCATCATCAACGTACATGCTTCGCTGTTGCCGGAGTATCGCGGCGCGGCCCCCATCCAATGGGCCATCGCGAACGGCGAAACGCGCACGGGCGTGACCACTATGCGCATCGACGCAGGGCTCGACACCGGTGACATCCTGCTCCGGGCCGAGACTGCGATCGGGCCCGACGAGACTGCTATGGAATTGAGCCCGCGTCTGGCGCGCATGGGCGCCGAGCTGCTCGTCGAGACCCTCACGCGCCTGGCCGAAGGAACCCTCGTGGGCCTGGCGCAGGATTCCACGCGCGCCTCCTTCGCCCCGGTCCTGCGCAAGGAAGACGGTTGGATCGACTGGACCAGGACCGCGGCGGAGGTCTATAATCGCATTCGCGGTTTCTTGCCGTGGCCGGGATCGGCCACGCGCTTTCGCGAACATCGGTTGCAGGTTTGGAGAGCGCGGGTGGGGGGCGAGGTCGCGGGCCCGCCAGGCTCGCTGCGTGGGGCCAAGGGGCGCCTGTTTGCCTCCTGCGGCGGCAGTACGTCGCTCGAACTCGTCGAGGTGCAGATGGAGGGGAAGAGGCGCATGTCGGCGGCCCATTTCCTGAACGGCTATCAATTAGGCGAAAATGAAAAGCTGGAGATGAGCCGGTGAAGATCCCTGTTGGTTATCGTTACGCTTCCACCTACGCGGGCATTCGGAAAGAGAAGAAGGACGACCTGGCCCTGATCCTCTCCGAGACGCCGGCGTCGGCGGCGGCGATGTTCACGCGGAACCGCGTGCAGGCCGCGCCGGTGGTGCTGGCGCGGGAGCACCTCCGGGTGTCGCGCGGCGTGGCCCGCGCCATCCTGGTGAATGCCGGCAACGCCAACTGTGCGACCCGCTCCGGCGGCCGGGTTGCACTGGCCTCCTGCCGCGCGGTTGCAAAACTTCTCAAGACTCCGGTCGCCGGAGTGCTGCCCGCTTCCACCGGCGTGATCGGCGTCGAACTGGATTCCAAGCTCATCGTCGATGCTCTGCCGCGTCTGTTCGACCGCTTGTCCGAGGATGGCTTCCCCGACGCCGCGCGCGCCATACTCACCACCGACCAGGTGCCGAAAATGGCCTTCGGCGAGGTGCCGTTGCGCACTGGAGTGGTGCACATCGCCGGCATGACCAAGGGCAGCGGCATGATCCACCCGCGGATGGCCACCACGCTGGGTTTCATCATGACCGACGCCGCCATTGCGCCGCGCTTGTTGCAGCCCATGCTGGCCGCCGCTTGCGAGCGCAGCTACCACCGGCTCTCGGTCGATGGCGACACCTCCACCAACGACACGCTGATTCTTCTGGCCAACGGCGCTTCCGGCATCAGGCCCAGTGCCAAGGAACTGCTGGTATTTCAGGAGGTGCTTTCCTGGGTGATGGAAGACCTGGCGGAAAAGCTGGCGCGCGACGGCGAGGGTGCGCGGAAGCTGGTCACCATTCACGTCCTGGGCGCTAAAGACGACGAGGCTGCGACTCAGATTGCGCGCGCCATTGCCAACTCGCCACTGGTCAAGACTGCCATCGCCGGCTCGGACCCCAACTGGGGGCGCATCCTCTCGGCCGCCGGGATTTCCGGCACCGAGTTCGACCCCGGCGCGGTGGACATTTTCATGCAGCACGTGCGCGTCTGCCACCGCGGAGTCGCCGATGGATTTTCCGAGCGCGAGCTGAAACAGAAGCTGGACGCACGGGAATGCCTGATCCGTTTCGTCATTGGGGGGGGCGGAAAGGGCGAATCGCGCTTCTGGACCTGCGACCTCACCGAGAACTACGTTCACATCAACGCCAGCTACCGAACGTAGCGACACAGGCCTTCAGCCTGTGCGGGCTTTCACTCGCTGGCGCGTCCCAGCAGCTCTTCCGTCAGCTCCCGCAGGTTGCCCGGCGTGATGAAGTGGAACTGGATCTCGAGACCGGTGTACTTCCGCAGCTCGCGGCGCATCGGGTCGGTGGGTAGTTCCGGGCCGGCCACCAAGAGCCTCCCCGCGCGAACCTGGAATGGCAGCACTTTCCACCTGCGCGCTTCCGCGGCGGGCAGGGCGCGCGCGA
>PLEM01000148.1 GCA_003137035.1 Bryobacterales bacterium | reverse complement strand
TGCCCAGGCGAAGGCGGGGTTCTTGCCGCGGGCCGAGGCTGGAAGCGCTTACACATATAACAATCGCGCGAGCTACGTTGCGTTGAACGGGGTGCGGGAGTATATCGGGCAGTTCATGGTGGGGGAGGAGCTAGACACCTCGGGGAGGCTGCGGGCAGGGCTAGCGCGGGCACGGGCGGACCGGGAGGCGGCGGAGGCGGGGGTGCTGCTGAGCGGGCGGGACCTGAAGCGGGCGGTCACGGGGGCATACTACCGGCTGGCGCTGGCGCGGCGGCTGGTGGAGGTGAATCAGCAAGCGCTTACAGAGGCGCGCGCCTTCGAGGAGCGGGCGCGGCGCTTGGCGGAGGGCGGGGAGGTGGCTCGGGCGGACGTGGTGAAGGCGGCGTCGCAGTCGGCGTTCCTGGAGCAGGCGGAGAGGGCGGCGGAGCTGGACGCGCAGATCGCCAACTACGAGTTGGCTTCGTTTTGGACGGCGGAGGTGGCGGAGCCGCTGGACATCGAGGACTTGTTGGAGGGAGCGTTGGCGCCGCCGGAATCGCCACCGTTCATGCGGCGGATCGAATTCAACCTGCTGGAGGCGCAGCGGAAGGGATTCCTGGCGGATGCGCGGACGGCGCGGGCGCAGTTGTATCCGCAGTTGAACCTGGTGTTTCAATACGGGCTGGACTCAAACCGGGTGGTCTGGCAGGATCGCGGGTACGCGGCGTTCCTGAACCTGCACATCACGCTGTTCGATTGGTTCAAGAGCCGGAGCCAGGCGCAGCAGGCCGAATTGCGGGCGCGGCAGGTGGAGGCGAACCGGGAGATCTCGACGCGGACGTTCTCGAAGGAATACCAGAGCGCGCTGGCGCGGGTGAAACGGATCTACGAGCAGATCGGGATGACGGCGGAGCAGGTGCGGTTGTCGGAAGAGAATTTGAAGCTGAGCCGGGTGCGGTACGAAGGGGGCGAGGGATCGGCGCTGGACGTGGTTGCGGCGCAGCAACAGTTGACGCAGGCGCGGTCGAACCGGTATGCGGCGGCGGCGGCATACCTGACGGCGCGGGCGGACCTGGATGTGGCGAGCGGACGATAAGAACGGCAAGGTGTGTTTCGATGCTGGCGCGGGGACGGTGAATGGTTCGGGGGATTGCGATGGCGCCGGCGGACGGCACCCGCGACAGTCTTCGGAGCAGCCGGCCGGCGCAGTTGAAGCGGTATCTGGATGCCGGGTTCCCCGTCGCGACGATGGATTACCGGCTGGCGTCCGAGACTCGGATAGACGGCATACTCGAAGACGTCCGCGAGGGCATTGCGTGGGTGCGGCGCGGGCGGCGATGGGGTAGGGGTGCAGTACGTGACGGCGGACCACCTGGGCTCGACGCGGCTGGTGACGGACGCGAGCGGCGGACCGACCGAGTGCCATGATTACCAGCCGTTCGGCGTAGATCTCCTGGCCATGCAGGGCAGCGTGCGCTACGGGATCCCCGGATACAGCACGGACACCGTGCGGCAGAAGTTCACCTCCCAAGAACGGGTTACGGAGACGGGGCTGGATTGCTTCGGGGCGAGATATTTGAGTTCGGCGCAAGGCCGCTTTCAGGCCTGCATCCATTTGGATCTTGCCATCGGGAGAAAGCGTGATTAAGCCTTTATCCAAGAGTCGGGATACACTCCTCCATGCTGTTCGAGGCTGGTACTACTCCACGACGAAGCCTTCGGGGGTTACTGTTCTCCCGCCGGGTTCCGGCCTGACCCTCCGTGGGTCCAAAAATCCATTCTCCCAGGCTTGTTGGACCCCGTTGATCATCTTGAGTGCTTCTAACTCTATGAAACCAGTGGTGGGCTCGGCAGAATTCGAATCTGAGACCTCTACCGTGTCAAAGTGGCTGCGGGGCGCAAGCGTCCCAGCGCTCGCCGGCACTGGCGCCGCAGGTGCACGGTGGCGGCGTAGAGCAGCAGGTAGAGGAGCGTGAAGGGGAGCAGCGCCAGGCGGGCGAGCGTGCGGACGGCGCCGGGGCCGGCCAAGCCGGCTCGGACCAGGATGAAGTGGCAGATGATGCGCCAGTTACTGTAGTCGGCCCAAAAATAGTCGCAGTTTTCGTTAATAACGAAAAGCTTGGCGGGCACTCGCGCAACGATGACCCATTTCCACTTAGCCAGGATAGGTTCGCCCGAGCAAATGATGCCGACCAGCGAGTAGTTCCGGGCCAGCAGCTCGGCGAAGAGACGCCGCAAGCCGGCCCGGCCGGGATAGTCCGAGACGCGGAAGACGGCGGTTGCCGGCTCGGGCGGAAAGCCCGCGGGGAGGCCCGCATAGCAGGTGAGCAGATCGACGGCGACCTGCTCGCCGTGATTGCGGCGCAACAGCGGCAGCAGGCGCTCGGAAAGATGCCGGGCGCCGCTCTCCACCAGCAGCACGCGGTCGAACTCCGGGATGCGTCTCCGGAAAAAGAAGCGCATGGAAATCAGACGCCCCAGCAGTAATCCTCGACGGCCTTGGTGACGTTGTCGTCCTCTTCGGTGAGGCGCATGAGCTCGAGGCGGATGGCGTCCACCATGGCGCGCCAGCTTGCCTCGATGACATTGTCTGAGACGCCGACGGTGGCCCAGGTCCGGCGGTGGTCGCTCCACTCGATGAGCACGCGAACCTTGGCGGCGGTGCCTTTGCGGGGTTCCAGCACGCGCACTTTGTAGTCGGTAAGGCGCACGTTAGCGATGCTGGGGTAAAGCGTCGAGAGGCACTTCCGGAGGCACAGGTCGAGCGCGTTGACCGGGCCGTGCCCGGTGGCGGTGGTGGAGTGGACGCCGTCCTGGACCTTGACGGCGACGGTGGCGGAGGTGGTGGACTCGAGGTTGTCCTCCATCCTGGTGGCGACCTCGAAGTTGAGCAGATCGAAGAAGGTGACACCCGGGTGGAGGGCTTCGCGGACCAGCAGTTCGAAGGTGCCCTCGGCGGCCTCGAGCTCGTAGCCCAGATACTCCATCTGTTTGATGCGCTCGAGCAGCTCGCGGCGGGCGTCCTCGCCGAGCCGGTCGGCGATGCCGTGCTGCTTGAGCTTGTAGAGGATGTTGCCGCGGCCGGAGAGATCGCTCAGCAGAACGCGCTGGCGGTTGCCGACGGCGGCGGGAGCGATGTGTTCGTAAGTGGCGGCGTCGCGGAGCACGGCGCTCACATGCACGCCGCCCTTGTGCGCGAAGGCGCTATGGCCGACGTAGGGGTCGTCGCCGCGGAGCGGCAGATTGGCGAGTTCGGCCACGTAGCGGGCCACCGAGGTGAGGCTGGCCAGCTTCTCGGGCGGAAGCACGGTATGGCCGAGTTTCAATTCGAGGTTGGCGATCACCGAGCAGAGATTTGCGTTGCCGCAGCGCTCGCCATAGCCGTTGATGCAGCCCTGAACGTGCGCGGCGCCCTGCTCGACGGCCGCGATGGTCGAGGCCACCGCGGTCCCCGAATCGTTGTGGGTGTGTATGCCGAGCACGCCGTCGAAGCGCTTGCGCACTTCGGCGACGATCTCGGCCAGGCGCGTGGTAAGGACGCCGCCGTTGGTCTCGCAGAGGCACAGGATATCGGCGCCGGCGGTCTTAGCGGCATCGAGCGCGCGCAGGGCGAAGGCGGCGTTGCCGTTGTAGCCGTCGAAGAAATGCTCGGCGTCGAAGATGACCTCCTTGCCGTGCTCCTTGAGGTAGCGAACGGTTTCGGAGATCAGCTTGAGGTTCTCCTCCTCGGTGATATTGAGCGCGCGGCGCGTGTGCAGGTCCCAGGTCTTCCCGAAGATGGAGATGACGGGCGTGCCCGCCTCGACCAGGGCTTTCACGTTGGGATCGCGGTCGATGCGGTTCTTGGCGAAGCGGGTGGAGCCGAAGGCGGTCAGCCGGGCGTGTTTGAGCGGCAGGTCCTTGGCGCGGGCGAAAAAGTCCTTGTCGCGCGGGTTCGAGCCCGGCCAGCCGCCCTCGATGTAGTCGATGCCCAGCTCGTCGAGCTTGAGAGCGATGGCGAGCTTGTCGTCGACGGTGAACGAGACGGCCTCTCCTTGAGTGCCGTCTCGCAAAGTAGTGTCGAGGGTGGAGATCTTCATCTTGACGCTGCGCCGGCGGCGTCGTCCACGGGTACGCCGGCCTCCTTTTTCTTCTTAAGAAACGGCATCATCTCGCGCAGACCGCGGCCCACCACCTCGACGCGCTGATTGCGGGCGGCTTCGCGCATGGCCAGGAAGTTCTTGCGGCCGGTGCGGTTTTCCTCAATCCATTCCTTGGCGAACTGGCCGGACTG
>PLEM01000039.1 GCA_003137035.1 Bryobacterales bacterium | reverse complement strand
TTGTCGGCGCGCCGACATTTTTCGCGCGGCAGCGGAAGTGAGTGATGAATTCGGAGAGACGCGTTGACAGTTAAAGCAAAACTTGAAGTGAAGCACAAAGGCTTGACCTTTCAAGACTTATTTCTAAAGCTGGCGCACTTCTGGGGAAAGCAGGGTTGCGTGCTGCAGCAGCCCTACGACATGGAAGTTGGCGCGGGCACGATGGCGCCGGAAACTTTTCTCCGCGTGCTCGGCCCTTCCCCGTATCGCGTTGCGTACGTGCAGCCGTCGCGGCGTCCCGCGGATGGGCGCTACGGCGAAAATCCCAACCGCCTGTATAAACATTTTCAGTATCAGGTGATCTTGAAGCCCGCGCCCGCGGAGATTCAGGACATGTACCTGAAGAGCCTGGAAGCCATCGGGATCGATCTTCGCGCGCACGATGTGCGTTTTGAAGAGGACAACTGGGAAGCGCCCACGCTGGGGGCTTGGGGAATTGGCTGGCAGGTGCTTTTGGATGGGCTGGAGATCACCCAGTTCACCTACTTTCAGCAGAGCGGCGGCATCGAGCTCGACCCCATTTCGGTGGAGATCACGTATGGCCTGGAACGCATCTGCGCGTTCCTGCAGGATGTGGAGAGCGTGTACGAGATTCGCTGGACGGAGGACAAGAGTTACGGCGACATCCGGCTTGCGGAAGAGCAGCAACTCTCGGAATACAGCTTTGACCGGAGCGACGCGCAGGCGCTACGGGCTGAGTTTGAATTGCACGAGAAGGAATCGAGGGAGCTGCTGGAAGGGTGGAAGCACCTGGAGGGAAATGTCGGCGCGCCGACAATCGAGCGCATCCGCTACCCCTTGCTGGCAGCGTATGACCACTGCCTGAAGTGCTCGCACCTGTTCAACCTGCTGGACTCGCGCGGGGCCATCAGCGTGACCGAGCGGGTGGGGGTGATCGGGCGGGTGCGCAAGCTGGCGCTGGGCGCGGCCCAGTGCTGGGTGGATCAGAGCGGCGCGGAGGTGGTCCAATGAGCCTGCCTTTCCTGCTGGAGATCGGGACCGAAGAAGTCCCCGACTGGATGATCGCGCCGGCGCTGGAGCACTTGCAGTCGCTGTTTCAGGAACTGCTGGATCAGAACCGGCTCTCGGCCTCCGTGATCGGGACCGATGCCACGCCGCGACGCCTGGTGCTTCGCGCCGAGGGGCTCCCGGTCCGCCAGGCCGATTCCGAAGAACTGGTCTCGGGCCCGCCCAAAGCCGCGGCTTTCAAAGACGGCCAGCCGACGGGCGCGGCCCTGGGGTTCGCGCGAAAGATGGGAGTTGAAGTCTCGGCGCTGGAAGTCGAAACGACTGCCCGTGGCGAGTATGTCTGCTTCCGCAGGAAAACCGCCGGTCGCGGAACACGCGAGATCCTGGCGGCCGCCCTGCCGGAACTGATCTTGAAGATCCACTTTCCCAAGACCATGTACTGGACCGGGAAGGGCGGGCCGCGGTTCATCCGGCCTATTCGATGGCTGGTAGCGTTGCTTGGCGACCAGATCGTTCCCTTCGAAGTGGCGGGAGTTGGCTCGGGCGATTGCACCCGTGGACACCGGCAGCTAGGAGACGCAGGCGGAACCGNNGCAGGCGGTTCCGCCTGCCAAACGGGATCTCACAGTCACTTGTGCGAGTTACGAGCAAGTCCTCAAGGAAAACTTCGTCCTGGTTTCGGCCGCCGAGCGCCGCAGCAGGATCGAAGACGGGATCGCCGCGCTGGGTGTGAAGGTCAAACCCGATGCCGCGCTGCTCGACACGCTGGTCTACATCACCGAATACCCCACGCCGATCCTGGGCGGTTTCGATCCGGAGTTCCTGAAGCTGCCCGAGGAGGTGCTGGTGACGGTAATGCGGCATCACCAGAAGTACTTCTCGGTGGAGGACGCCNNGAGGGCCATCTGGCGCCGCAGTTTGTCGCGGTGATGAATACCAGCGCGGACCCCGAGGGGCTGGTGAGGAAGGGCAACGAGCGGGTGCTTCGGGCGCGGTTTAACGATGCCCGGTTCTTCTGGAATGTCGATCAGCGCAGGAAGCTGGCCGACCGTGTGGCGGACCTGGCCCACGTCACGTTTCAGACGAAGTTAGGATCGTATCTCGACAAGACCAAGCGAGTTGTGAAGCTGGTGCGGAAGTTGGGAGGCTCGCCGGAGGCGTTGCGCGCCGCGGAGCTGTGCAAGTGCGACCTCACCACCGACATGGTGA
Organism: Bryobacterales bacterium; assembly: GCA_003137035.1. Classification (GTDB taxonomy): domain Bacteria; phylum Acidobacteriota; class Terriglobia; order Bryobacterales; family Bryobacteraceae; genus Fen-330. The sequence continues at coordinate 2,707 of PLEM01000039.1, read as the reverse complement.
AAGAGCTGACCGAGCTTCAGGGCGTCATGGGCGGATTGTACGCGCGGGCGCAGGGCGAACCCGAGGAAGTCTGGCGGGCCATCTACGAGCACTACAAGCCGGCCGGCATGGAGGATGGAATCCCCGCGACGCCGGTGGGCCGCCTGGTGGCGCTCGGCGACAAGCTTGATACCTTGCAAGGCTGCTTCCGCGTTGGCCTGATTCCCAGCGGCTCGCGCGACCCGTTCGCGCTGCGCCGCGCGGCTCAGGGCGTGGTCAAGATCCTGGTGGAAGGGAAGCTGTCGCTGCCGCTGGGCAAGCTGATCGGCAAGGACCCCGCGCTGGCGGAGTTCTTCCTGGACCGCATCAAGTATTACTTCAAGGACATTCGCGGATTCCGCTACGACGAGGTCAACGCCGTCCTGGCCGCCGGCTGGGACGACTTGCCCGATGTCGAGAGCCGGTTGGCGGCCATCCAGGCGGTGCGGCCGACGGAGGATTTCGAGCCGCTGGCGGCCAGCTTCAAGCGCATCGAGAACATCCTGAAGCAGGCGGAGATCGAGGTCGGGCAGGCGCCGTCCGCCATCGATGCCGCCCTGCTGGAACCCGGCCCGGAAGCCGATCTGTTCCAGGCCTTCGAGCGGCTGCGCCGCCAGGTCAAGCGATTCCGGAAGAAGAAGGAATACCAGGCGGCGCTCGAGGCGATCGCCTCCCTGCGGCCGCGGGTGGATCTGTTTTTCGACAAAGTATTGGTGAACGCACCGGATCCCCAGATACGGCGGAACCGGCTCACCCTGTTACACAACCTGTTGAAGGAGTCTTCGGCCATCGCCGATTTCTCGGAAATAGTCACATCACAAGTAGTCAGAGGAGATAACTAGAGCTTTATGAGCAAATACGTTTATGCGTTCGGCGGTGGCACGGCCGACGGCAGCGGAACCATGAAGGATGTCCTGGGCGGGAAGGGCGCGGGCCTGGCAGAGATGTCGCGCGCCGGCGTGCCAGTGCCGCCCGGGTTCACGATTTCGACGGAAGTCTGCAACATCTACTTCCAGAACAACTACCAGGTCCCGGCCGAGATCGAGAAGCAGATCGATCAGGCGCTGGCGGTGCTGGAAGGCCGCATGGGCCAGAAGCTCGGCGACACCGCCAACCCGCTGCTGGTCAGCGTCCGCTCGGGCGCCAAGTTCTCGATGCCCGGCATGATGGATACCATCCTGAACCTGGGGCTGAACGACCAGGCGGTGAAGGCGGTCGAGGGGCGCACCAACAACCCGCGCTTCGCCGCCGACTGTTACCGCCGGTTCATCCAGATGTTCGGCAACGTGGTGCTGGAGATCCCCAAGAGCGAATTCGACCACGTTCTGGACGGCCGCAAGAAGAAGGTGAAGGCGAAGCTCGACACCGACCTGACCGCCGCCGATCTCCAGGCCGTCATCGCCGAATACAAGCAGGTGGTGCAGAAGAAGACCGGCAAGCCGTTCCCGCAGGCCGCTCGCGAGCAGCTCAAGATGGCCATCGAGGCGGTATTTCGCTCCTGGTTCAACCCGCGGGCCGCGTATTACCGCAAGATGAATAAGATCCCCGACGATCTGGGCACCGCGGTGAACGTGCAGGCGATGGTGTTCGGCAACCTGGGCGAAACTTCGGCCACCGGCGTGGGCTTCANNGTGGTGGCGGGCATCCGCACGCCGCACCCGATCACCGAGCTCGAAACGCTCATGCCCGCGGTCTATAAGCAGCTCCGCGAGATCACCAGCAGCCTCGAGAAGCATTACCGCGACATCCAGGATTTCGAGTTCACGGTCCAGGACGGCAAGCTGTATATGCTGCAAACCCGCAACGGCAAGCGCACCGGCCCGGCCGCCGTGAAGATCGCGGTGGACATGGTAGGCGAGGGCCTCATCACCAAGAAGGAAGCGGTGCTGCGCGTCGATCCGCAGCAGCTGGATCAGCTCCTGCACCCGGTGATCGTGCCCGAGTCGCGCAAGGCGCTGCAGAAGCTCGCGGTCGGTCTGCCGGCTTCGCCCGGCGCGGCGGTGGGCAAGGTGGTCTTCACCGCCGATGATGCGGTGGTGGCGGCAACGGCGAGCCCGGTGATCCTGGTTCGGGCCGAGACGGTTCCCGACGACATCCACGGCATGGAAGTGGCCAAGGGCATTCTGACCTCTCGCGGAGGCATGACCAGCCACGCGGCGGTGGTGGCCCGCGGCATGGGTATCCCGTGCGTGGCGGGCGCCGGCGCCATCTCCGTCGACGAGCACAAGAAGCAGATCACGGTCACGCTTGCCGGCGGCACGACCGTTTCGCTGAAGGAAGGCGACTGGCTGTCGCTGGACGGCTCGACCGGCGAGGTGTTCGCGGGGCAGGCGCAAACCGCCGATCCCGACCCGCGTTCGGGCGCGCTGGCGAGCTTCATGGGCTGGGCGGACGAGTTCCGCGGCAAATTCGGCGTGCGCGCCAATGCCGACATCCCGCGCGACGCCAAGGCGGCCCGCGCGTTCGGAGCCGAGGGCATCGGACTGTGCCGTACCGAGCACATGTTCTTCGCCGAGGACCGCATCGAGCATATGCAGGCCATGATTATGGCCCGGGACGAGAAGAGCCGCCGCAAGGCCCTCCTGAAACTGCTTCCGATGCAGCGCCGGGACTTCGCCGGGCTGTTCAAGGCCATGGACGGATTCCCGGTGGTGATCCGCACGCTGGACCCGCCGCTGCACGAGTTCCT
>PLEM01000145.1 GCA_003137035.1 Bryobacterales bacterium | reverse complement strand
GTGGCACAGGCCTTCAGCCTGTGGTTAGCGCAAAAAAAGACCGCATCGGGTTTGAAGTTGCCCGATGCGGTTCGCCCCTGGCTGGGCCGGGATCTGGCCTCGGGCTGTCTGGGATTCTCTTACCCGCTTCGCGTTACATTCCTGGCGAGGCCCGCGTCCAATGGTTCCTCCCATGAATGCCAGACAGTCACCGCAACCCGTTGATCCCTGGTAAGAGTGTGCAGATCGTCAGAATTAGGCCGTTCCGTTAATCCACAAAAAAACCCTCTGTTGCAACCTGCAATCGGAAAGTGAGGGGCACATCATTTAAACATCGGCTCCCGCAAGCACGCTGTCCAATCTTAAGCCGCCTCACCACCTCTTGCTTGTTGCAGCAGAGGGCAGGTTCAAAGAACTACTCCATCAATTCAGCATCATATGTAGCATGTGGAGCGCCAGCAGTCCAGGTGCGTAAGCGATTGAAAACACAGATGCGGGAATCGTGCGGCACCCCGGCCGCGTGGCGCGGAGGTGCGGAGGGTGTGTCACTATGACACAATCGAACCCAATGGGCGCTCTCCGAGTGGTTTTAACCGTTCTGCTGACCGCAGGCGCCTTGTTTCCACTCCAACCGGACGACAGCTTTCTGGTCGCCGGCGAACACCCCCTGCTGTTCCTGCGCCCGCAGCGCCTCCGTCTGCTGCGTCGGGAGCGCGAGCGCCACTCCGCGCGCTGGCAGCAGTTCGAGGCGCTGATGGCGGGCCACGCCGCCATGCCCGAGCCTGGTTTCGCGCTGGCCCTCTACTACCAAGTGGCCGGCGACGACGCCGCGGGACGCCGCGCCATCGAGTGGGCGCTCTCTTCCGGAAGCGACCTGCGCCAACTCGCGCTGGTCTTCGACTGGTGTCAGCCCCTGCTCAACGAATCGCAAGTGGCAGCGCTGGCCGCCAAGCTCGAGCGCGCCCTCGCCCCGCACCCGCGTGTGCTTACGGTCTCCGAGGCCCGCTCGCGCGCGCTCGCCGCGACCGTTCTCGCCATCCGCGCTCCCCAAGTCTCCGCCCGCGAGCTCGAGAGCCTGGTTCAGAAGTGGTGGCGCGGCGAGATCGTGCCTGCCGTCGAAAACGGGCGAAATGCCCTCCCCCGGTCCGAAACCTACGCCCTGTTCGAAATGCTCCATGCCGTTCGCGACAACCTCAACATCGACCTGCGCGAATCGCTCCGGGCGTTCTTCATGCAACTGCCTATCTGCCACCTGCTGAGCTACTACCCCGCCTCCTATCCGGCTGCGGAAAACGAGTTCCGCATCCCGGCCGCGAAGGGGGCCGAGCCCGATCTCTCGATGGCGGCCATGTCGCGCGCCGCCGAGCTGGCCATGGTGGCCTACGACAACAACGCCGTCGAGAACCAGTACGTGCAGGGCTGGGCGATGCACGACCATTTCCTGCTGCGCGGCCCGCTCGGCATTCCCTACGAATTCCTATGGGCCAACCCGTACCAGCCGGGACTGAGTTACTACAACCTCCCGCTGGTGGTCCACGACCAGATTCTCGGCCGCCTTTTCCTGCGCTCCCGGTGGAGCGACGACGCCGTCTGGCTTGGCTACTTCGAAGGCCAACTCCAAACGTTTTCGGAGGGCGAAATGAAGGTCTTACCGCTCGGCGGCGCCGCGGAGCCGATGCAGTTCGGCGATACGGCAGTGGTAGCCGCCAGCCGGTTCGTCGTCAAGCAGGATGCCACCGCGGTCTTTGTGGTCGGGCTCGCGCCCTCGCAGGCCTACGATGTCGAGCCGGACGCACAGGAGTTGTTCGAAGCGCGAACCGACCCCGGGGGCATCTTGGAATTGAAGTTTCCGAACGCCTTCAGCGGCGGCATCCGCATACGCCGCGTAGCGCCTCCGTCACCCAAGACTTAAGCCGTATTACCGGCTGATTCTGCGGCGGAGGAGTGCGGCCATTCCGAAAAGGCCCATACCCAGCAATCCGAGGCTGGCAGGCTCCGGTACCGAAGCGCCCTGAGTGCCTAGAATCTGGAACGTCTCGGAACGGGTGCAGGGGCCATGACAGGCGTAGCCGTTCAGCTCAGCCAGGTGTCCGAGATCTGAATTCTGCCATGCGTCGGAGGGGCCGTCGCTCTGGTCCCAGTAAATGGGGTTACCACCGGGCTCAACCGCGTTTGCGAGCTGGAGCCAGTACGTACCCGCGCCCAGAGAAACACTCGGAATCGAAAAGCTCACGGAGTCGATGGTATACCCATAGCCGTTTGTTTCGATGAAACTCTGGGTTGTAGGCGTCAAGGCGCCAGATGCGTACGTGGTGCCACCGAAGTGAGTGGAGGTGATGAACCGTCAGGTTGCTCCCGAGAAACTCCCACACGACGAAGTTCACGCCCGTGACGGTTGCGGGGCCCGATAATACAAAGGAGTCGGTCACCGAATATCCGAAGTTGATGGTGAAGCCGTCGTCCATGTAGTTGTCGAGCGTCGTAGTGTTGTCATAGAGCGCTGGTACGGCCGAAGCAGGGACCGCCAACAGCATCAAAAGGGTTACCGCAAACGCCACTTGCAGGGTACGCACAGGTTCGTCCTCCGATAACAAGAATTGAATCGAGCCTTGATGTTAACAAGGGTTACATGACTGGTCAAGTGCCAGAACCCAGGAAACGTACTAGTACTCACAAGGCCAAGACCAGGATTCCCGTCTCGCCAGCGTGTCCGGTGGCTCACCACCAGCGCCAAACCAGAAGTGCCGGACGCGTGCGGTCAGTAATACCAGTCGAGGATCCTGACTTCGACCCCGCTGCCCTGGAGCGCCTTGGCGAACACGGTGAGATCGGAGCCCCGGTAATGGTACGGGTACACGATGGCTGGCTTGAAGGCGCGCACCGCCTCGGCGGCCTCGGCCGGAGGCATTGTGTAAGGCAGGTTCATGCACACGAAGGCCACGTCAATGTTCTTGAGCGCGCGCATCTCCGGAATGTTCCCGGTGTCGCCGGAAAAGTAGAAGCGCTTCCCGCCGTAACTCAGCACGTAGCCCACCCCGCGTTCCTTCTCGTGGAATACCTGGGCGCCGGGCTCGCGCGGGATATTGTAGGCGGCGATCGCCTCGATCCGCCATTTCCCGAACTCTTTGGTCTCGCCGATGCGGATCACCGTGGCCTCGGGAACGCTTTTCGCCACCGCCGCCGGCGCGATGACAACCATGCCCGGCTTGCGGAGTTCAGCCAGCTTCTTGAGATCCAGATGGTCGCCGTGAATGTCGGTGATCAGGATGAGGTCGGCGGGCGGAAGCCCGTCGTAGTTGCCGTCCTTGGTGGGGTCGAGGTAGATAGCCTGGCCAGCGGCCTGGATGAGCGTGGCAGCGTGGCGGATAGGCGTGATTCTCACCGCGCCGCCCGAGGTTTGGAACTCTTCCACGGTGCGCTTCGGTTGGCCGTAAAGCGTAAATCCCAGCAGCAACAAGCAAGCAAGTGCTTTCATTCCTAGAATTGTAGCCCAGCAGCCCGCGGTGCGGGCTAGACTTTCAGTATGGCCGACTCCGATTGGAACCCCGAACTGTACCAAACCAGCCACTCTTTCGTCTGGCAATACGGTCGCGAACTGCTGGCCCTGCTGGCGCCCCAACGGGTCGAACGGATTCTGGACGCCGGGTGCGGCACCGGCCAGTTGACGGCGGAGATCGCGCGCTCGGGGGCCGAGGTGGTGGGCATCGACAGTTCTCCAACCATGCTCGACCAGGCGCGGAAGAACTACCCGGATCTGCATTTCGAACTCGCCGACGTTGCCGCCCTGGAGTACCGCGAGGAATTCGACGGAGTGTTCTCAAACGCGGCCCTGCATTGGGTGAAGGACGCCGGTGCGGCCGTCGCCTCGATCAGCCGCGCCCTCAAGCCCGGCGGCAGGATGGTCGCGGAGTTCGGCGGCCGGGGGAACGTGCAGCGTCTGCTCGACGCCGCCGGCCTGGCTCTGGAATCGCTCGGCATCCGAGCCGCCGGGAGCCTGAACCCCTGGTACTTCCCAAGCATCGCGGAATACGCCTCATTGCTGGAGCGGAGCGGCCTCTCCGTCACCTACGCCGCGCTGTTCGACCGGTTGACCCCGCTGGAGGGCGGCGAGGAGGGAATCGCCTCCTGGCTGGCCATGTTTGGAGGGCCCTTCCGGGATTCGCTCGGCGCCGGACAGTGGGAGGAGTTCGTCCGCCGCACCAAGCAGCACGCGGCGCCACATCTGCTCCGCGAAGGGCAGTGGCTGGCGGACTATCGCCGGCTCCGGGTCGTGGCCATCCGGTGAGGCTTCCGCCGAGCCCTCTTTTTCCCCGAACCAGTGAGAGCTTTCTGCGCGGGGCGGCATCTAAGATTCTTGCGTCTTCTTAAGGAGTCCCAATGAAGGTCCTGAATCGACGTGCTTTTTTTCAGGGAGTGGCCACCGCGGCGATCCCCTTTGCCCTGCGGAACCAGACGGCGCTGGCTCTCGAGGCGCCGCTGGGGGCCTCCTCGCCTCCCAGCCAGTTCTTGAGCCATTTCGGGGTCGGCACGGGGCTGATCCGCCGGACCATGGACGCGGCGCTCAGCCGCGGCGGCGACCACTTTCATCGGCGGCGATTCCAACGGCACTACCGGAGATTTCTCCTTCGACCTGATGGGCTTCACCATCGAAAATGGCGAACTCCGCCAGCCCGTCAACGAGATGAACATCTCCGGCAACCACAAGGACCTCTGGAAGCAGCTCGCCGCCACGGGAAGCGACCCGTACCCCTACGGCTCCTGCCGCATCCCGACCCTGCACTTCACCGGCGTCCAGTTCAGCGGGCTGTGATGTAGGATAGGGTTCCAGCCCTGTCCCGGGCGGGCCAGGGTCATGGGCGCCCACGCGGATTGACAAGTACGTCGATCACGGTTACGACATCAACCGGCTCTCCGTTCACGCAGACGGGCCGGTACACCCAGTGCTTCGCGGCTTCGACAGCGGCGGCAGCCAGGAGCGGGTGGCCGCTGACTACTTCCAGCTTCCGCACCTTCCCGTCCTTTCCGATCAGAGCCTTCAGCCGAACGGACGCCGCGGTTTGGAGCTGCCTGGCTTCGGGAGGATAGACGGCCTTGACCCGCCTCCCGCCCGTCGGTGGCCTGGCGATGTCCGGGCATGGGCTCGCGCGCTGCATCGCATCCGGTGCGGTGGCGCGCAACTCAGCCCGTGCCGCGATCCTGGGGCGCGGCGGCGGTGGCGGCGTGCGCCCGACCCTGGACACCACTGCAAGCAGCCCGAGCCCAACCGCCACGGCGAGCCCCCACGCAACCTTCATATGGACATTGGACACCGGTCCCCACGATTCTGTTCCGCCGGGTCGGCCTGTCGCCTAGAGTCCCTTCATCGGGTAGAAGGCGTCGATCTTGAAGTAGATGGCGATCTTCTGTCCCGTGCCCGGTTGTACCACTTCAAGGAGATCGTAACTGTGCCCTTTCCCACGGATCAGCGACTGGGAGCCGGGACGAGGAAATCCCAGGACGGAAACGATGATGTATTCTTCGTGAACATTGACCACTTCGAATGCGGTTTCCTTCGTTTTGCCGTCACCCGTGCTCAGGATCGAGCGAATCAGGGCCGAGGTAACATCGTGGTGGAACTTGGCCTTCTCGCGATTCTCCAAGGCCGCGTATGCGTCGGAGCAGATCGCATGCGCCTCGATGTTTACAAAGCCCTTCTGGATCAAGCCTTCAGCCGCCTTCACGGCCTTGTCGTACTGTTTCTCCTGAACGGCCCGGCGCATCGCAACAACGTCCTTGCTGTCCCCTGTGGGGTCGCAATTGTCGGCCTTCAGGCAGGCGAATCGAAGTGCACGAAAGTCGATTGAGATATCGCCGCTCGTGACCCGCTTTACGAGTTCTCGATACGAAGAATCGTCCGGTTGAGTGCCCGCCGCGCCCGCGGACGAAACTGCCAACAACAATGCGATGACGAAATGCAGCCAAACAGCGCCTGACATTCGGCGTCCCCTCATGACTACGGCTGCGCTCCTTTCAGAGTCAAAGACTACCACTTTCCCGATGAGGAGTGGCCGGTCCTGACCGCGTCGAAGCCGCCCCCCCTCACACCGCCTGCATCTCGGGCGCCGGCTGCTCCTCCAGCAGCTCCAGAAACAATTGCGCGGCGCGGTGGAACTTCTTCCTCCGCTGGTACACAATCCCCAGCGGCCGCACCAACTCGGCTTCCATGGGGATGCCCACCAGGCGGCCCCGCGCGATCTCGGAGCGCAACGCCCGCGCCGGCAGAATGCTGATGCCCGCCCCCAGCGCCACCGCCTCCTCGATCATCTGGATGTTGTCGAAGNNCGAAGCCCACGAAATCCAGGCCGTCCAGGTCCGTCATCCCCACCACCGACTTGCGCGCCAGCGGATGCGCCGGGGAAGTGGCCACCACCATCTGCTCCTGCCGCCAAGGGAGCACCGCCAGTTCCTTGGTGGCTTCCGGGTAACTGACCAGCCCCAGGTCCGCGCAATCGGTCAGCACCGCTTCGTATACCTTGTCCGGCCTCAGGTATTCCACCTCCAGCCGCGCGTTCGGATACCGCCGCCCGAACTCTTCCTGCAGGTGCGACATCTCCGAAAGCCCCACCGAATAGATCGAAGCCACGCGCACCGTGCCCTCGACCTCTTTCTTCAGCGCCTCCAGCGCGATCTCGAACTCGTCGTGCCGCCGCAGCACGTCCCGGCACAGCGCCGCATACAGCCGCCCCGCCGAGGTCAGCGTGAACGGCCGGGTGGAGCGGTCCAGCAGCGTAACCCCGAGGCGGGTCTCCAGTTCGTGGAGCTGCTGGCTGGCGGCCGACTGGCTTATGCCATTCATGGCCGCCCCCCGGCTCAGGCTCCTGGCTTGCACGATGTCACGGTAAAGACTCAGATGTTCGAAGCTCACGACCACCTCAGACTATCATAAGAGAGTCTTATTTTCAATAGCTACAATTCCCGATTGACTAATGTTCCGCTTTCCGCTATCCTGACTCTAACAGCCCGCCCTCTCGGGGGAGCGAACACCATGAGCGATCAACCAGCTCCTGCCGGTCTACCCGGCCCGCAAGGCCTGTACCACCCCCGCAACGAGCGCGACTCCTGCGGCATCGGCTTCGTGGCCAGCATCAAGGGCGAGAAGTCCCACGATATCATCCTGAAGGGCGTCCAGATCCTGCTCAATCTGGCGCACCGCGGAGCTTGCGGCTGCGACCCCGAGACCGGCGACGGAGCCGGCGTCCTCATCCAGATCCCCCACCAGTTCTTCGCCCACGCCTGCGCCAAGATCGGCTTCTCGCTGCCCAATCCCGGCGAGTACGGCGTCGGCATGGTCTTCC
>PLEM01000458.1 GCA_003137035.1 Bryobacterales bacterium | reverse complement strand
GGGCGCGGCCACGGCCAGAAACGCCAGAATCGGCGCTGGCCGGAGCAGGTCCTTCCACTGCTTGCGTCCCATCCAGACCAGCGGCAGGGCCAGCGCCAGCGGCACCAGTCCCTTGGCCAGAACTGCCACGCCGAGTAGCGCCGCCGCAGCCGGAAGCTCGCGCCGGTTGCCGGTTCGAATCCAGGGCAGCGAAAGCAGCATCGCCGCGGAAAACGCTGCCGCCATCGGCAGATCGGTCACCCCGACGTGACTGAAAGCCACCCAGGCCGCGGAGGTCGCCAGGATCGCGGTCGCCAGGTGCGCGGCGCGGTGCCCGAATTCACGGTCCAGCCTGCGCCAGTAGAACCACAGAAAGGCGACCGAAAGCAGCGCCACGGGCAGCCTGGGCGCCAGATCCTCGCTCAAGCCGGCGCGAAATCCGAGCCCGGTCATCCAGTACAGCAGCGGAGGTTTCTCGAACCACGCCTGGTCCCACAGCCGCGGCGTGACCCAGTCGCCCGAACGCGCCATCTCGCGCCCGATGGCGGCGTAGCGCGGCTCGTCGGGCCCCAGCAGGCCCTCCCCGGTCAGGCCGCAGAAGAACAGAAAGTATGCGGCGAGCGCCAGCGCCAGCCACGCCCAGAGCGCGCGGGAGGCGATGCGCGGGGGCGGGGCGGGCGGCACTTTTCAAGTATACAGGCCCGGCACTGCCACTTCGGCCGATCTTCGCTGACGGGGCTCGAACGGTAACCGCGAGTACAATGAAAGTCTGGATGCTGAAGCTCCTCGCGCTGATTTCCCTGGCCGCCAGTCTCCTTGGAGACGTCTCGGGATGCGCTTGCGACGTCGCGCGGCCCGAGGCACTGGCGGCGCGCCAGTGCTCGCTGTGCCGCGAGGCCGAAAAACAGCCCGCGGACGCCGCCTACTTCTTCTTGAAAGACAGTCATCCGCTGAAGCCCAACCGCTGGCTCCTGCTGCCTCGGTCCCACGGCCCGGACGGACCACAACCGCTGGCTCATTTGCCAGCCGCCGAGCGCGCCCGGCTGTGGACCGCCGCCATCGCGCGGGCCCGCGAACTCTGGGGCGGGCAATGGGGAGTGGCCATCAACGGCGACGAGGTCCGAACCCAGTGCCACACCCACATACACATCGGCAGACTGCTCGAAGGCGTCGAGACCGGCCGATTGGTGGTGGTGGCGGGGCCAGCCCAGATTCCTGTGCCGCGGGATGGCACCGGACTCTGGATCCACCCTTACGGCCAGAAGCTGCACGTCCATCTCGGCGAGCAAGCTGCCGAGACGGTCTTGGCCCGATGATCGGCGCTCTATGAACCTTGTCACCCTTGCGAATGCTGAGAACTCCGCCATTTTGCTGCACCCCGATGACAACGTCGCCATCGCCCGGGTGTCACTGTCTCCCGGCCTGGAACTGCGCGTTGGGGGCCGCCCCATCATGGTGCTCGACCCGGTTCCGGCGGGCCACAAGATCGCCCTGGCGGCGATCCCTGCCGGGGAGGTGATCCGCCGCTACGGGCAGATCATGGGGCGCGCCAGCCGGCCGATCGATCCGGGCCGGCACGTCCACACCCAGAACGTGGCGTTCGAGGAACTCGCGTTCGACTACGAATTTCCCGAGGGCGATCTGCCGCTGCCCACGCCGGCCAGCCAGCCGGTTTTCCTGGGCTACCCGCGCCAGGACGGGCGAGTCGGCACGCGCAACTACATCGCGGTGATGGCGGCCAGCAACTGCGCCGCCCACACCGTCGAGCGGATCGCCCGCAGCTATGAGGGAGAAGCGCTGCCGCCCAATATCGATGGGGTGGTAGCTTTCCCGCACGGGGAAGGCTGCGGTCAGGCCCTCGGTCCGGACATCGACCAGTTGCAGAGGACGCTGGGGGGCGTGCTCGACCATCCCAACGTCGCCGGCGCGGTCATCCTCGGGCTGGGCTGCGAGGTCAACCAGATCGGTCCCTACCTGGGGAATCCCCGCCTGGCCGGCCTCACCCTGCAAGAGAGCGGGGGCACCCGTGGCGCGGTGGAAGCCGCCCGGCGCCAGATCCGCAAACTGATGGACGCAGCGGCGGCCCAACAGCGGGTCGAGGCGCCGGCCTCGAAGATTGTGCTGGGCCTCAATTGTGGTGGCTCGGATTCCTTCTCCGGGATCACCGCCAACCCGGCGCTGGGCGTCTGCTCGGACTTGCTGGCGGGGCTGGGCGCCACCGTGGTGCTGGCGGAAACCACCGAGATCTTCGGCGCCGAACACCTTCTAGTTCGCCGTGCACGCAATCGACAAGTAGCTGAGAAACTGCTGGGTTGCATCCGGGCCTATAAGAACTACTTGAACCAGTTCGGGGAGAGCTTCGACGACAATCCCTCCCCGGGGAACAAAGAGGGTGGCCTGACCAACATCCTCGAAAAGTCGCTCGGGGCGGTGGCCAAGGCCGGCTCCTCGCCCCTGATGGACGTGGTGGAATACGCCGAGCGCATACACTGTCCGGGGTTCGTCTTCATGAACACCCCCGGCTACGACCCGGTGTCGCTGGCCGGATTGGCCGCCGGTGGCGTCAATCTGATCGCCTTCACCACCGGCCGCGGCAGCGCCATTGGATTCCCCACCGTCCCGGTGATCAAGATCTCGAGCAACACTCCTATGTACCGGCGCATGACGGACAACATGGACATCAACGCCGGAGCGATCGCCGATGGCGAAAAGACGGTGGCGCAGGTGGGGCGCGAGATTTTCGATTTTGTGCTGGAGG
>PLEM01000502.1 GCA_003137035.1 Bryobacterales bacterium | reverse complement strand
GATGCGCACGCCCGGCTTCATCTTCTCGAAAGCCTCGCGGGAAAGCACCTTCCGGGTCTCGGGCGTCAGCGCCATGTGCAGCGTGATGTAGTCGCTCTCGGCGAACAGGCGCGCCACACCGACCAGTTCGATGTCCAGATCCTCCGCCACCTGGGAACTCACGTACGGATCGGCCGCCAGCACGCGCNNAACTTCTTCTTCTCCCACTTGCCGCTCTTAGTGGAGGCGCTGGCTTGCGGGATGGAGCGCGCCAGGGCCAGCATGAAGGCTATGGTGTGCTCGGCTACCGAGACGGCGTTGCCGCCCGGTGTATTCATGACCAGGACGCCGGCCGAGGTGGCGGCGTTCAGATCGACATTGTCCACGCCCACCCCGGCGCGCCCGATCACCCGGAGTTTGGGAGCCTTCTCGAGCACCTCGCGGGTGACCTTCACGGCGCTGCGCACCACCAGCGCGTCGGCTTCCGGCAGATGATTCAGGTACTCCTTGGGGTTGGAGACCACGATGTTCCAGCCGGCCTGGGCCTTGAGCAGTTCGATGCCCGCGGCGGCCATGGGTTCTGCGATCAGAATGTTCATAGTTTCCTCCGGGACCCCTCGGTTACGGTCGCTTCACCTGTACCGCGGCTTCCGCGTACACCTTCTGGACCGCCGCCACGCCGGTCCCGTAGGTGACCGGGAAACCGTTGGCCGTAAGGATGATCTCCAGCGCCGCGATCACCGCGAACAGGTCGGCGAAATCGAAGTAGCCCAGGTGGGCGATGCGGAAGATCTTGCCCTTCATGCTGCCCTGTCCGTTGGCGATGATGGCGCCGAAGCGGCTCTTGAATTCCTTGACGATCGTTCCGGAATCCCAGCCTTGGGGCGCCTTGACGGCGGTGACCGCGGAGCCCGGCGAGTTGGGGGCGAACAATTCGAGGCCCAGCGCGACGGCGGCCTCCCGCGTGGCGCGGGCCAGCAGTTGAGCGTTCTCGATCATCTTGCCCATGCCGAGCTGCTTGATGTATTCCAGCGAGGCGCCCAACCCCAGGATCAGGCTGGTCGAGGGCGTCCAACTGGATTCGCCGGCGTCCGCGCTTTTCTTCTCCTTCTTGATGTTGAAGTAGTAGTGCGGAAGGTTCGAGGTCTCGGCGAAGCGCCAGGCCTTGGGGCTGAGCGACAGGAAGGCGAGCCCCGGGGGAATCATGAAGACCTTCTGGGAGCCTCCCACCACCACGTCCAGGCCCCAGCCTTCGATGTCCAGCGGCATGGTGCCGATGCCCGTGATGGCATCGATCACGAAGATCGCTTCGGTCTTGGCGACCGCCGCGGCCATGGCCCGCACGTCGTGCGCCGCGCCTGTGGAAGTCTCGGACGCCTGCACGAAGACACCCCGGGCGGTGGGGTTCGCGGCTAGCGCGGCTTCGACCCGGTCGGGCGTCACCACGTCGCCGTACTCCGCCTTGAGCACCACGGCGTCCAGGCCGAACGCGGCGGCCATCTCCACCCAGCGCTCGCCGAACTTACCGGCCGAACAGACGATCGCCTTGTCGCCCCGCGAGAACAGGTTGGACACCGCGGCTTCCATCGCCCCAGTGCCCGATGAACTGAACATGAGAACATCGTGGGTCGTGCCGAGCACTTCTTTGAGATCCTTGAGTGCCGAGCGGTAAACGGTGCGAAAATCCTCAGTCCGATGATGGATGTCCGACGCCATCATGGCCTGCAAGGCGCGGGGATACAGGGGAGTGGGCCCCGGCGTAAGGAGACGTTGCTTCTTGATGTGCATAAAAAAGGTAGTTTCACTAGAATAACAGAATCATGCCGCTTCTCAACCAGGTGCAACAAGACATGACCGGGGCCATGAAAGCCCGGGACGAATCGCGCCTCAGCGCTCTGCGCATGATCAAGACCGCGCTGAAGAAGCTCGAGGTCGATTCCATGAAGCCGCTGGACGAAAAGGCCGAGCTGCAGGTGTTGAACACGCTCATCAAACAGCGCCGCGAGGCCGCCGAAATGTTCCGCCAGGGCGGCCGGCCGGAACTGGCCGAGAAGGAAGAGGCCGAGCTGAAGCTCATCGAAGGCTACATGCCCGCATCGGCCAGCGACGACCAGATCCAAGCCGCCATCGCCGAGGCGCTGGCCGAAACCGGCGTCACCTCCCTCAAGCAGATGGGCGTGGTCATGAAGGCCGCGCAAGCGAAGCTCTCCGGCAAACGCGTAGACGGCAAGGCCCTCAGCGAAAAAGTCCGCGCGCGCCTCTCGTAGCGAAAACCAGTGACAGTACACTCAATCACCGATTTCGGGGAGTGTGCTGTCGCGGGTTTTCCCTCCCGGGCGCCCCTCGTCCCTCAGGCCCTCAGCCCGGCCAGCACCGCCACGCCGGGCCTATACTTGAGATCGTGCTCGCTCGACGAACGCTATTGCAGGCCCTCGGCGCGGCCGGAATCGCGGCCCCCTCGCCGTCGCGGAAACGCATCTTGATGCTGGGTGGGACCGGCTTCCTCGGCCCGGCAACCGTCGAGGCGGCCCTGGTCCGCGGCCATCAACTCACGCTGTTCAATCGGGGACGAACGCGCCCCGGCCTGTTTCCCGATCTCGAGAAGCTCACCGGCGACCGCGATCCGCGCAAAGGCGAGGGGCTGAAGGCGCTCGCCGGGCGCCAGTGGGACGCCGTGATCGACAACTCGGGCTACTACCCGCGCATGGTCGGGGCCTCGGCGAAACTGCTGGCCCGGGCGGTCAAGCAGTACGTTTTCATCTCCAGCATCTCGGCCTACGCCGAGGATAGCGAGGAGGGGGCCGACGAAACCGCGCGGCTGGCGACCATCGCCGATCCCACCATCGAGCAGATGGGGCCGGACTTTGCTTATTTCGGAGCACTGAAGGCCCTCTGCGAGCGCGCGGCCGCAGAAGCCATGCCCGGGCACGTGACTGTGGTGCGGCCCGGCTACATTGTGGGGCCGGACGATCCCAGCGGGCGCTTCACCTACTGGCCCGTGCGGGTGGATCGCGGCGGCGAGATCCTGGCCCCGGGCGAGCCGGCGGACCCCATTCAGTTCATCGATGTGCGCGATCTGGGCGCGTGGCTCGTCAAGGTGGTCGAAGACGGCACGACCGGCGTATTCAACGCCACCGGGCCCGAGAAACGCCTGGGAATGGGCGAACTGCTGGCCGCCTGCCAGCGCGCCACCGCCACCAAGGGCGCTCTGACTTGGGTGAGCGCCGATTTCCTCGACAAGCAGAAGATTGAGTTGCCGATCTGGGCCGCCTACTGGGGAAAGACCAGGGGATCCCACACCCGGAGGGTAGCGCGGGCGCTCCACGCCGGTTTGCGATTCCGGCAGTACGATGCGACGGTCAAAGACACCCTGGCCTGGTACAAGACGCAGGGGCCGGACGGGCGCGTGAAACTTGCCGGTCCTACGCCGGAGCAGGAAGCGGCGCTGCTCGCGGCCTGGCGGCGGGACGCGCCTACTTCGCCGGCGCCGGGTCGCTGAACTTCATCTCGGTATCGGCGCTGAACATCCGGAACGGGGAGTACCGGAAAACGTTCTCAACCACCAGGTTGGAGCCCACGAACTGGCGGTGCACCACCGACACCGGCGCCAGCACGCCATGGTGGCTGAGTTCGTAGTCCACGCTGGCTTCGTGGCGCGTGACGCGGTCGCCGTCCTTGGTGGTCGTCCGCAACACCACGCGCAGAGGCCGCGAGTCCGCGCGCCGCACCCAGAGCTGGCCCTCCAGCGGCTGGTGAATCGCTTTGCGTTTCTCGAAGATCACCAGGCCGCCCGCGCCGCCGCGTTGCTCGAAATGCAGGATGGTCGCGGCCTCCGCTCCCACCATCCCGTCGCCCTCCAGCCGGAAGGTGTAGTCGTCCAGTTGGCGCCGCCCGAACAGCAGCAGCACCTGGCCGAAATCGGTGACCGCCCCCACCAGACCGTGCTTCTCGAAGTCCTCGAGCATGCGCTTCTTGAGCGCATCGTCTTCCGAGCGCAGCCCCATAGTGAGGGTGCGGCGGGCCTTTTCCTGGCTCGCCAGGGGGCGGCCGTCCACCGAAACCACCTGGCGGAACTCGTGCAACGCGTTGGGAGCGTCCCGGAAAGTGGAATAGCCGTACTCGGAGACGATCGTGCGCGTGCGATACTCTGGTTTGGGAGGCTGGAGGGCGGCGTTGCCGAGCCGGGGCCGGAAACGGCGCGGCGGCTTGAGCGCCCGCTGCTGGAAGGTCTCCTGCGAAATCATCTTGGGGGCAGTCGCCTGGAATACCCCGGCCTCTTCGGAGACCCGGGCGAGGATGCTGGCGATCTGGCCGTCCCGGGACGGCGGAGGGCCCTGGAGGCCCGCGGCGGTTAGAAGCGAGGCGGCACAGACCGGGAGGAGCGCTCGCATAGCCCGATTGTAACGAATCGGTTGCCTGCTACTTGCGGACTGGCGCGATCATCGCTAGAATCTATGAGTTTGTAGTCATTCCTGGAGGGTTCATGTCGGTTGAGCAGAAGGTGAAGCAAATCATCGTCGAGCAGCTCGGAGTAGACGAGGGCCAGGTGGACAACACCGCCTCCTTCGTCGACGACCTGGGCGCCGACTCCCTGGACATCGTCGAACTGATTATGGCGTTCGAGGAAGCGTTCGACCTCGACATCCCCGATGAGGATGCCGAGAAAATCGCCACCGTGAAGGATGCGATCGAATACATCGACGGCAAGATGGCCAAGAAGTAGCGTCCGGCCCGCCCATGCCGCTTTCCAGTCAGAGAAGCGTAGCTTTGTCGCGCAGGGTTGTCGTTACAGGTGTCGGCCTCCTGTCCCCCGTGGGAATCGGGACCGAGCAGACCTGGGAAGCCATCCGCAACTCCCGTAGCGGCATTTCCCCGATCACCGCCTTCGACGCTTCGGCGTTCAATTGCCGGATCGCCGGGGAAGTCCGTGGTTTCCAGCCCGAACTCTACATCGAGCGCAAAGAAATCAAAAAGATGGGGCGGTTCATCCACTTCGCCGTCGCGGCCTCGGATTTCGCCCTGTCGGCCTCGGGTCTGAAAGTGACCGAGGAAAACGCGGAGCGCGTCGGGGTGTACATCGGCAGCGGGATCGGCGGGTTCGAGGTGATCGAGCGGGAGTTCGAGCAACTGCTGGCCCACGGGCCCCGGCGGATCTCCCCGTTCTTTATCCCGGCAACCATCGTGAATCTGGCCTCGGGCTACGTTTCCATCCGGGTGCGCGCCAAGGGGCCGAACTCCGCTACCGCCACAGCCTGCACTACCAGTGCGCATGCCATTGGGGACTCCTTCCGGCTGATCCAACGGGGCGATGCCGATGTCATGGTGTGCGGGGGGGCCGAGGCCTGCATCTGCCGGATGGGCATCGGCGGGTTCGCGGCCATGCGCGCGCTCTCCACCCGGAACGACGAGCCGGAGCGGGCCAGCCGCCCCTGGGATAAGGGCCGGGATGGGTTCGTGGTCGGGGAAGGCTCGGGTCTCCTGGTGCTCGAAGAGCTGGAAATCGCCCTGCGCCGTGGCGCGCCCATTTTGGCCGAAGTCGTCGGGTACGGGATGAGCGGCGACGCCTACCATATCACCGCCCCGGCCGAGGATGGCGACGGCGCCTACCGCGTCATGCGCAACGCCCTGCGCGATGCGGGCATCCAGCCCACCGACGTCCAATACGTCAACGCGCACGGCACCTCCACCGACGTCGGCGACCGGGTCGAGACAGTCGCTTTGAAGCGCTGCTTTGGCGACCACGCCTATAAGCTTGCCGTGAGCTCCACCAAGTCCATGACCGGGCACTTGCTCGGCGGAGCCGGCGGTTTGGAGGCCGGCATCACGGTGCTGGCCCTCCGCGACCAGATTGCGCCGCCTACCATCAACTACGAGGTCCCCGACCCCGACTGCGATCTGGACTACGTTCCGAACACCGCGCGGCCGATGCACATCGAGTACGCGCTCTCGAATTCCTTCGGGTTTGGCGGCACCAACGGCTGCCTCATTTTCAAGCGCTATACTCAGTAGTAACTACCCCGCATGAAGATTCTGGTTGCCGTGAAGCAGGTTCCGGCCCGCGATGCGCCCCTGCGCATCGATGCCTCCGGCCGCTGGATCCGGGAAGACGGCCTCTCCTTCGAAATCAACGAGCCGGATGCCTACGCGCTCGAAGCGGCGCTCCAACTCAAGGAAAAGCACGGCGGCGAAGTCGTGGTGGTGAGCGCCGGGCCGGCCCGCGCCGCCCAAGCCATCCGCGAGGCTCTGGCCAAGGGCGCCGACCGCGCCATCCACGTCGAAGAAGAGCGCCTCGAGAATTGGGACACGCTCGGCGTGGCTCGGTTGCTGGCGCGCGCGATGGAAGGCGAAAAGGCCGACCTGATCCTCACCGGCTTGCAGTCCGACGACCTGGGCTACGGCCAGACCGGCTGCGTGCTGGCGGAATTGCTCGGCCTGCCGCACTCCACCATCATCATGCAGGTGGAGCAGCTCGACGGCGCGGTCCAGGTGAAGCGCGAGCTCGAAGACGGCTGGTTTCAAAACCTCGAACTGCCGTTGCCGGCGCTGCTCGCGGTGCAATCGGGCATCGGCAAGCTGCGCTATGCCACGCTGATGGGGATCAAGCGCGCCAGGACCAAGGAAATCCGGCGCGTGACCGCGGCCGAGCTCGGCGTCGAGCCCGCACCCGCGCTCGAGATTGCGCGGGTCTACCTGCCCCCCAAGAGCAAGCAGACGGAGCTCCTCGAGGGCAGCCCGAAGGAGGCCGCGCAAAAGCTGGTCGAGCGTCTTCGGTTTGTCGCGCGGGTGATATGAGATGAGCATCCTGGCGATTCTCGAACAGCGCAACGGCGTCTGGAACCGCATGTCGTGGGAGACGCTGTCTGCGGCGCGCCAGATAGGACGCGAGCTGGGCCAGCCGGTCGAGTCTGCGGTGATCGGCGGCGCGAGCCTGGCCGCCCAAGCCGCTGGCCGCGTCTGGGCCGTTGAGCACCCGCTTCTCGATCAATATACGGCGGACGCCTACACGGCCGCGCTCGAGGCGCTTATCCGCCACGCTAACCCCACTCTCGTCCTCTTTCCGCACACCTACCAGGTGCGCGACTATGCCGCCAAGCTGGCCGCCCGATTCGGCCGCGTTCTGGCCAGCGACGTCATTGGACACCGGGTGGAGGGCGGCGAACTGTTCCTGGTCCGCCAGCTCTTCCAGGGCCGGCTGAACGCGGACGTGCGCTTCACCCTCGGGCCGCCGAACTTCGCTTCGATCCAGGCCGGCGCCTACCGCGCGGAGGCGCTGGAACTCGGCGCGGCGGAGGTCTCGACTTTCACGCCGCCGCTCGAACCGGGCGCCGTCCGCGCGCGTACATCCCCGCCCTTCCGCGAGTCGCAGCGCGGCGTGGACCTCGCGGCCGCGAGCGTCATCGTTTCGGTCGGGCGTGGCATCAAGGACCAGGCCAACCTGCCGGTAGTCGAAAAGCTGGCCCAGGCGCTGGGCGCGGAGTTCGCGGCGTCCCGCCCGATCTGCGACAATGGCTGGCTGCCGATGGAACGCCAAGTCGGCAGCTCCGGCCAGACGGTGGCGCCCAAGCTCTACATCGCCGTGGGCATCTCCGGCGCCATCCAGCACCTGGTCGGCATGAAGGGATCGAAGACCATCGTGGCCATCAACAAGGACCCGAGCGCGCCGATCTTCGAAGTGGCCGACTACGGCATCGTGGGCGACCTGTTCGAAGTGGTCCCCGCCCTGGCCGAAGAAATCGAGAAGGCGAAACGAAGTTAGGGGCCTGTCCCGGGTAACTCTTGACCGCTCGCGTGCCACGCTTCCCTTTCCTCCGCCTCCTCACCGTTGAGAACCGCGATACGATCGAGTTCGCGTGTCCGCACCGCGAGGGACTCGTCGAGAAGCTCCAGCTCCCCGCGCAACCGTCCGATGTCCGCGGAATTGCGAAGCTCATTCTCGACACCGGAGTGTTCGAAAGGCAGTTCCCGGAAGAAAAAGACCCGGGCCGCGCGGACGCCCTCGCGACGTGAAGCGTGTGCTGGAGACCAAGCCCGGCCTGGTCTTCTCGAAGCAGAGCCGGGCGGGCATGTCCACATGCTCATCTACGCGTTCGACCCGCACCCCGAAGTGGTCGTCTGGGTCGGCGAATTGCGTGTCCGAGCACGACGCCGGGAGAGACTTCCTGGCGCCGACTGCCAGTTTCAACTGGATCCTGTACGCGCGATAGCGCCTGGCCCCGATCCAGGAGGGCGGCCTTCAGGCCGCGCCGGGCTTGAGCCCGGCTCCGCCCTCCCAGGATCGTCGCGGGCCTGTCGCGCTCCACAGCAGATCTTGTGCGACAAAGGCGGGTTAAGCGGCGCAGTATGCGAGCAAGTCCTCGAGACGCGCGGTGACGAGCGTCTTCTCCATGTCCTCGCCGGTCTCGATCATGTGCTGAAGATGGTGCGCGGCCAGGCGCGAGCACCACGGGTCCGTGATCGGGCGGCCGGTCTTGCGGCTCAATTCAAGCAGCTCCGGGTGCATCAGCGCGATCACCTTCTCGCTTCGCTGCCCGCCGTCGGAAAGCTCGAACTTCACGTCCACCGAATCGCTGTGCCGGATGGAAATAGCGTTCTGCAGCCAGAGAAAACGCACCTGCCAGATCTCCCCGAACGGGTCGCGGGCCTGGAAGCTCCGGAAGCTCTCAACCATCCTAGCCACATGCTAGCACGCACCGGGCCAGAACCCCGCGGAGCGGCGGCCCAGGCGACCCGAGCCATCAGGCGAAGATCAAGCGGCGCCCCTTCGGGTCGGGAACAGCATCGCCGAACTCCCTCGCAGTGTCGATCCACAGGCGAATTGCATCCTGCGCGTTGCCGAGGGCGCTTTCCTGCGTGGCGCCGTGCGCGGCGCATCCCGGAAGTTCTGGCACTTCGGCTATGAACACTCCGTCTTCTTCGCTCCAGTAGATGATGACTTCGTATTTGGTCATTGTTTGGAACCAAGCTTTGCCTTCAGGAGCACCGCCCGGACCTGTTTGACTTGGTACGGCTTCGCGTTCGTACCTGCCCGTTGCAGGTTAATTCTCTCCTCCACACCGCTCTTCCGGAACAAGTGATGGCTGCCGCGCACGCGTTTCTCGAAACCCAGACTCTCGAGCAATCGGTACAGATCGTCAAAACGGATGGCCGCGTCGGCGGTGCCGCTGAGAAGGCGTCCGAGCGTTGTCTCAACGCCCATAACAAACATTCTACACGGTGTCATCGCCCGGCCCGCGCGCTTCGCGATCCTCCCTGATCTCCGGAGTACTGTCGGAGAGAGTGCCGTACTTGCGCCGGAGACGGTTTCTGAAAGCGTCGATTTTTCGGATGACCGCCTCTTTCGACCGTCGCGCGTCGGCCCCCTTGGGCGGATTGCGTTTCGTACGCGGTGGCATGGCGCGGCCCTACAACACGTTCGAGTTCTGCCGGATCAGCGACAGGAACTCGTCTCGCGTCTTCTTGCGCGCGCGGAAGGCGCCCAGCATCGCGCTGGTGATGGCGCCGGAGTGCTGCTTCTCCACCCCGCGCATCATCATGCAGAAGTGGCGCGCCTCGCACACCACGCCCACCCCCAGCGGGTCCAATGCGTCCTGCAGCGATTGCGCGATCTCCTGGGTCAGCCGCTCCTGAAGCTGCAGCCGGCGGGCGAACACGTCCACAATGCGCGGGATCTTGCTCAGTCCGACCACCTTCTGCTTGGGCAGATAGGCCACGTGGATCTTGCCGAAGAAAGGCAGCAGATGGTGCTCGCACAGGCTGAAGAACTCGATGTCCTTGACGATCACCATCTCGTCGTACTTCACCGCGAACATCGCCCCGTTCACGACGTGCCGGACGTCTTTCTGGTAGCCGCTGGTCAGGTAGCGTAGCGCCTTCTCGACGCGCTCCGGAGTCCTCACCAGACCCTCGCGGCCGGGGTTCTCCCCCAGCAGGCGCAGCACCTGTTCCATCAGCGACGCGACGCTAGTCTCGCTGGGCCTGGGCGGCATTACCTTCACGACAGCTTTACTTTTCATGAGATTTCAAAGATGTTCCTTTTCGTTTCGCGGATCCGGATTCGGTCCAGCCGGGGCCACTCTCCGGGGAACGCCGCGCTCCAGTTCCGGCGCAATCGCCGCTCCACTTCGAGCGCCAGATTTTCGGTGGTCGGCGGCAGCGAGGCGAACTCCGGGACGTCCTGGTTGAGGTCGCGGTGATCGAACGCGCGGATCACTTCGCCTCCCACCAGGCGATCGAGCGCCGCAACGTCGGCCACCCGGCCCGAGCGCTCCTCCACGGGCCCGCGCACGCCCACCTCCAGCAGGTAGTCGTGCCCGTGCCCGTAGGGATTGTTGCACTTGCCGTACAGCTCCCGGTTTTCGGCCTCGGAAAGCCCGCGCGCGTGCAGCCGGTGCGACGCCGAGAACCGGTAGCGGCGCGTGAGCCGGATCATCGCTCCTCCCCGTAATACTCGACGTAGAGGTCCTCGGTTTCGTAAACGCGGACCGAATGCAGCCGCGCGGCGGGCGAGTTCAGATGCGGAGCCACGCGCTTCCAGATCTCGATGGCGAGATTCTCGGCGGTGGGCACGACGCGGTCGAAGGGCGGCACCTCGTAGTTCAGAAAACGGTGGTCCATCGGTCCCACCACTTCGCGGTTCAGCACCTCTTTGAGCCGCTTCAGATCGAACACCATGCCGGTCACGGCATCCGGCCGGCCTTCCAGGCTGACCTCCACCGCGTAGTTGTGGCCGTGGCCGTGCGGATTGGCGGATTCGCCGTATAGGGCCCGGTTCTCCTGATCCGACAGCCCCGGGCTGTGGCAGACGTGCGACGCCGAGAACTCGACCCTTCGCGTGATCAACATGCCTAAGTACTAAAGATGCTCATCCGCCCGAATGGATACACTAAGATCATAGGGATTCTCGATGGCAGCCGTCAAAACCGAACACATCCTGAAGGGCCTGATCGCCTTGTGCCTGGTGGCGTTGACCTGGGTGGTGATCGACACATTTCGCGAGAAAGTGGTGGTGGCGGGCGACAGCGCGCCCGAGTTCTCGATCTCCACCGACGCCGGGCGCACCGTGACGCGCTCCGACTTCGGCGGTAAGCTGCTGGTGCTCAACTTCTGGGCCACCTGGTGCCCGCCCTGCATCGAAGAGATGCCCTCGCTCGACCAGTTCCAGAAGACCTTCGCGGATTCCGGCGTGGTGGTGCTGGGAGTGAGCGTGGACCAGAACGCGCAGGCCTACCGCGCCTTTCTCGCCAAGGTCAAGGTGGCGTTCCAGACGGCGCGCGACCCGCAGGGGAAAATCAGCGCCGACTACGGCACGTTCAAGTACCCCGAGACCTACATCATCAACCGCGACGGCCGCGTGGTCGAGAAGATCATCGGCCCAACCAACTGGGCCGACACCGAAATGATCGCTCGCGTGAAAAAACTCCTCGCCTCATAGCCCCCGCGGCGCGAAACCGAGCCACGACCGCAAGGGAGTGGTTTCCCTCACATCACTTACGCACCGGTCTCGTGGCCGCGGCGCCGAAGACTCTACAACGCGCCGTGGTGCATATTGCTGTAGTCGTGCGGCGAGTTGGCACTTGGAACGACCTCGATGTTGCTGAAGCTCCTGACCACGAGTTGCCGGGAAGACTCCCAGACGGCCATAGCCTCTGGAGGAGCAGCTTAGCGCTTGAAGTACCAAAGCCAGAAGCACTCCTGACCTGCGCCTACGTGGTAGCGCAGCTCAAACCCGCACTCTTGCGCCATTTGCTCCGCTCGTTCGAGCGAGAAGGGAACTCCTAACCAGGTGTCTCCGAGATTCGTTGCGACGCTCGTGCAGCCCTGGACCTCGAATTTGAACAGCGCTTGCGGTGGGAGTCGCCGTCCAACCTCTCGAACGTAGGACTCGATGATGTCGTAGCTGGAGATGTGGTGAAAGACGCAGCAGGAGTAGGCAAAATCGAACCGCTGGTCGCCAAGCACGGTGAGCGTAGCCCCATCCGTTTGGTGGATGAAGGCGTTCGGGAGTCCCGCCACGGCGGACCACGCTAGCCGCACCATCTCCGGGCTAACATCCACTCCATGGACTTCCCCGAACACCTTGGCTAGCGCTCGTGTCACCCGGCCGGCGCCGCAGCCGAGTTCCAGCACACGCATCTGCCTGGGGTCCCGGCCCTGGCAGATGTTGGTCATATCCGTCAGAATTTCCTGGGCGACGGTTTGATCTCCAGAGGCATAGAAATCCTCTTCCGTCCAGTCGGACCGCCCATTTACGATGAAGTGTCGCGCATTCCGCCGGGCGCGTTCGTCCCAATCGTCCCGCATCTTGTGCAGGTATTCTTCGATTTCCATTATCGTGGTTCCGATCGGCCTTTCCTGCCGAGTGTAACCGATTCTGAGGAATCCGAGGCTCGGAAGCAACCGTCCCCGGCGTATCATAGACACCATGAAGCGTTCACTCGCATTGCTTGCCGTCGTCGTGTGCCTTTGGGCCGCGCCGCCCGAGCCACAGAAACCCGGGATGGATGCCGCGCGGCTGGCGCTGATTCCCGTGCGCATGAAGGCGTTCGTCGATCGCGGAACTCTCCCCGGAGCCGTAACGCTGGTGGCCCGCCACGGTGTCGTGGCAAGGCTGGACGCCGTGGGCTACCGAAACCTCGAAGCGAAGCAGCCCACGCGGACCGACTCCATCTTCCAGATCATGTCCATGACCAAGCCCGTCACCGCGGTCGGCATCATGATGCTCATGGAGGAGGGGCGGCTGGCGCTGAGCGATCCCGTCGAGAAGTACCTGCCCGAGTTCCACTCGCTGCAGAGCGCATGGCGTCCCATCACCATCCGCGACCTCATGACGCACACCTCCGGCGTCAACCCGCCGGAAATGGTTCGCAACATCATGTCCACACTCGACCTGACGCTGGCCGAGGCGGTCTCCTACTACGCCCAGGCGCCGCTCGAATTCGAGCCCGGCACGCGGTGGAAGTACAGCAACGCGGGGATCGCCGTCCTGGGCCGCATCATCGAGGTGGTCTCCGGGCAGCCCTACGAGCGGTTCATCGCCGAGCGCATTCTGAAGCCGCTGGGCATGACGGACAGCTTCTTCTTCCCGCCCGCCGACAAGATCAACCGCATCGCACTGGTCTACACGCTCGAGAATGGCAAGCTGCGCCGCGCGGGCAGCGAGGCTCTCGGCGGCGCGCCCGACCAATATCGCAAGGGGGCCAAGTACCCGTGTCCGGAGTGCGGGATGTTCTCGACCGCGGCGAACGTGCTGGCCTTCCACCAGATGATGCTCAACGGCGGCACGCATAACGGAAGGCGTCTGCTCTCGCGCCAGTCGGTCAGCGTCATGACCGCTCTGCACACCGGCGATCTCAAGGCCGGCTTCACCCCGGGGCTGGGCTGGGGCCTTGGCTGGACGGTGGTGCGCGAGCCCCTGGGCACGCTGGAATTGCGATCCATCGGCGCGTTCGGCCACGGTGGCGCATTCGGCACCGAAGGATGGGTGGACCCCAAGCAGGACCTGATCCAGATCCTGATGATGGGGCGCACGGGCGGCAGCGCGCCCGAGGAGCGAAACTCGTTCTTCACCCTGTCGGCCTCCGCGGTGATCGACTAGCCCCCACCATGACGAGCGACCCGGCAACTCTGGATCGGTACGAGTCGCTGATTGAGCAGGCTCTGCTCGCCGGCCGCGTTCAGGAGGCGGTTGAGCTTTATTGGCACGGGCTGGGCGCCTATCGCAACCTGGTTTGGGTCCTGGGAGAGAACGCCCGTGGTCTCCGCATCCTGGAGCGATTTGTGCCCTCCCTCATCGAGCGTGATCTGCCAGGGCGGGTGCAAGGCGGGCTCCTCACCGACCTTGGCCTGTTCGCAGCCAATCTGGGCGACCTTCCCCGGGCGCGCGCGGCCTTCTCCCGTGCCCGACAGTTAGCCGCGGCCGGCGGCGACCACCGGAATGAGTGCGTCTGCACCCAGAACCTCGCCGAGTTCGCGTTGCAGGCCGGGCGCTTCCCCGAGGCCCGTGACTACTCCGAGAGCGCTGTTTCGCTCGCCACCCAAGCCAACGACGATTCCGAAATCGCGGTGTCCCTGGCCTACCGGGCGACCGCGCGCTTCGCCCTGGGAGACCTCGAGCGCGCCGCGGAACTGGAAGGCAAGCCGTTGTACGGCGTATGCGGCATCTGGCAGGCCTGGCGCCGGCTCCTGCGCGGCGATCGGCACGGAGCGATCTGCCAGACCCAAGCCAACCGGGAGTTCGCGGCCGCCGGCGGCTATGAGCCGGATCTCTGCCGCTCCAACGCCCTCCTCGCCCGGCTCCTTCTTCCGGACGATCCCGCCCAGGCCGCCCGCCACCTTCAGGACGCCCGCGCCTTCGCCAACGGTTCCGGCGTAGTCGAACTCCAGCTCCGCTGCTTCCACGCGGCCTGCGAACTCCACCGGCATCTGGGAGATTATCCGCAAGCGATTGCCGAAGCCGGCGCCGGCATCCTCCTGGCGGATACCTGCGGTTTCGGATGGTTTTCCATCGATCTCCGCCTCGCGGCCGGAGACGCCCGCAGCGCCCTCCAACGCTCCGAACACCCCGACTGCCAATACGCCTGGGGGAAGGCGACCGCTCTCCGCCTGATCGGCGCCGAACCGCGACCGTAAGGGAGCGGACCTGTTCACGGCGCGCCCCGTCACCGCCGGAACGGGTACGCGCCCGGCGACCGCGCCTGCTCCTCGCTCCAGCCCAGGAGCTTGCGGACGTCCGCGGGGAGCAACTCCCCTCCCGGCGTTCCCGGAAGCGCCTCGAGCAGCTCGTACCGGCCGAGGTCCGGGCCCTTGAAGATCGACCGCGGAGTCCGATCGAGCTGCCGTCCACTGGCGTCGGGCTCCGGCGCGGCGGTCGCGCCCGGCAAGGTCGCGCGCACGTACACGTTGCCGTAGACCTCTTTCGCCTGCGGGCGCGGGAGCTTCGCGTCGAGCGCCCCGGGTTGCTCGAAGCGCAGCAGCGGCCTGCGATACGCCTCGCTCGCCACCAGCAGGTTGTTCGCGAACACGTGGCCCTCGCGTTGATCCACGTCCGGGCCCGTGGCGGGATGCCATCCGAAGTGGTCGCCCGTCGCGCTCCGCCCGTCGCGGCCGAACGACGCCGGCGTGTCCACGAACGTGTTGTTGTACACGCGCGCGTCCGCCGAGTTCAGCACATAGATGCCCCTGTCGCAGCGAACGAAAACGTTGCCCGCCACCGTCGCCCCTCGCGAGATCTCGAAGAAGAAGCCGTTGATCGCCCCCTCGATCCAGTTGTTCACGAACACAGCGTCGCGATTGCCGACGTCGTACCAGATCCCGTTCGAGTAGGGCTGCTCGATCACCAGGTTGTCGCGGCAGGTGACGCGGCGCGTCTGGTTGAAGATCTTCACCGCGGCCGGGTAGTAGCCGGTGAGTTGCTTGATGTTGTTCCGCCGGAAAATGTTCCTCTCCAGGAGCACGTCGGACGACCCGATCACGTAGATCCCTTCCGTGCTGGTGTCGCTGACCAGCGAGTTGCGGATGACCAGGCCGTCCCCGCGGAAGTAGCCGGCCACGCGCCCGCAGAAGCTGATGGTCACGTTTTCCAGCACCGTGCCCACCACCTCCTTGCCGAACGTCGCGGGATCCGATGGGCCTACCGGCTCGTCGGTGATCTCGTCGGCGACCGTGAAGCGCTTCTTGCCCTGCACCTCGAGCGCCCGCCAGGCGTACTGCGTGAACGTGATCCCGCGGATGACCGGGCCCTTGCGATCCGACGCCTTGCCGTGGGCCGGACCACTGGTTCGAACCAGCGCGCCGTCGAAGGCGGTGATCTCCACCAGCCGGTTGGTGGGATCCACGCCAATGTACACGTGGCCGCCCTGGTAGTCGATGTAGAACGAATGGGCGTCCAGCTCTCCCTCCCACCCCGCCGACTTTAGCAGCTCGCCGTCCACGAACACCATGTCGTTGTTGAAACGGTGCAGCGGCGTGCGCATGCCCTCCCGGTTGCGCTGCCACCAGCCCAGGGGCGCGGCCGGGAACAGCCGCGTCCAGGAAGTCCTCCAGATGTTGTTGGGCAGCGCCTCCCACTTCGTCGCAACCTGCGTGCCCTTGAGGATCGGCCGTTCACCGGCGTACGGTTGCAGCGTGATGCCCTGGTTCAGGATCAGGCCGCCGGTGCGGTAGACGCCCCCGCGCATCACGATGGCATCGCCCGTCGTGACCCGCTCGATCGCCGCCTCCAGCGTCGTCGGCTCTTCGAGCGCTGTCCCCGGGGAGCCGGCCTTTCCATCGGGGGCCACGTAGTAGACGTGCGCGGCCTTCGGGATCTCGTAGCGCTGATCGATCGGACCGTAGGGCCCACCGGACGGCTGCGCGAACCCTGGCGCGGTTGCAAAGAGAAGAGAACAGAGGAAGAGGCGGCAACGGAAGCACCGTGCCGTTCGTCGATCCATACGCATCGAGTGTCCTTTCGAGGCGAGTCAGCTCATCAGCAGGAAGCTAATGCACACTATACGCAACCGGCCGCGCCCTGTCACCTCCCCCTGCCGGGCCCCGTTACGCCTGGGGAAAAGCGGACGCTCTCCGCCTGTGCGGCCTCGCCCACCTCTAGGAAACCCGCCCCCCCCATAGCCCAGCAGCTACGGCGCTTTGGTGGGGCGGACTTCAGTCCGCGCGGGGCTTCAGACCCGCAGCGCGGCCGGGATCGGGCCCCGCGCGGATACCCCCGAGTCTCTCTGGAACTCCCGGTCTAGCGGTACGCTCAGCTCTTCCAGTGTTCTCCGTTTTTCGCCCACCTCCCCATGCCGTATCATGGACCTATATGCCCGAACTGGTTTTCGAGGTGGTTCAGGAAGCCGATGGTGGCTATTGTGCCGAGTGCCTGACCGAGAACATCTTTACGCAAGGGGATACCTGGGACGAGTTGCGTAAAAACGTTGTCGAAGCCACCGCCGCATTCTTCTTCGATCGGTCTCGGCCCGTGCGAATTCGCCTGCACCTCGTCCGCGACGAAATCCTGTCGGTCGCATGAAGATCCCGCGCAACGTCTCCGGCGCCCAACTGGCCGATGTGCTGTGCCAGCACTGGCACTACTCCAACGTGCACCAAGTCGGTAGTCACATCATCCTGGAAACATCCATCCCGGCTCACCGCGCTCTTAGACTCGGCACGCTCAGCTCCATCCTGCGAACCGTGGCCGAGCACAAGGCCGTACCTCGCGATGCGATCATTGCGACGCTGTAGAGCAGCGCAAGTCCCGCGCAACTGAACTCTATTTCCCCCTCCGCGGCAACACTTGCGCCAACCCGGCCCCCAGGGCCCCCCGGCGCCTCCCGTGCGGAACAAACCCAATCTTGCCCAATCCCCTGTGCCGTCAGTCCAGTTCGATTTCGGCGGGCGCAAGGTAGATCTGAATCGCCTCCCGGATGTTGGCCCGCGCTTCCTCCTCAGTCTCGCCCGCGGAAGCGCAACCCGGAAGTTGAGGGCAAACCGCCGAGTAGCTGCCGGCCTCAGCGTCAAACTCCAGAACGACTCTGAACTTCATACCCCCAGCATATCGCCGCCGACACCCTGTCTCATGCGCTTGGCGGCGATCAAGGAAGAGGAAGACGGAGTCTCGCGCAACTGAACTCTCTTTTCCCCTCCCCCACAATAACTTCCGCGTACTCTGGCACCCGTCACTCCGCCCGTCCGTGCTCAACTGGGGCCAACAGGATGCCCCATGGCCACCCAACGCCGCATCAATGCCAATCGCGACGGCCCGGCGCACCTCCGTCGCCCGAAAAGCGAATTTCACCAAACGAAGCCAAGTCTCCCCGCAGAGAATCCGGCCCCAGCCCGCTCCGCAGCTCCTGTGCAAAACAAACCCAAACTCGAACAAACCCTATGCCATCAACCATTTACACCCGGAACCCGGGCGCTTCGCCCCGAGAAGCACCAAGATTGTCGC
>PLEM01000136.1 GCA_003137035.1 Bryobacterales bacterium | reverse complement strand
GATCGTCCAGGCGCTGGCTGAGCGTCCGTTTGCGCAAGTCCTTCGCGACATCTCTGTCGAGTTGCTTGAGCTCGATGGCGGAGCGAATGTACTTCACCAGTTGGTCGACGGTCAGTTTGGTCTGCGCTGGGAGCCAGAAGGAGAGGCCCAGGAGCAGAACTGCCAGCCTAACTCGCATACTTCCATTGTGGCACGGGGGGAGTGCGGGGACGGGGCAGGAAAACCGGGTAATGAGTGTACTGCCACGGGTTTTCGGGTGCTTTCTACCGCCAGCGGCGTTTGGGTTTCACCGGGAGTGCGGGGACAGCCTTGTCGATGGCCGCCAGGGCGATCGGCGCCATGAGGCGGTAGCCGCCGCTGTTGGGGTGCAGACCGTCGTTGGCCAGTTCGGCGCGCAGGAAACCGGACTGGTCGATCAGGTCGGAGAGGTAGTCCACGTAGGTGTAGTTGCGCTCCCGGCAGAACCTCTGAATCCAGTCGTTCAACGCGCGGATAGTTTCCGGCGGGCGCCGCCGGGTTACCTCCCAGGCCGGATTCTCGTCCTTGTGGTAGTCGCTGACCGGCAGCACGGAGGCCAGCAACGGCACGATATGGTGCGCCTGCGCCAGGTCGGCAATCATCGCCAGGTTGTTCTGGATGGCGCCGATCGGGATGCCGCGGGCGATGTCGTTGGTTCCCGCAAGCACCAACACCGCCGCGGGCTTCAGATCCAGGACATCGGCTTTCATCCGGCCCAGCATCTGGCCGGTGGTCTGTCCGCTAATGCCGCGGTTCACGAAATCGCGATTCTGGAAATACTCGTTCAGGCGCCAGAAGTCGGTGATCGAGTCGCCCAGGAAGACCACGCGCGGTTTGGCGGGCAGGGTGGGCGGAAGCCTGCCGTTGTCTTCGGCGTAGCGGGAGAGGCGGTCGCGGTCCGGGTCGGCCAGATCCCGTTCTCTCTGGTCCAGCAAAGCGCGGAAATTGGCCTCGACGCGGTTCAGCCCGTCGCGCAATTCGGAGAACTGCCTGGAGGCTTCCTCGGGAAACGGGGAGGGCTTGGGAACCACGTCGGCCAGCGTCAGATACCCGCGCAGGTTGGTCAGGAAGGTGTAGGTGAGCCCGGTGTTCTGCCGGTCCAGGGCGCGCATCGCGATGAGCGCCTGGCGGGCGTTTTCGGTAATCGGAGCGCCCGCGCGCGCCAGTTCGGGAACGGATACCGCGGTGGACTCCATCAACTGCACCGTGCGTCCGTAGAGATCGAACGCCTCTTTGTTGGAAAGCGCGCGCGCCTGCGCGAGAGAGGCGATCAGCAGCCACGCCGCCAATCCGAACCGGACTCGTTGCATAGCTAGGATTTCCCTTGTTTCTGAATCTGAAGCGTCACGGTGCCAATGTAGAAGGGCATGCGAACCCGGATCTGCACCGGCAGCCGCCGCTGGTCGTCGGTAAGCCAGACGAAGACCCTGGCCTGGCGGCGGTAAAGAACGCCGTTGAACAA
The DNA here is from genome assembly GCA_003137035.1 of Bryobacterales bacterium. Lineage (GTDB taxonomy): Bacteria > Acidobacteriota > Terriglobia > Bryobacterales > Bryobacteraceae > Fen-330. The sequence continues at coordinate 4,031 of PLEM01000136.1, read as the reverse complement.
GAAGGCTTCGTAGCGGATGGTCTTGTACGTGTCGCTGCCGATCTTGACGGTTTCGCGTTCCTGCGCTTCCACTCTGGCCTGTGCGGCCTTCTTGCCGTCGCTGACGGGGATCGAAGCGGACTGGCCCGGCTCGAGGTTCAAGACGCGCAACTGGTAGAGCGCGCCGATCACGTCGTGCTCGCAGGGGAGGATGTCGATTTCCCGGTTGACGACGATGTTCTTCACCAGGTCGTTCTCGACGAGGCTGGCTTTCTTCCGCTGGCCGTCGAAGGTGGCGCGGGTCTCGCGGCGCCTGGATCCCTCGTGGGCCTTCAGCAGAGCGCTGGTGACGCAAAGCTGGCCGGTAAGGACCGAAGAATACTCGTTATCGATCTTGTAGAGCCGCGAGACCAGGCCGGCGGACTGGAGCGACAGGCTGGCCTGCCATCCCGAGCTGCTGCCGGCGGCCCAATTGAGACGCGCGTTGCCGGCGCGGGTCAGGCGCCACTCGATGGAAAAGGAGAGCGTCTCGCTGGCCGGCACGAGCCGGGCAAGCGCGCGGGCTTCATCCGAGGCGGCCGTCTGGGCGGGGGCGCTCGATACCATCAGAGCAGCCACCGCGAGCGGCAAGAACGAGAGCGGCCTCATGCACTCACCTAGGATTGGCCACTGGTTTGGCGCCGGGCTTCCCGGTACTGGTCCCGCACTTCCCGGATTTGCCGCGCGTGCCCCTCGGCGTGGGCGGCGTACCCCTCCAGCAAGTCCAGCAACGTCATCGGGCCGCGCTGGGAGTGCGTGCCGGTGCGGGCGAACAGCGCTTCGGGAAGCTCTCTGAGCAACTCGTAGTTCTCGGCGCGGAGACGGCGGAAGGTCTCGAGCGACTCCGAAGTCTTGCGACGGGCGTAGTTCAGCTTGGCGGCCCAGGCGTCCTGGTCGAACCACATCAGCGTGGGGTTTTCCTCGGCGATCACGCGCCGGAAACGGTCCGAGCCGACGACCTCGGAATCGGACAGGTGGGCCACGATCTGCCGCACGCTCCACTTGCCGGGGGCGGAGACGAAATCCAGCTCCGGTCCCGCGGCGCCGGTCAGAAGCGTCGCGACCAGCTCGGGTCCCCGGCGAAAACGCTCGAGCAGTTCGGAGAGTTGGCTCATGATGCTACCATCATAGCCGAGCGGGCCTGGGAGCATGACAACGCCGCCGCTATTCGACGATCGCGAGCCGTTCGACCGGGCGAGGCTGGCCGCTGCCCTCCACCGCCTGGCCGAGCAACGCATCTGGATCGGCACGAGCTCGTGGAAATACGAGGGCTGGCTGGGGCAGATCTACAGCCGGGAGCGCTACCTCGGGCGCGGCGGCATCTCGAAGAAACGATTCGAGGCGGAGTGTCTCGGGGAGTACGCCGAGACGTTTCCCATCGTCTGCGGCGATTTCTCCTTCTACCAATTTCCGTCCGAGCAGTACTGGCGGCGGCTGTTCTCGTCGGCTCCCAATACGCTGCGGTTCGCCTTCAAAGTGCCGGAACAGATCACGGCGCGAGTGTTCCCGTCGCACCCGCGCTACGGGGCGCAGGGCGGGCTCGCCAACCCCTCGTTCCTGGATGCCGCGCTGTTCGAGGAGCTGTTCCTCAACCCTCTGGCCCCGTATCGCGAGCAGATCGCGGTGCTGATTTTCGAGTTCGGCGCGTTCTCCCGGACGGCCTACCCCGGCGTGCGCGAGTTCGTGCGGGATTTGGACCGGTTTCTGGCGGCGATCCCACGCCAGATGCGCTACGCGGTGGAGATCCGCAACCCTGAGTACCTGGGCGCGGATTACTTCAGTTGCCTGCGCAGCCAGGGCGTGGCGCACGTCTTCAACGCCTGGAGCAGGATGCCCGAACTGGGCGCGCAACTCCGACTGGCGGACGCCTTTACGGCCGATTATTCGGTGTGCCGCGCGCTGTTGCGCCGCGGCCGGAGTTACGAGCAAGCCGTCGAGCTGTTCTCGCCCTACGAGGAGATCAAGGACCCGAACCGGGAAGGCCGGCAGGCGCTGCGCGAACTGATCGAGCACGCGCGCGCCTATGGCGAGGCGGCGTTTATCTTCGTCAATAACCGCTTCGAAGGCAGCGCGCCGCGCACCATCGAGGGGATTGCCGGGGAGGCCGGTTGACGCGGGGGCGCGCAATCGCATTACAGGCCACCCGATCTTCGAAGTGAGGGAATTCTCCCGCGCGGGCTGCTACGAAATCAGCCGGGCAATGCCGAAGGCGGCTGCTGCCGCCAGGCCTCCGATGATCACGGTTTGGAAGCCGCCGCGGAGCGGGTGGATGCCGGTGATCCGGCCCTTGATGTAGCCGAAGACGAACAGAGCCGCCAGCGTCAATGCCACCGAGACCCAGAGTCCGGCGATCACGGTGCGGTTGAACATGTAGGGGCAAAGTGGAATCAGCCCTCCGGCGACGTAGGAGCAACCGATGGTGAGGGCGCTACGCATGGCGCGCCGGGGGTCGGGCTCCTCGAGGCCCAGTTCGTAGCGCATCATGAAATCCACCCAGCGCTTGGGATCGGAGCAGATGGCGGCGACCACCGGAGCGGCCTGCTCCTCGCTGAGGCCGTAGCGGGCAATTACCTCGGCGACCTCTTTTACCTCCTGATCGGGGAGTTCGCGAATCTCGCGGTATTCGCGCTCCAGCTCGGCGTGGTAGTGCTCGGAATCGGTTCGGGCGGCGAGGTACCCGCCCAGGCCCATGGCGATGGAGCCGGCGGCAATTTCGGCCAGGCCGGCAATCACCACCAGGCTGGTCTTGTCGACGGCGCCGGAGAGGCCCGCGGCCAGGGCGAAGGGAACCGTGAGACCGTCCGACATCCCGATCACCACGTCCCGAACCGCCGCGGTGGCGGTGAAATGCTTTTCCAGGTGCGGTGTAACAGGCATTTGACTCCAGTGTAGGACAGGCTGACTTACGCCGGGATTGGAGCGACAATAGCATCTTGGATTCAGAGAAGGAGGCTCGATGCACCCGTGGCACGAGAACGACGAATTCTGGGCGGAACTGGAGCCCCAGCTCTTCGACGAAGCCCGTCTCCAGGCGGCGCCGAACGAGGCGGCGTATGCGGCAAGTCTGCTCGGCCTGAGCGCGGGCGCAAGCGTGCTGGACCTCTGCTGCGGTCCGGGGCGGCACTCGCAGGCGCTGGCCCGGCGCGGGTACAAGGTTACGGGAGTGGACCGCACGGGCCGTTACCTTCGGGGAGCCGAAGAGCGCGCCCGGGCGGAGCACCTGGCCATTGAATACGTCCAGTCCGACATGCGCCTCTTCCGGCGCGAGAACAGTTTCGACGGCGCCATTAGTCTGTTCACCTCGTTCGGGTACTTCGAGAACCAGGACGAGGACTTGCAGGTGCTGCGAAACCTCCACGCCAGCCTCCGCTCCGGGGCGCGGCTGGTGATGCAGTTGGCGGGCAAAGAGATTCTGGCCCGCCTCTTCGCGCCCCGGCACTGGATCGAGTACCCGGACGGCTCGTATTTTCTCGCGGAACGCGAGGTGGCGGGCGACTGGTCGGGCATTCACAATCGCTGGATCGTGATCCGGGGCGCGGAGCGGAAGGTTTTCGAGTTCACGCACCGTATTTACTCGGCGGTCGAGTTGAAGGGGGCGCTGGGCGCCGCCGGCTTTTCCTCCGTGAATGTGATGGGGGATCTCGACGGAAGGCCGTACGACCGCGAGGCGAAGTATCTGGTGGCCGTGGCTGCTAAGTAGAAACGGCCGCCTCGTGATAAATTAAGTGGGGAGGGGTGTTTCTCTCGCAGGGTGAACCATGAGGGTGAAGATCCGTCTGCGGGTGGGGCCGAGATTCGGGAGCAGCTTGGCCCGCAACCGCGAATTCGCCTCCATAGCGGCCGCGCTGTTGACGCCCGCGGCAGTCGTCGCGCTGGTGCTCGGAATGTGGCGGCTCAGCGCCGACTTGAACTGGACCGGCGAGTTCGGCATCTCTCACGGCCTGTTCTCCCATTGGCAAGTGTGGATCGCGGTGGCGGGCCTGCTTCAAACCTGAGCCTCGATTCTGAAGCGC
>PLEM01000106.1 GCA_003137035.1 Bryobacterales bacterium | reverse complement strand
TGCTGACCGTGCTGTTGGTCAGACCGCTGGCGTAGGCGACGGCATTGATGGTGGTGGTGCCGCTAACCGTGATCGGCCCTGTGTAGGGCGTTCCCGCCGTGTCACTGGGCGTGCTGCCGTCCGTGGTGTAGCGGATCAAAGCCCCACTCGTGGTGCTGCTCAGCGTTACCGTCTGGGCCGCTGTGTAGGTCCCGCCAGCCGGGCTGAAGCTCGGGGCCACGGCGCGAATGGTATACGTCGCCGTGCTGACCGTGCTGTTGGTCAGTCCGCTGGCGTAGGCCACGGCCTTGATCGTGGTGGTCCCGCTGACCGTGATCGGCCCCGTGTAAGGCGTCCCCGCCGTGTCGCTCGGCGTGCTGCCATCCGTGGTGTAGCGGATCGCGGCCCCACTGGTAGTGCTGCTCAGCGTCACCGTCTGCGCGGCGGTGAACGTCCCGCCGGCCGGACTGAAGCCCGGCGCCACAGCGCGGATGGTGTACGTCGCCGTGCTCACCGTGCTGTTGGTCAGCCCGCTGGCGTAAGCCACGGCCTTGATCGTGGTGGTCCCGCTAACCGTAATCGGCCCGGTGTATAGCGTCCCCGCCGTGTCGCTGGGCGTGCTGCCGTCCGTGGTGTAGCGGATCGAGGCCCCACTGGTGGTGCTGCTCAGCGTCACCGTTTGGGCCGCGGTGTAGGTCCCGCCGGCCGGGCTGAACGTGGGCGCCGCTGCCGCGGCAGCGGCCTGCGTGCTTGGAAGTGTTTGCAAACAAAGAAGGAGAACCAAGAAGCAAGTAATACCCGCAAACGAACCAGCGCGCGAACTGAGCGTTGTGTCCTTTCCACCTGCCCGAAGCTTCTCGTCTGAGTCAAAGTGAGCGGCCGAGCCGCTGCGCGTTACCACAACGAAACCTCAATCGCGGGGAAAGTACCTCAACTCGCAGTACCCGGTTGGCTCCAACTCGGCGGGATCTGGTCTGGATTGCCTTTTTGCCGCCGAAATGAGACGCCGCACACTCTCTGTGGCGCCGCTGCGAAATGAGGCGCACTTGTCCTCCAGAGCCCGAAACCTTGTCAAGTAGCGCCGGCGGCAAGACCGCCGGGGCTACCCACCCCCCGAGTGCCCGGCCCACCCCCCTCGCGATAAAATGAGATTCTTGAGGTGCAAAATCCTAAATCCGTGATATCATGGGCGTTCTGAGCGATTGTGGATTGGCGTCCGGGTTGGGACTCGTCTTCGATCTGGACGGCGTGATCGTAGATTCGAACCCCATCCACTCGGCAGTCTGGCGAATCTATCTCGCCCGCCACGGCGTGGCGGCTGCCGAAGATTTCGACCAGAAGATGTTCGGCAGACGGAACGATGAGATCGTCCGGGAGGTTTTTGGCGCGGACTTAGATCCGGCGGAAGTCTTCCGGCACGGCGCAGCCAAGGAAGCGCTGTACCGTGAGATGATGCGGCCGGTGCTGAAGGAGCATCTGGTGCCTGGGCTGGCGCCATTCCTGGAGCGGCATCGCAACGTGCCGGCCGGAGTGGCCACGAATGCGGAGCCTGCCAACGCCGATTTCGTTCTCGGAACCGGCGGGGTGGGTCGGTATTTCCGCGTGGTAGTGAACGGCGCACAGGTATCGCGTCCCAAGCCCGACCCGGAGATCTACTTGCGAACGGCGGAGTTGTTGCACCTTCCGCCAGCCAATTGCATCGTATTTGAGGACTCCCGAACGGGAGTGGAAGCGGCGCGGGCCGCCGGAGCCCGCGTGGTCGGGTTGAGAACCACCCATGATCGGCTTCCAAACGTGGACTTAAGCATCCGGGACTTTTTGGACCCAGAACTGGAGCTGTGGCTTTCCGTGCAAAGGCCGGTGGCGTGAGCCGCTGGTCCGTCGCGCTGGGCGCCGCCCTGCTGCTGTGCGGCGTGGCGGAAGCCCAGAGTGTGCTTCCACTGGATACCGTGACGGCGCGCCGCGGTTCCGACTATGCTCCGGCCATGGAAGGCTCCACCGTCACCGTGGTGGCCACGGTCGCCTCGCCTCCCATCAACTTCCCCGGCTTCAGTCACCTCGCCATCCAGGATGAGACCGGGCACGGCTTGTTCCTGGAGGCCCCCCCGGCGCAGTTTGCCCGCTTGCGGGCCGGCGACCGGCTGGAGGTACGCGGAACGGTCTCGCGGCGGGCCGGACTGCCCGTCCTGCTTCCCACCAGTATCCGGCAAGTGTCCCGAGTCTCCGCGCCGGCGCCTTGGAAGGTTTCGCTCGCCGCCCTGCGGAGCTTCGAACATCTCGGGGCGCTGGTCACCGTCGAGGGACGCGTCGTCGACAAGGGCGCTAACAGTGGTGGAGAGTACCTGGTGATCGGCGATGCCGAGCTGCCTCTCAAGGTGTTCCTGCCTTCGACGAAACCCCGCGGCGGGCCCTCCAGTCTGGCGCGCTTCGGCGTCGGCGATAAGGTGCGCGTCACCGGCATCGCCGCCCAGTACTGCCCGTATCCGCCGTTCAACCGCTCCTTCGAGGTCATCGTATTGGACGACGAGGCCTTGCTGCTGATCGGCAGGCCCTGGCTGATCTCCCCGCAGTTGTTCGCCGCCCTGGCCGCCGCGCTGGTCTTTGCGCTGGGCCTGTGGTGGAGACGCGAGCGGCGCATATCCGCGCAGCGCCAACTGGTCCGGGCATTCTACGCTCTGGGCGAGGAAATGACCGGGGCGAGTTCCCCCGCGGACGTGTTGCGCAGGCTCGGTTGCGTCATGCCCGGCTCTCTAAGGATCTCCGGCATACACCTGTATCTCTATAACCGGGCCGGGAAGACCCTGGATCGCATCGCTCAGGGCGTCGATGGCCAGGCCTTCTACCAGCCCGTCTACCCGCCCGAGGGTTCGCTGCCGCTCGGCGCCGCCGCCTGCTTCCGTAACCAGGCCCTGCTCATCATCGCGGATACCCTCCGCAGCCCCTTCTTCCCCGACGGGCGCCGCGAGGAGCAGCCTCGCTCGGTCATGTTCGTCCCCATGTTCGCCGAGACCGAGCTGGTGGGCGTCCTCGAGATCTTCGATCTGAAGCCGGTGCACGACTTCACCTCCGACGAGAGACTCCTCACCCAGCACCTGGCCAATCAGATCGCCGTCGCCCTGCGGCTGATCGAGGAGAAGTCTGTCCGCGAGCAGTTGTCGCGCAGCGAGAAACTGGCGGCTATCGGGCAGCTCATCTCGGGCGTCGCCGCCGAGCTGCGCTCTCCGCTGGAGAGCATTTCGCATCTGGCCGAATCGGTGTTGACCGCGGACCCCAGTACCATCTGGGGCGACGTGGGGCTGATCGGGGACGAGGCGAAGAAGGCCTCGGAGATCGTCTCTCGACTGGTTTCGCTGGTGCAGCCCGAGCGCACCGAGGCCAAGCTCGTCGATCTGAACTCGCTGCTGCGCAGCCTGATTCAGTTCCGCAAACAGGAGTGGGAGGCGCGAGGTTACGAGGTCCACGATTTGCTCTGCCCCACTCCCGTGCACGTCCTGGGATCCCAAGGTCAACTCGAGCGCGTCTTCCTCGACCTGCTTATCCAGGCCGAGCAGTCCCTCGCCGAGGCCTCCGAGAAGCGCCTCACCATTGCCAGCAGCGTGCTCGCGCGGCGCGCTCTGGTCGAGATCGGCTTTGGCGTGAATCCGCTCAAGGGCGCGCGCGACTCCGAGTCGCAGCGCGAATCCGTGGTCGGGGTGCCCGGCGAGGGTGTCACGCGCGGCATCGTCCGCAGCCACGGCGGAGAGATGCGGCTGGTGCGGGTCGGCGACAGCGAGTGCCGTCTGGAGCTCGAACTGCCCGTCGCTCCGGTGAGGCTCGCCGAGGAGGTCACCGGTGTGCGGCCGTTCACCTGCATGGTGGTTGAGCCGGACCCCGAGGCCCTCCAAGAACTCGTGCGCATGCTCACCAACCGCGGCTGCCGCGTCATTCCCGCCAGCGGAGCCGAAGAAGGAACCGAGCTGGTGCAGCGCCTGCGCTTCGACGTGGTGTTCTGCGCCATGCGCCTTCCCGGCTTGAACTGGATCGAGTTCTCCGAGCGCATCCGGCCGCAGACCGGCGCCTTCGTGCTCCTCAGCGAGGGCTACGACTACGAGCTGTCGCGCGGCCTGCTTAGCGCCGAAACGCATGTCCTCACCATGCCCTTCGCGGAGGCCGAGCTCGACCAGTTGCTCGCCGTGGTCGAATCGCGCATCGCCAGCCGCGAGACCGTCTCCACCCGCGGCCTCAAGATCGTCCGGCTCGAAAAGAAGGCCATCAGCTTCTAGGTAGAATAAGAATCGTATGCAGCGGATCGTACTCTTGCTCGCCACCGCGCTCGCCTTCGCCACTCTGGCCCCCGCGCAGCGGGACTACACCGGGCCGCGGCCTCCCAAACCCGACGTGCCCTACCTGATGCACGCCGACACCCTGGTCGAGACGGAAGCCTCCGAGGCGCGCGAAGAGTCGCGCAAGAGCGAATCCGTCTATTCCATCGCCGGCGCCACTTCCACGGCCCGAACGCCTCTGGCCGAGCCGATCTTTCTGTTCCTGTCCGACAAGATCTCGCCCGACTCGCTGGGCATCTTTCGCCTGGAAGTCAAAGGCGGCAGCCGCCAGGTTGTGCTCTCAAAAAAGAAGCGAGACGCGCACACGTTACGGCTGAGCGCCACGCGCCTGGCCGACAAGCTCTACCGCATCGAAGTGAACGAGGGCATGGGGCTCCCGGTCGGCGAGTATTCCCTAACCCCCGAGGGTTCCAACCAGGTGTTCTGCTTCGCCGTCTACTAGCCGGCCGCTTCTCTGCTAAAATCTTCCCATGTTCACAGGAATCGAACACACCGCGATTGCGTCCGCCGATCCCGAGCGACTCGGGCAATGGTACGTCGATCATCTCGGATTCACCGTCAATTACAAGTCTTCGAGCACCTTGTTTGTCAAGGCGCCGGATGGCTCGATGATCGAGATCATTACCGCGGAAGGACCTCGCGTCCAGCAGACCGCCAAGGCCCCCGGTCTCCGCCATCTGGCCATCGGCGTCGACGATTTCGACGCGGCCTGCCAGCGCCTCGCCGCCCAGGGGGTCGAGTTCTTCGAGCCCCCGAAAGAGGTGAAGGGAAACCAGTTGGTGTTCTTTAACGACGCCGACGGCAACATCGTGCACCTCATCCACCGCACGACNNCCCGCGTACAATAGTAGTTGCTCGCGCGGGTCTTCAGGGCGTTCCAGTATCGCGATTTCCGCCTGCTGTGGTTTGGCGCTTGCACCTCCAGCATCGGCTCGTGGATGCAGAAGCTGGCGCAAGCCTGGCTGGTGCTCCAGATCTCCAACTCGCCGTTCCTCCTCGGCCTGGACGCATTTCTAGGCGAGCTTCCCATCGTCCTGTTCGCCCTGGTTGGGGGCGTGGTCGCCGACCGGCGCGACCGCCGCGGGCTGCTGCTCGCCTCGCAGGTCGTGCAGATGAGTAGCGCCTTGCTGCTGGCTCTGCTGGCCGGTCTGGGCGTGGTGAGAGTTTGGCACATCCTCTGCCTGTCCTTCGTGGCCGGACTCGGGCAGGCGTTCGGAGCGCCAGCCTACCAGGCCCTGCTGCCCAGCCTGGTGAAGGTCGAAGACCTGTCCAACGCCATCGCCATGAATTCCATCCAATTCAACCTGGCGCGGGTGATCGNNGCTCAATTCGATGATGTTCAACCTGGCGCGGGTGATCGGCCCGGTGCTCGGCGGCCTGGCGCTCACCGGATTCGGCGCTTCCTTGTGCTTCGCGCTGAACGGCGCCTCGTTCCTGGCGGTGATCGTGGCGCTACTCTCTCTGCACGTGGTCTTCGTGCCCTCGCATACCGGGCAAAGCGTGATGGACAGCATGAAGCAGGGCTTGCGGTTCGTGCGCCGGCACCCCGTCCTGCCCTCGCTGGTCGGCCTGGCATTCGCCACTACTATGCTGGGCGTTCCGCTGATAGTTTTCCTTCCGGTGTTCGCCAAGAACGTGTTCGGCCGCGGCGCCGGCGCGTACACGCTGCTACTCGCCGTGTACGGCGCGGGCGCCATCGCCGGCGCGCTCGTCGTGGCCGCGCTCGGCAACACTCACGCCAAAGGACGCTCCGCGCTCATGTTCCTGGCCGGCTTGGGCCTCGCCACCTGCGCGTTCGCCACTTGCCGACTCCTCCCGGCCAGTTGCGTCTTCCTGTTTCTGGCGGGCGCGTGCCTGGTGGGTGTCCTCTCGCTGGTGAGTTCGCTGGTTCAGCAGCTCGTCGGGGATGCCATGCGCGGCCGCGTGATGAGCGTCTACGGCGTGGCCTTCCGCGGCGGCATGCCGGTGGGCAGCCTGCTCGGCGGATTGCTGGTGCCCCACATCGGCGCCCCGATCGCGCTGGCGATCAATGGCGCGCTGCTGTTCGCTCTGGGCATCTACCTGTTCCTCGTGCAAAGGAGAGTCGCCGCACTTTAGCCCAGCCTCCTCACACAGGACCTGCCGCGGAGCGCGATCCGATGTGAGAAGGGCGAGCTAGAATGGCTTGAGTGCCTCTGATCGCCATCACGCTCGCGCTGGTAAGCGCATCCCTGGCCGCCCCGCCGGACGATCTCCGAAGCGCGCGCGACCGGCAGGACCGCGCCGCGCTCGACCGGGCCGTTCGCGAGGCCGCCGGCGCTGCGGCGAAGCTACCCAAGGACGCCGGTGCGCACCTCCGGCTGGCGCAGGCCGAGTCCTACCTCGCCGAAGTGGATCTGGAACTGCACGACAAGCCCGCCGCCAAGGCCGCCGCGAAGGCCCCGGCCAAGGNNGGCATCCACGCCGCCGAACGCGCCGTCGCGCTTCAGCCGGCCGTGGCCGAGCACCACCGGATCCTCGGCACCCTGTGCGGCCAGGTCGTTCCGGCACAGGTACTGCTGGCGTTCAAGTATGGACGGTGCGCGCGCTCTTCCATCGAGCGGGCCCTCGAGCTCGACCCCAGGTCGTCACTGGCCCGCCTCAGCCGGGGCGTGGGAAACTACTACCTTCCTCCGGCCTTCGGCGGAGGGATCGAACTGGCGATTCGCGATTTCCGGAAGGCCATCGAGATCGATCCCCGCTCGGCCGAAGCCCACTTGTGGCTTGGCGTTGCACTGCGGAAGGCGCGCCACAACGCGGAGGCCCGCAGGGAGATTCTCAAATCGCTCGAACTGAGTCCGAACCGAATTTGGGCCAAGCAGCAGTTGGACAAGACTCCGGCGCAGTAACGCTCACCGGGCCGCAGCCTGGCGCGGCGGCGCGATATGTGTGCGTTGGCGGCGCCATCGTCGCCCTCACCCTGCTGACCTTCTTCCAGTTTCCCNNGGCCCTGCTGGCCGCCCAGCAGTTTCTCTTCCGGGCGCTCGGAATCCTGGGCGTTTTTCTGCTGGCACGAGCCCTGCGGCTCTCCACGCGCATGGGCCTGCTGGTGGCGGCCGTCTTCTCGCTGGGCGCGGCCATTGCCGGTCCCACCGTGCTCACCATCGAGCTGGAACCCGTGCCGCGCGGGTTCGCCATTTTGCTCTTGTTCTTCGCCCTCGGTCTGGCGGCGCACGGCCGCAGTCTCGCCGCCGGCATCGCCGTTTCCCTCGGCTTGATGTACCACGCGCCTTCGGTCGTCCCTTTTTGCATCGTCTTCTTCTGCCTCGCGCTCTGGCCTTCGCAGCGCGCGGTGATGCGGCGGCGCATTTGCGGACTCCTTCCGATCCTGGGCGGGGTTCTGATTCTGTTCGCGCTCTCCCGCATTCAGGCGGGCGCCGACGGGTCGCAGGCGTTCCTGGGCCGCATCGATCCCGAGCTCGAGCGCATCCAACGCCTGCGCGCCCCATATGTTTGGGTTTCCCTCTGGGCGCCGCAGTGGATCTGGCACTACCTTTTCCTGTGGGCGGCTTCGCTGGCCGCGTACTGGCGCGTGCGCAAGTCCGCTTCCCAGGACCTGCGCTTCTTCCTGATCGGCCTGCCGCTCGCCGGCCTCCTGTCGATCCCCGCCTCCTGGCTGCTGCTGGAAAAATGGAAGTGGATCCTGGCGCCGCAGATCCAGCCCGCGCGGGCGGTGCTTTTCGTCGCCGCGATGGCGGGAATCCTGGCCGCCATCGCCGCCGCAAAAGCGGGCGAGCAGCGGCGCTGGTGGGAGAGCGCCTTGTGGTTCCTGCTGGCGTTCGCGATACCCGTGAGCACCTTCGCGGGGCAGCCGCTGACCGGCGGGCTCGGCTGGCTGTCGCTCTCGCTGGCGCTCCTGGCGGCGCTTGCGGCCTGGGCCGACTCGGGCCGGCGCCAGTGGGCGCTCGCGCCCTGGGCCGCCGCAATCCTGATTCCCTTCTTCCTGATCCCCGCCCTCGGACTCCCCAAGCCTCCGTCCCCCGAGAACGCCGGCCTGCGCGCGCTGGCCGCCTGGGCGCGTTCCTCCACCCCCCAGGACGCGGTCTTTCAGTTCCCCGACGCCGGCCGCGAACTTTACCCCGGAATCTTCCGCGCCCGCGCGCTCCGCGCCGTCTACGTCGACTGGAAGAGCGGCGGCCAGGTCAACTTCCTGCGGGATTTCGCGCTCGAGTGGTGGGCGCGCTGGCAGCGAATGGGCGCCTATCCTGCCGATGGCGTCGGCTATTTCGTCCTGAAACCGGCGCACCGCCTGCCAGGCCGCACGACGGTCTTCGAGAACTCGGGATTCCTGGTGTACCGCCCGTAGCGGAGCCCGCTCAGCGCGAAAGCTCGATGCCCAGCTTCTTCAGCTCCTCGGCATAGTAGCGACGCAGCAGCAGGTCCCATTCCTCGCTGCCTTCGGGAATCTCGCGCTTCTGCGAGCGGATCTTGTCGCGGGCCGTATGATCGACCTTCTCTTCGATCTGAAGAATCTCGGTGATCTCGCGGACCAGCTCCAGCCGCACCTCGTTGGGCTGCTTCTTGAGCCGCACCTGGCGCGCCTTGCGCAAGGCCGTGATCACCTTGTGGGAAATGTCGATCACCTTGTCGCGCGACAACTTCATGTGGTCGCCGGTGTCGCGGCCCGCCGCGCGGATCACCTTGCGCTGTGAGATCAGCGTGTTCTTGATCCGCCGGAACATTTCCTGGTAGCTGACGCCCTCGCGGCGCATGTACTCGCTGTACTCGCTCAGGATATCCCGAACCTCGTCGTTGAGCCGGTCCTCGATCTCCAGCTCTCCGGTGATAACCGAGGCGATCAGCTCCGACACTACCTGCGGTTCGACGGTGTCCATCATCGAGCCGCTCAGCTTCTTTACGAGTTGGCGCGCGATATAAGCGACGAATTCCCTGGCAATCAGCATTCTAGAAACGACTCTTGCTAGTGTACCAGAGAGGTCTCGCTAGATGCCAGAAACCTGCACCGCCAGCGTGCGGCTGCGCGGACCGTCGAACTCGGCGAAGATAATGTTCTGCCAGGCGCCTAGCAGCACCTTCGCGTTGCGCACCTGGAGGCACAGGGCCTGCCCCAGCAACATGCCTCGCAAATGCGAATCGGCGTTGGCGCGCTCGCAATCCGAGTAGCGCGGATCGTTATGCCGCCATTCCCGCTGCCGGTCCACCACCTGTTCCAGGCAGGCTTTCATGTCCTCGAGCAGCGCATCCTGCCACTCGTTCAAGAACAGAGCGGTGGTGGTGTGCAGCGACTGGAGGTGAACCAGTCCCTCCCGTACCCCGCTCTTCCGCACCAGATCGTTGATCCGTTCGGTGATGTTGATCAGTTCCAGCCGCTCCCCTGTACCCCACTCGATCACCCGGTTGAAGATTCGGAACACGCCTTCGTTGAACGGGCGAGTGGCCGGAGTCGATGCGGTCTGGACGCTCTTCGTCTTCATGATGTTTCCCTGCACGAAATTGGATTTGGTGTGCGCCCGCAAGTACCGGCGGAACGCCCCAGAGTATGTTCCTATTGTAGCAACGGAACCCGCTCGCGCCTACCGTAATCCGTCCGTAACTGCGTCGCGCCTGGGACCGCTCCCTGGC
>PLEM01000453.1 GCA_003137035.1 Bryobacterales bacterium | reverse complement strand
GCGACGATTCCCTGCATGGTGAGCCGCGGATATTCCTCGCTGATTTTTCCGCCGGCGAAACCGCTGGGGTAACTGCCCTCGTCGGCCAGCCAGACCTTCATGCCGCGCTTGCGGGCCTCCTCGACGGCGAACTTCATGAGAGCGAGATGTTCGGGCGAGAAGTACTTGGGACTCATGCCGCGAGCGGGGGCGAGGTTGACCACATAGACCCCGTTGGCCACCAACTGGTCGAACTCCTGGACGATGCGCGCCTGGGTCAATTCGTTGCCCCAGATGGCCCAGTGGATGGCTCCGTATTCGCGCGGGGGCGTGCGGAAATTGGCGGCCGCCTCACTGACCGAAGGGACGGCGATCTGTTGCCAGGGGCGTTGGGCCAGCAACCCGGTGGCGCACACGGCAAGTACAATGATCCTGGACGCGGTTCTCATGGTGGTCTCCGAGGTACAAGTATATCTCCGGGTGCGGAGACGCACCGGCCAGCCTGCGCTGCCGCGCGCGAAAAAGCGGGTCGCGGGCGCCAAACTCCAAAAACTTCTTGCGCCTCGCTAGCAGATGTGATATCGTCCTCCGAAGAGGAGAGAGGTTATGTCTGCGAACTCATATCGTCGATTGTGTCTATTGGCGCTGGCCGTGTGTCTGCCGGTCATCGCCCAGGATTTTCGGGCCGAGGTCAACGGGATCGTGCGGGACACGCAGGGCGGCGTGGTCCCGAAGGTCGCGATCGAGGCTACCAACCTCGCCACAAACGAGGTGAGCCATGCGCTCACCAATGAATCCGGCTACTATGCTCTGCCGGTGCTGCCGATCGGCGCCTACCGGATCGCGGCCACGGCGGCGGGATTCAAGAAGGCGGTTCGCGAGCGCGTGGAATTGCGCGTCGGCGAACATGTCCAGCAGGATTTCCAGTTGGAGGTCGGCGCACTCGCCGAACAGATCACGGTGACCGCCGAAACCGAACTGCTGCAAACCGTGGCCTCCGATAAGGGCCAGGTGGTGAGCGAGGAGAATGTCCACGACCTGCCATCGGTTGGGCGCAACCCGTTCCTGATTGCCGCTGCCGCTTCGGGCGCCCAGTTCAACATCGGGGCCAACGCCCTGAGCCGTTCGGCGCGGCCGTTCGATTCCGGCAACAACATTGCCGAAACCCTTTCGATCAACGGAGGGCGGCTGGGGGCCAGCGATCTGCTGCTGGACGGCGTGCCCGATACCGGCACCGAGACCACCAGCGCAGCCAACATGGCGTTCGTCCCGAACCCCGATGCCACCCAGGAGTTCCGCATCGAGACCAGCAACTACGATGCGCAGTACGGGCGTACCGCCGGCGGCACGGTCTCCGTCAGCCTCAAGTCCGGAACCAACAACTACCACGGCGTGGCCTATTGGTATAGCCGGAACGACGCGCTGGCCGCCAACACCCTGGATGCCAACCGCATCAACACGAAGCGGGCCGCGTTCAAGTGGAACCAGCCGGGCTTCGAGCTGGATGGCCCGATCGTGATTCCGCACCTCTACAACGGGCACAATAAGACCTTCTTCATGTACTCTTACGAGATCATCCGGGACAAGATCCCCTCGCCGCTCAGCACCACGGTGCCCATGCCGGACCAATTGGCCGGGAACTTCAACACCACCTTGCAGAGCAACCTCCAGCCGATCACCATCTACGATCCGCTGAGCACCGTCCAGACCGGCACGAGCACGTACACCCGCAAGGCGTTTGCCGGCAACGTCATCCCGCCATCGCAGATGAACCCGGTGGCCGTAAAGATTGCCAGCTACATTCCCAAGCCCAACCTCGGCACGCCGGGAACGCTCTCTTACCAGACCAACAACCTGGTGGTTTCGCCCAACGCGCGCACCGACGCATACGACGCCCACATCTTCCGCCTGGACCAGGTGATCAACGACAAGGAGCGCTTCTTTTCGCGCTTCGTGCGCGGCAACCGCACCGAACAGAACCCCACCAACGGCTTCGCCGAGGCGGCGGCCTCGCCGCAGTATAACGACGGACGCTTCAGCCAGGGCGCAAACTTCGATCTGACCTCGACGCTGTCGCCCTCCATGGTGCTGACGTCGCGCGTGGCATACTTGCGCCACGACCTGTGGATCAACCTCTATTCGAGCGGCTTCGACTACACCAAGTTGGGTTTTCCCTCTTCGCTCGCGGGCCAGGTGCCGCTTTACTTTCCGAGCATCGCAATCAGCGGCGACTACACCTTCGGCGCCGGGCGCAGCTATGGCAACCAGCTTTCGTTCAGCAGCAGTTGGGCGTGGTCGGAATTCGTCAACAAGAACATCGGCCGCCATTCGCTGAAATTCGGCGGAGAGGTTCGCTCGATCCTGGACAACATCAACTCGCCCACGTCGAGTTTCGGACAGTTCGCCTTCACCGCCACATTCACCCAAGCCAATCCTCTGAGCGCCAGCGGCGCCAACGGGAATGCGGTAGCCTCCTTTCTACTCGGCTACCCCAACAGCGGCAGCGTGCCCGTCAACCCGGCGCTGGCGTACGGCTACCACTATTACGGAACCTTCGTGCAGGACGACTGGCGCATCGCCAAGAACGTCACCCTGAGCCTGGGCCTGCGCTGGGACTACGAGTCGCCTGTGACCGAGCGCAACAACCAGATGAACGCCGGCTTCGATCCGAGCGCGACGAGCCCCCTGCAGGTGCCCGGATACAACTTGACGGGCGGCCTGCTGTTCACCGGATCGAACAACCGCATGCCCTACCAGCGCGACCTGAACNNCTGAACAACTTCCAGCCGCGCGCCGGGCTGGCCTGGCATCCCACCCCCAAGACGGTGGTACGCGCCGGGTACGGTCTCAGCTATCTGGCCACGTTCACGCCGGCCGGCACCCAGGGATTCTCCACCTCCACGCCTTACGTCGCTACCGCTGGCGGCACTGTTTTCTTGAGCGGCAACAGCCTTTCGAATCCGTATCCCACGGGCATCCTGATGCCCACCGGCAGTTCTCTCGGTTTGTCCACTTTCCTGGGGCAAAGCATCACCGTCGTCAACCGGGACCGCGTGATCCCCAAGGTGCACCAATTCTCCCTCGGGATCCAACGGGAAGTGGGTTGGCGCACGGTGGTGGAAGTTTCCTACGTGGGCAG
>PLEM01000192.1 GCA_003137035.1 Bryobacterales bacterium | reverse complement strand
AGCGCCACGGGATCCACTGCGATGGGGCGCGTGCTCGGTCCGGCTGTGGCCGAGCGCTTCGGCCGCAGCATCCTGGAACTGGGCGGCAACAATGCGATGATCGTCTGCCCGTCGGCGAAGCTGGAGCTGGCGGAGCGCGCGATTCTGTTCGCCGCGGTCGGCACGGCCGGCCAGCGCTGCACCTCGCTGCGCCGCCTGTTCGTGCACGAAAGCATTTATGACAAGCTGGTCGGTTCCCTGAAATCGCTTTACGCGAAGCTCTCCGTCGGCGATCCGCTGGCGAAGACGACGCTGGTGGGGCCGCTGATCGACCGCGCCGCGTTTGAGGCCATGGAGCATGCGTTGGCCGAGGCCGCGCGCACGGGCGGCACTGTCACGGGCGGCGGGCGCGTGCTGGCGACAGAATATCCGAGCGCCCATTACGTGCGTCCCGCTATCGCGGAAATGCCGAAGCAGACGCCCATCGTCATGCAGGAAACTTTTGCGCCGATACTGTATGTCATGCGCTATCGCCATTTCTGCGAAGTTCTGGCCGAACACAATGCGGTGCCGCAGGGGCTTTCGTCCTGCATCTTCACGCAGGACCTGCAAGAGGCGGAGCGGTTCCTCGCGGCGTCGGGCTCCGATTGCGGCATCGCCAATGTGAATATCGGGCCGTCGGGCGCGGAGATCGGCGGCGCCTTCGGCGGCGAGAAGGAGACCGGCGGAGGGCGCGAGGCCGGTAGCGACGCCTGGAAAGCCTACATGCGCCGCCAGACTGTCACTATCAATTGGTCCGACGCATTGCCGCTGTCTCAGGGCATCCGTTTCGAACTCTGAGGCGGATGCGCCTATACTGTAGTCCATGAGATTCTTATCGCGTTTCTTCACTGGTCTCTTGTTTGTCGCAGTCTCTCTGCCCGCGCAGGAACTGAAACCGATCCCACTGCCGAAACCGCAAACCGAGGGCGGCAAGCCGCTGATGCAGGCGCTCAGCGAGCGGAAGTCGGGGCGCGAGTTCAGCTCCGAGAAGCTCCCGCCACAGGTTTTGTCGAACCTGCTGTGGGCGGCCTGGGGCGTGAACCGCGCTGATGGTAGGCGCACGGCGCCGTCGGCCTCCAACCGCCAGGAAATCGACGTCTACGTGGTCACCTCCGACGGCGTTTCCCTTTTTGACGCCAAGAACCACCGCCTGGAGCCGGTGGCGGCCGGGGATTTCCGCGCCGCGACGGGCGGACAACCGTTCGTCAGCCAGGCGCCGCTGAACCTCGTCTATGTGGCGGACCAGGCAAAGACCAAGAGCAGCGACACCGCCTACATCGATACCGGCTTCATCAGCCAGAACGTGTACCTGTACTGCGCCTCGGAGGGGCTCTCAACCGTGGTGCGCGGCTCGGTGGACCGTGCGGCGCTGGCCAAGGCCCTGAAGCTCCGGCCGGACCAACTCGTCACCGTGGCCCAGACGGTCGGCTATCCAAAGAAGTAGCGGACTACCTCCGAAGGAGAACTCATGAGCTTCTTGTCCCGCTCTTTCGCCGGTCTGTTGTTGGTCGCGGCGTGCGTTCCCGCGCAGGAACTGAAACCGATCCCACTGCCGAAACCGCAAACCGAGGGCGGCAAGCCGCTGATGCAGGCCCTCAGTCAGAGGAGGTCGGGCCGCGAGTTCAGCTCCGAGAAACTCCCGGCCCAAGTGTTGTCGAACCTGCTGTGGGCGGCTTGGGGCGTGAACCGCCCGGACGGCCACCGCACCGCCCCTTCGGCAATGAACTGGCAGGAGATCGACGTCTTTGTGGCCTTGGCCGATGGTCTGTACCTTTACAACGCCAAGGCCCACCAACTCGATCCCGTGTTGAAGGAGGATCTCCGCGCGGCGACGGGCACACAACCGTTCGTCGGGCAGGCGCCGCTGAATCTGGTTTACGTGGCGGACCAGGCCAGGCAGGGCCGGGCGGACGATTCGATGGCCTTCGCCGCGACCGGATTCATCTCCCAGAACGTGTACCTGTACTGCGCCTCGGAGGGCCTGACGACCGTGGTGCGCGGTTTGGTCGACCGCGTGGCGCTGTCCAAAGCCATGAAGCTGCGCCCGAATCAGAAGATCACCCTGGCCCAAACCGTCGGCTACCCCAAGAAGTAGGCGCTTGAGCACAGGCCTTGAGCCTGTGTCCGGGAGCGGACGATCATCCGGCGGAATCTCGCCGGGCGTATAATAGCAGCGACGGAAGGCACATCAATGTGGAAGTCCTGGTTTCGCTTCCGTGAGGACTTCGTAGTCGTTTCCAACGCCGCGGTTGCGGCGCACCGAATGCCGCCAACGGCAAACAGACATCTGGAGGTATCCCGTCATGCGTAAGAAGATGGTGATCCCAGCTATCGCTTTTCTGATGGTGTTCACCCCGCTGCTCTTGTGCCAGGACGATTCGTCCGGCGCGTTCTTCTCTCCCGATCAGCTCGACAACCTGCTGGCGCCGATCGCGCTGTATCCCGACCCGCTGCTGGCCCAGGTCCTGCTGGCCGCAACCTTTCCGGATCAGATCGATGAGGCCGCGCGCTTCGTGCGCGCCAATTCCGACCCCAACTCTATCGACTCCGAGTCCTGGGACGTCAGCGTTCAATCCGTCGCCCATTACCCGACGGTTCTCTACATGATGGCGGACAAGCTGGACTGGACCACTTCGGTGGGGCAGGCCTATGCCAGCCAGTCCACCGACGTGACCGAGTCGGTTCAGCGTCTGCGCGCGCAGGCGCGTTCCGCGGGCAATCTGGTCTCGACGCCGCAGCAGGAGATCCGGGAGGACGGCGGCAACATCGAGATTTGGCCCGCACAGCCCCAGTACATTTATGTGCCGGTGTACGACCCGGGGGTCGTGTACTACGGCCGAGGGGGCTACTTCGGGGGCGCCGTCATTTCGTTTGGACGGGGCTTTGCGATCGGAGCGTGGCTGAACCACGACTTCGACTGGCGCGGGCGCCGTGTTCTTTACAACGGCTGGGATTCCGGAGGAGGCTGGGTGGGACGATCCCGGCCCTTTATCCGCGTCAACAACGTGTACGTGAACAACAATTTCCGGAACGTTTTTGGCAACCGGACGGTCGTGAACCGGACGGTGAACTACGGCAACCTGAATCGCTTCAACGGCGTTCACCGCGAGGTGAACTACAACAACGTTCGGGTCAACAGAACCGTGGTTCGCAACGAGACCTTCATCAACAACAACCGGCCGGTGGTGAACAACAAGGTCATCCAGCGCAACATCAATGGCAACGATTCGAGGATCGATGCCTACCGCGGGCGCGGGGAAGTTCCGCAACAACAGCGGCCCGCGCCAAACCGGCCCGCGTATCAAGCGCCGCCCCGCCAGCAGGAGCGGCCCCAGAGCCCCGCATTCGGCGGGAACCAGGGTGGGTTCGGCGCGCGCGCGGAGAGCCAGCGTGGGCAAGCCAGCCGGACCGAGATGTCCCGGCCCGCCCCCGCGGCTAGCCGGGTGCAGAACGCTCGGCCTCAGCCCGAATCCAGACCTTCGAATCAGCCGGACTCTCATGATCGCGGAGGTAAGAAGCGATGAATCCACGAATGAACTTACTTGATCGTCGGCGCTGCGCGTCGCTCGCGTTGGCGCTGCTGCTATGCCTGGGCCTGTTCTGCGCCGGCGCGGCGCTGGCCGCCCAGAGCCCCGCGCAAAAGGAGGCTCCGAAACAGGCGCTGTTCTCCACTCCGGATGACGCCGTGAAGGCGCTGCTGGCCGCCGCGGAGGCGAAAGATCAGGCCGCCATGATGACGGTCTTCGGCCCCGAGCGGGAGAAGCTGCTCACGGGCGATCCCGTGGCGGACCAAAATTCCCTGGAGCGCTTCGCCGCGAACCTCCACAAAGCCTCCCAGCTCGAGAAAGTGAGCGACACCAAGTTCACGCTCCTGGTTGGCGAGGACAAGCATCCGTTTCCGGTCCCCATCGTCCAGGAAGCGGGCCAATGGCGATTCGACACCGCGGCTGGGCTCGAAGAGATGCTGAATCGGAGAATCGGGCGCAACGAGCTTTCCGCGATCATGACCTGCCGCGCGTACGTGGTGGCGCAGTGGGAGTACTTCACCCAGCCGTTGGACACCACTGAAGACGGCCTCGCGGTCTACGCGCAGAGGTTCACCAGTACACCCGGCAAGCACGACGGATTGTACTGGGACACGCCCGAGGGCGCTCCCATGAGTCCACTGGGAGACCTCATCGCCGAGAGGCGCGCGGCTGGTTACGTAGCAGCGGGCCGGCCGCGGAGCACACCAGCCAGCACCGAGGGTGGGGCGGCTCCGGCGCGGCAGCGCACCCCCTATCACGGGTATTACTTCAGGATCCTGAAGCAGCAGGGTCCGCATGCGCCGGGCGGCAGATTCAGCTACGTCCTTAACGGCCACATGCTCGCCGGCTACGCGCTGGTGGCTTATCCCAGCAAATGGGGCAGCTCCGGGATCGTGACCTTCATCGTCAACCAGCAGGGCCGCGTATACCAGAAGAACCTGGGCCCCGCTACCGAGCAACTCGCCTCGGCCATGACCGAGTACGACCCCGATCCGAGTTGGACGCTAGTCAAAGAGGAGTAGTGTCGCCAGGCTCTACCGATTGTCTACTTCGTCGAGCCAGTCGGGGCTTTTGAGGACTTCGCGCGGCTTGCTGCCGTCGGGCGGGCCGATGATGCCGTCGCGCTGCATNNATGCGGGCGGCGCGGCCGTAGCCCAGCCGCAGGCGGCGCTGGAGCGTGGAGGTGGAAGCTTTGCCCATCTCCAGCACCACGCGCACGGCGTCGCGGTAGAGCGGATCTTCCTCGCCCGCGAAGTCCTCGCCCTCGCCCGGCGCTTCATCGTCCGAGGGCGGCGCGACCAGGAAGGACTGGTCGTATTCCGGCGTGGCCTGCAGCTTCCAGAAATCCACCACGCGGTTGATCTCCGGCTCGGCCACAAAGGCGCCGTGCACGCGGATCAGCCGCGAGGAGCCCGGGGGCAGGAACAGCATGTCGCCCTTGCCTAGCAGGTGCTCGGCGCCCATCACGTCCAGCACGGTGCGGGAATCCACTCGCGTGGCCACGCGGAAGCTGAGGCGCGCCGGGAAGTTCGCCTTGATCAGGCCGGTGATCACGTCCACGCTGGGCCGCTGCGTCGCCACCACCAGGTGCATGCCCACCGCGCGCGCCATTTGCGCCAGCCGCGTCACACTTTCCTCGACGTTCTGCCGCTCCACCATCATCAGGTCGGCCAGCTCGTCGATCACCACCAGGATGTGGGGCAGCGGCTGGAGCTCCTCGGGCGACTCCGTTTCCTCCTCGAACAGCGGGATCGGCTCGTTGCGGAGCTGGCGCACTTTGCGGTTGAACTGCTCGATGTTACGCACGCCCTGGGAGGCCAGCAGCCGCAGCCGCCGCTCCATCTCGAGCACCGCGTTGCGCAGGGCGTTGGAGGCCTTCTTCGGGTCGGTAATGACCGGCGTGAGCAGGTGCGGAATGCCTTCGTACAGCCCCATCTCGAGCCGTTTCGGATCCACCAGAATCATCCGCACCTCGTCGGGCGTCGCCTTGAACAGGACCGACATGATGAGTGAATTGAGCATCACGCTCTTGCCCGAACCGGTCGAGCCGGCGATCAGCAAGTGCGGCATGGATTCCAGAGGCGTCACCTTGATGCGGCCGTTGATGTCCTTGCCTAGAGTGACCGTCAGGCGCGACGGGGAGTTGGTGAACTCGTCGGATTCGAGCACCTGGCGCAGGCTGATCACCTCGCGCCGGGAATTCGGCACCTCGATCCCCACCGTGGGCTTGCCCGGGATGCGCTCGATCAGGATCGATTCCGCTTGCAGCCCCAGGCACAGGTCGTCGTTCAGCGTGGTAATGCGGCTGTACTTGATGCCGGCCTCGGGCTTGAATTCGAAGGTGGTGACCACCGGCCCGGGATTGATCTGCACCACCGAGCCGAACACGTTGAACTCCTCGAACTTGGCCCGGATGCGCGCGGCGATCTGCTTCAACTCGTCTTCGTCGTAGGCCGGCCGGCCTTGCGGCTCGTTGAGCAGCGAGGTGGGAGGCAACTCATAAGCTTTGCGCGCGGGCGCGTGGCTCTCGGCCGGGGCTGGGGTCTTCTTTCGGGTCTTTGGCTCGGACTCCGGCGGCGGCTCCACCAACATTGGGCCGGGCGCGGGTTCGGGCAATTGGTCGAGCGCGCGGATGGGGATGTCCGGCTCGAAAGGCGGTTGCTCCCCGGCCACCGGCCCGGGCGGAGGCGGGACAACTTCAGGCTCCGGCTCAGGCCGATTCTCAGGCTCGGGCTTGGGACGGTTGCGTGGAGGCCTCGGCGTGGCGACGCGCCGCGAGCCCCACCAGCGCCGAACCGGGCGCAGAGCCAGACCGGGAAGGGCCGCCACATTGGCCAGGTGCGAGATGCGGAACCTCGAAACCAGGTAGAGCGAGATCAGAAAACAGGCGAAGGTCACCAGGCTCGCGCCGGTGATGTTGAAGGCGCCGACCGCGTAGTCGGCCAGCACCACCCCGACGGCGCCGCCCGAAGAAACCGAACCGCCGAACAGGGTCCACGTCGGCCCCAGTTCGAAAGCCGTGCAACCGCTCAGGATGAACAGCAGGTAGCCGAACGCCCGGCCCAGCGGAGAGGCGACCGGTCGCGAGCGCACCCAGTTCCAGGCCAGTATGACCAGCACCACCGGCAGCGCGAACGAGAGCACTCCAAAAGCCTGCAAGAACAGGTCCGCCAGGCGCGCTCCCGCCGGTCCGATCAGGTTCTTGGAGTGTACCGCCCCGGCGGCCGTGTCCCAGGACGGGTCGTCGGGGTGGAAGGAGACCAGGCTCAGCCAGATCAACAAACCGGCAATCAGCGACAGGACGCCGGCGGCCTCCGTGAGGCGGGAATGTCGTTCCGCGGGTAAGGCGTTCATCCCGTGCGGCGGACAAAGATGGCCAGAGCGATTACTATTATGCCAAAAACGATCCGGTAATACACGAAGAATCGCAGGGTGTGGTTGCGCAGGAAACGCAGGAAGAACGCGATCACGATCCACCCGGTGACCGCCGACACCAGCACGCCGACGATAACCGGGATCTGCATCTCCGGCGACAGGCCCCCGTGTTTCCGCAAGTCCAGGAAGGCTTTCAGGGCCGCCCCGGCCAGTGCCGGCGTCGCCAGAAGGAAGGAGAAGCGGGCCGCGGTCTGCCGGTCCAGGTTGCGCATCAGTCCGGCCGAGATCGTGATCCCGCTGCGCGACACACCCGGAACAATGGACAGCGCCTGCGCCACCCCGATCGCGATCGAGTCGGCGAAAGACACTTGCCCGATGTCCTTCTTGAACTGGCCCAGGATCTCGGCCAGATACATGACCAATCCGACGACGATCAGCATGGTCCCGATGACCAGGGAGTTGCGCCACGGCCCCTCGGCCTGGTCTTTGAACAGGTACCCCAGCGCTCCCACGGGAATGGTGGCGATGACCAGCAGCCAGAGCAGCTTCCGGTTCCGCCCCAGAACCGGATCAGGCTGGTACTTGAGCCCGAACGCCTGTGCTCCCAACTGGATCCAGTCCCGGTAGAAGTACGCCAGGAGCGCCAGCAGCGTGCCCAGGTGGAGCGCGATGTCGAAGTCCAGACTGTTCAGCGCGGGGTTATCCCAGCCCAGCAGGAGCGGCACTTCCCTCAGGTGCGCGGTGCTGGACACGGGCAGGAACTCCGTGAGGCTCTGGACAATAGCAAGGACTATTACCTGGTAGAGGGGCATAGGGTTGCACTCCCATCCTATCGCATCGCCGCGCGGGGGCTTATGCGGAAGTCAGCCGCTCCCGCGCGGCCTGGTAGCGCGCCAGCCGCTCCCGGTCCTTCTCGGTGACATCACGCAGCCGGCTGACATCCATGTTGTCGGCCAGATCCGCCAGTTTGACCCGCCGGGCTAGCGGGTTCCCGGCCGCCCGCTCGATAAAATCGGCGTAGCTTTCGCCCGCGCGCCGAGTCAGCGCATCCAGCGCATTCAGGACCTCTTCGCTGTATCCTCGCTCCCGCAGGAATTCGACGGTGATTGCGGTATCCTCGAGCACGTCGTGCAGCACCGCGGCGATCCTGTCCGCCGCGTCCTTCAGCCGCAGCATCACCCGCAGCGGGTGCAGGATGTACGGCGCGCCGGCCTTGTCCACCTGACCGCGATGCGACTCCGCCGCCAGGACGATCGCGTCCTCGAGGGTTGGTTCCCTATCCATGACAGCCCCGCGCACCCAGGCGCTGGCGCAAAACCTCATCCAGATCCAGGCCCGGAAGCTCCTTGCAAGGGCGTTCAGAGTATACAACAGGGACCCCGGACAACGTGCTTTGGAAGTCAGCCTCTGGCGAACAGGGCCACCGCCGCCTCGGGCGTGAGGACCTGGACGGGCGAATTGGGAAAGCCCCTGGGGTCTCGGGTCACAATCGCATCGCATCCGGCGGCCTGGGCGGCTGAGGCGGTGACCGAGTCCTCGAAATCCGGCCAGGAGAACTGGAGGGCTTGCCGGACCACATCCTCATCGACAGCCGCTATTCCGAAGACCCGAAGGAGCGTGACCACCGTGCGCCGCGCTTTGGAAGCCCCTCGCTCTTTTCGGACCAGGTAGTGGATCGTCGTGACCGCGTGAGCGGCCAGCACCCCCTCGGCCCTTCCCGTCTCGATTGCCGCCCAAAGCGCCGCGCTCGGCCCGGCGTGCGGTTTGCGGTCCAGTAGCACGTCGAGCACCACGTTGATGTCGACCAGGATTTTGCTCACCGGTACTTCCGCGCCAAATGGCGCCGGTACTCGCCGCGGTCGGCCTTCTTCAGCGTTCCCCTTAGCGACCGCAGGATGGGGGGATCCTCGCCCGCTTGCGGAGGGTCCGAGACGATGGCGAGGTAGGTCTGCACGAGCTTGGATACCGACAGGCCTCGCTGTTTCGCGTAGCGCTTCGCGCGCGCCACTACGGCTTCGTCGACACTGAGCGTAAGCTTGGACATCACACGTATTGTACCACCGAATTGATACGTACTGCCTTACCGCTGCCGCGCGACCCACGCGAACCAGTAATCGAAGCTTACCGGCAGGCTGCGGTCGTTGCCGGCATAGCACCCCTGGTCGGCCTCCGGCCCGGCGACGCCGGTGACTTCGGCGAAATAGAAATTCCAGACGTCGCAACTGTGGAGGGCGCCGGCCCCCCCCTCGGACCTCTCCAGGACTCTGCGCCTCACCGCCTCGGGCGAGCGCAGTGGCTCGATGCCGGGAGCGCCGAGTTGGATGAACGGCATTAGCCGCGGCGGAGCCTCCTGGTACGGGATCGGGTGTGGCGGCGCCGCCTCCGGCTCGACCAGCCACACGCGCCGGCCCTCGAAATAGCGGATCAGGTTGGCGTTGCCGGTCCGGTCCAGCTCTCTGGCCCAGACTACCGGCGAGTGGTCGATGTCCGCGTCGTTGTGGACCCACTCATTGCCCGGATCGCGCCGCGCCGCGTAGCGAACGAACACCAGGTGCTTCCCTCCCGAGCGCTCGAGTTGGCCGAGGATGCGGGCGCGCTCCACGCCCACCAGCGCCGGCCAGCGCCAACTGCCCTGCCCGGCGACATCGGCCGGCAGGCGCGCGGCCAGCACCTGAACCACCAGCATCGCTGCGCAGGCCACGGGCAATCCACGGACCAGGCACAGCCCCACGGGGCGCCGCCGCCAGCGCCACAGCCGCAACCTCCGCATTCCCATCAGGACGATCAGAACCGCGAGTCCCGTGGCCGGCGCCGCGTAGTGGGCGTTGTGCCACACCTGCCCCACCAGCGCCAGCGAGAACGCCGCGCCCATCAGCAGCAGTCGCCTCCCCTTGCGGTCGCGCCAGAGGAACGGCAAGGCGACCAGCGGGATGGTGAGCAGAGGCCCAAAGTAAAGCCGCCAGTAGGCCCCCGTCTTCTCTTTCAAGTCGTGCAGCGGCGCCTGGAGCGCGTGAAGATAGGCGTTCATCTCCCAGCCCAAGTAGAAGTGCCGAAGCTCGCGGTTGTTGAAGAGAGGCTGCGGGCGCGGCGACTGCCACAGGAAGTGCGGGGCCATGGTCGCGGTGTTGCGATATAGAACGTAGGGCGCCAGCCACGGCTTGCCGGTGATCCGCGCGAAATAGAACCCCATTCCGGCGCCCGTCAGCGCCAGCACCGCCGCCAGCGGAAGGACGATGGCACGCCACGCCATCCCGCGCGAGGGGCCGCTCCGCCCCAGCATCCAGGCCAGCAACACCACACCGATCACCGCGCCGAAAACCGCGCCCTCGAACGGCCGGCTGTTGGCGAGCACGGCCAGCCCCAGGCCCATCGCCGCAGCGTGGCGCCAATCAGGCGCGCGCATGATCCGCACCAGGGCCCCGAGCACTAGCGCGCCTCCGGCCGCGGCCACGGCGCCGCCCCAGTAACTGTTCATCCAGTAGCTGGAAACGCCTAGCCGCAGGGCCACCAGAAGGGCGCCCAGCAACGCCCATCGCGGCGGCAGGAATCCTTGCAGCATCCAGCAGATGGCGCCGCACATCAGCGCGACCCCCAGCCACACGCCGGCCCACCAATGCCCAAACAGCGCCTTCCCCACGGCCAGCGCCGCCGCCTGCGCCATTGGGAACGCGCTCGCGTACACCGGCCGGACCAGGATGTGCACGCTTTCGAAGTGGACCCAGAACGGGTGCTGCGGGTTGGCCAGGCGGCCGTGCGCCAGCGTGTCCGCCCCGAGGAGGAAACTGAACTCGTCGTCGCAGCGCGGCTCGGGAGCCGGGAACCAAGGCAGCAGGATCGCGCGCAGCAGCAGCGGGGCAAGGGCAGCCACCAGAATCGCCAGCCACTTCCTTCGCGCCAGGCGCGCCAGCGGACCCTCCCACCATCCCAGCCACCGCGACCTGAACTGCGCCGCGGCCAACGCCACCGCCAGCAGGCCCGCCGCCAGAGCGATCTCCGGGCTGGGGAGGTCCGCCGACCGCTGCAAGAAAAGGCAGATCACAATGTGCTAGTATCGCAAGCTTAGTCACATGGCGTATTGGGGAGTGGAGGCGCCGGCAGAATGAAGATCCTAAGCCTGGGGGCAGGCGGTTTTATCGGGTCGCACCTGACCCATCGGCTGCTCACCGAAGGACACACCGTAACCGCGGTGGATATCGAAACCGACAAAGTCACCGAGTTCTTGGGACACCCCAATCTCACCTTTCTGCAGTTGGACATCCGGAGCCCCGAATGGGACCTCGACAGCATGGTCCGGGACTCCGATCTGGTGATCGACCTGATCGCCTATGCCAACCCGGGGCTCTATCTGCGGATCCCGCTGGAGGTTTTCCGGCTCAACTTCATCGAGAACCTCAAGATCGCCGAGGCCTGTGTCCGGCACGGCAAGCGATTGATCCAGTTCTCGACCTGCGAGGTCTACGGCAGGACCGCGGCCAGCCTGAAAAACGCCGGGCTAACCGACCCCGAGGACCCCATCCACGCCACCTTCAGCGAGGATACCAGCGAGTACATCCTGGGACCGGTCTCCAAGCACCGCTGGATCTACTCCTGCGCCAAGCAACTGCTCGAGCGGGTGCTGCACGCCTACGGCATCGAGATGGGTTTCAACTACACCATCATCCGGCCGTTCAACTTCATCGGGCCGAAAATCGACTTCCTGCTGCACGAGAAGGAGGGCATCCCCCGGGTCTTCTCCTTCTTCATGGACGCCCTGCTGAACGGAACGCAGATGAAGCTGGTCAACGGCGGCTCGAACCGGCGATGCTACACCTACATCGACGACGCGGTGGAGTGCTCCTGGCGCATCGTCGAGAACCCCGGCGGGGTCTGCGACCGGCAGATCCTCAACATCGGCTCGCCCGCCAACGAGATCTCGATCCGGCAGATGGCGGAGTTGATGCGCGAGATTTACGCCGAGAAGTTCCGCGACCCCGCGGTGCCGCTGCCGGAGATTGTCGACGTGCCCGCCGAGGAGTTCTACGGGCAGGGCTACGACGACTCCGACCGCCGCATTCCCGATATCACCAAGGCTCGAACCCTGCTGGGATGGGAGCCCAAGTGGGGCGTCCGCGACATTCTCGAGACCACCATGCGCTACTACGTTTCCAGCTTCCGAAAGAATGGTTGAAAACGTTTTCGTCCTGATACCGGCCTATAACGCCGGGGCCACCGTCGAGAAAGTCTTCGCGCGGATTCCCCCCGAGGCGAAGCAGCGCATCCTGCGGTACGTCGCGGTCGACGATGGCTCGAAAGACGATACCGCGGCGGCCCTGGCCCGGCTCCAGACCGAGTTTCCGAATCTCGTGGTGCTCACGCACGAGACCAACCGCGGCTACGGCGAGGCCGAGAAGACCCTGCTCCGCTACGCGCTGCGGGAAGGCGCGGACGCCGGTGTCCTGCTGCATTCCGACGGCCAGTATTCGCCGGAGAAGATTCCCGAGCTGCTCGATCCGCTGGATCGCGACGCGGCCGACCTGGTGCAAGGCTCGCGCATGTTGGGCGGTGGCGCCTTGCGCGGCGGTATGCCGTTCTATAAGTTCCTCGCCAACAAGGCCCTCACCGCCATCGAGAACTGGGCCTTCGGCCTGAAGCTTGCCGAGTACCACAGCGGATACATGCTGTACTCGCGGAAAACGCTCGAGGCCATCCCTTTCGAGAAGCTCTCCGGCTCGTTCGACTTCGACCTGGAGATGATGGTGCTGGCCCGCGTGAAGGGCCTGCGCATCGCCGAGGTAGCCATCCCCACCATTTATGCCGGGGAGAAGTCGCACCTGCGTCCCATTCAATACGGCCTGGACGTGCTGAAAGTGGTCGGCGACTATAAGCGCGGGAAATACCACGCCCTTTGAGAACATGCACGTTTACGTCGTATTCGCGCATCCCAGCTCGAGCTCGTTCAGCCGCGCCGTCCTCGAGAGCTTCACGCGCGGCCTGCGGGAGGCCGGCCATACCTTCGAGATTGGCGACCTCTATGGGATGGGTTTTCAGTCTGAAATGGACGAGACCCAGTACTTGCGCGAGATCGGACCCGATCCCGGCGCGGCCGTCCCCGAGGATGTCCGCCAGGAGCAGCTCAAGATCGAGCGCGCCGATGGTCTGGCCTTCATCTACCCTCTCTGGTGGAGCGACTGCCCGGCGAAGCTCAAGGGATGGTTCGACCGCGTACTGACTCTCGGCTACGCCTATTTTTACGAGCCCGACAACCAGAGACGAACGAGAATCTCCATCCGAAAGGCGCTGGTTCTATGTTCCGCCGGCCACACTGCCGAGCACCTCGAAGAAACCGGCGTAGCGGCGGCTATGCGCACCATCACATTGACCGACCGCTTGCTGGGCGTAGGCGTCCAGGAGGCGCGCCTGGAGATCCTTGGCGGCATGATGCCCGGCGACGACACCTACCGCCAGCGGAACCTCGATCACGCCTGCCAGCTCGGCCGCGAATTCTGAGGCAATTCTCCTCCCGGAGCCCCCTCCACACCCCGTTGCCCGGCTCCGTGATACCATACTCATGGAATCCAAGTGAACCCGACCGGCGACTATCTCCCGACGCTCGAAGCTTGGGGGACCAGCGATATGGGCCTGGTCCGCCAGAACAACGAAGACTACTGGTCCATCGACCCCGCCCTGCGCGTAGCCATTGTCGCGGACGGAATGGGCGGCGCCTTATGCGGAGAGGTGGCGTCCTCGATGGCCGTGGAAACGGTCTTGGAGTACCTGCGGAGCACGCCTCTGCTGGAGCCTGCCCCGACGGTCGAGGCGGCCATCAAGGAGGCCAACCGCCGGGTGCTCGAGAAAGCCCGCGCCGACGAAGGATGCAGCGGCATGGGATCGACCTTCGTGCTGGCATTCTGGGCGCTGCCGCGGCTGCTCATCGCCAATGTGGGCGACAGCCGGGCCTACCTGTGGCGCGACGGAGCGCTGACCCAACTCTCCTACGACCAGACGCTGGTCAACGAACTACGCCTGCGCTTCGGCCTGTCGGAGGAGGAGGTCCGCAACTTCCCGCACAAGAATGTGCTCACGATGGCGGTGGGGACCACCTCCGAGCTGACAGTCCGCACACACGAGGAAGATCTCGTGCCGGGCGACGTCATCGTGCTGTGTTCCGACGGGCTTACCGGGCCGGTCACCGATGCGGCGATCGCCGCCACCCTGTCTCGCGACGCTCCGCTTCAGTACCAGGGCGAGCAACTCATCACGCAGGCCAAGGCCGGCGGCGGCCCCGACAACGTCACTGTGGTGCTGTTGCGCTATAACGACTGGGAAATCCTGTAGCGCTCCTACCGTGTGACGATGTGCTCGCGCGTGGAACCACTCCCTTGCGGTCGTGGCTCGGTTCCGCAGGTTGAAAAGTCTGCCCCACTACTTTTTTGACCTGGCGCTGCCGATAGTTCGCTTGACCATCCGCTCCGGGCAAGCGAACAGGCAATGGACACCTCCACGGTCGACTTCCTTCCGGGACTCGAGATCGACCCGAAAACGTCCACCGGCATCCTCCGCTCCAAAGCCCCCATGCGCATCAGCTTCGCGGGCGGCGGCACCGATTTCCCGCACTGGTTCGAGCGCCGGGCGGGCGCGGTACTGTGCGCCACCATCCGCAACTACGCGCGGGTAACGGTGTATCCGCGTCCGGACAAGGCGGTTCGCATCCGTTCGGTGGATCTGGGCTACATGGCCAATTACAGCCTCGAGGAGGAGCCCGTCTACGACGGCGTGTTGGACCTGGCCAAGGCGGCCATCCGGCGCCTGGGGTGCTCGATGGGATTCGATCTGGACGTGCGCTGCGACGCCCCTCCGGGCAGCGGCCTGGGGGGATCGTCGGCGCTGGTGGGCGCGATCATCGGCGCGGTGGCGGCCTATCAGAACCTGGTTCTCGATCCCTACGAGCTCGCCGAGCTGAACTACGCCATCGAGCGGCAGGACCTCAAGATCGCGGGCGGGATGCAGGACCAGTATGCCACCACCTTCGGCGGTTTCAACCTGATCGAGTTTTCCGCCTCCGGCGTGCTGGTGAATCCGCTCCGGCTGGACGATAACCTGCTGGCCGACCTGGAGGCGCACCTGATGCTATGCTATGTGGGCAATGTCCGCGCCAACACCGGGTTGATCGACCGCCAGATCCGTTACTACCATGAGAAGCGGGCCGCGACGCTGGAGGGTATGGGCCGGATATACAGCCTCGTGTACGACATGAAGCATGCCCTGCTGAAGGGGAACCTAACCGGGTTCGGCGAATTGCTGCACGAAGGCTTCGTAAACAAGAAGCGGATGAACCCCGCCATCACAGAGGGCACCATCACCGATTCGCTGTACGAAGAAGCTCGAAAGCACGGCGCGATCGGCGGTAAGCTGATGGGAGCGGGCGGCGGCGGCTACCTGCTGCTGTACTGCGAAACGCACCGGCAATACGAGGTCCGCAAGGCGCTCGAGCGCCGGGGAGGCGTGGTCACCAACTGCGCCCTGGAACCCAGGGGCCTGCAGGTCTGGCGGACGCGTTCGTTGTAGGACTGTGCGGAAGGAACAGATCAGCACCGGCGTCATCCTGGCAGGGGGCGAGGGAACGCGTCTCCGGCCCGTGCTGCCGGACTCCGCCAAATCGGTGGCGCCCGTCAATGGGCGTCCGTTCATCCATCGGCTGCTCGAGCAGGTGGCGGCCGCCGGCGTACAACGCATCATCCTGTGCACCGGCTATCGTGGCCAGGACGTCGAGGCCGCGGCCGGGCGGGAGCATCGGGGCATCCCGATCCTGTATTCGGTGGAAGAGCGGCCGCTCGGCACAGGAGGAGCGCTGAAGCAGGCGCACGATCGCTTCGGCGACGGCGGGACCTGGATGGTCATGAACGGCGATTCCTATTGCGCCATCGACCTCGCGGAATTGGTGGCGGATCATCTCGCTGCCCGCCTCTACGCCACCATGGCGGTGGTCGAAGCGGACGACGCGGGGCGGTTCGGCAGCGTGGTGATTTCGCACAACCGGCGCGTGACGAGCTTTTTTGAAAAGCAGCAGCGCTCCGGCGGCGGGCCGGGATGGGTGAACGCGGGAGTGTATGCTTTCTCGGAGCCGTTTCTGGCGGCGCTGCCGGCCGGGACGCCGCTTTCCCTGGAAGTCCAGGTTCTTCCGCAGTGGCTATGGCAAGGCCTGCACGCCTTCAAGCGACGGGCGCGCTTCATCGACATCGGGACGCCCGAATCCTACGCACTGGCCCAGCAGTTCTTCATGCAAACCGGAGGCGCATCATCGACAACCGAACCGTAATTCTAGACCGGGATGGCACGCTCATCGTCGAGCGGGACCACCTGACCTCGATCGGCGAGGTGGAGTTTCTCCCGAATGCCATTGCGGGGCTGCGGCTGCTCCAGCAACAGGGGTTACGCCTGGTCCTGCTGACCAACCAGTCGGTGGTCGGGAGGGGGCTGCTCGACGTCGAGGGACTGGCGAAGATCCACGAATTCATCGCGGCGGAGCTGGCCCGCGAGGGAATCGTTCTGGACGGCGTGTACTGGTGTCCGCACCTTCCCAGCGAGGGTTGCGCCTGCCGCAAGCCGGAAACGGAACTTGCGCGCCGGGCCGCCCAAGAGCTGGGCTTCGACCTCGCCGAGGCCTTCGTCATCGGGGACAAACCTTCCGACATCGAGATGGGAAGCCGGTCGGGCGCGACCACGGTTCTGGTGCGCACGGGCTACGGGCGCGCGCACGAAGCGTCCGGCGACGTGTACCCGGACCTGGTGGCGGAGGATCTCTCCGACGCGGCGCTGCGGATCGGCCAGTGGATGGCCGAGGCGCCGGAGTCCCCTGCCGCGCTGCCGCGCACCGCCGGGGAGCGCCTGCGGCGGCACGTGCTGGGATCGATCGCGACGAAGCAGAGACTGCTGGCGCACTGCCAGCAGCCGATTCTGGACGCCGCCGCAATGATCGCGGCCGCCCTCAGGGACGGGGGAAAGGTGATGCTGTGCGGAAACGGCGGCAGCGCCGCCGATGCGCAGCACATCGCGGCGGAGTTCGTGGGCGTATTGAGCCAGTCTTTCATGCGCCCGGGGCTCGCTGCCATGGCGCTCACCACCGACACTTCCATCCTGACCGCCGGGGCCAACGATTTCGGCTTCGAGGGCATCTTCGCGCGCCAGGTGCAAGCGCTCGGCAGGCCCGGAGACGTGCTGGTGGGGATCAGCACCTCGGGCAACTCCGCGAATGTTCTGCGCGCCTTCGAGTGCGCCCGCGAGCACGGTTTGCGCACCATCGCGCTCTCCGGGCGCGGCGGGAAGCTGGCGGAATTGGCGGATGTCGCCATCCGCGTTCCGGCCGGCGCCACGGCGTACGTCCAGGAGTCGCACATCATGCTTGGCCACATTCTCTGCGACCTGGTCGAACGGTCGCTGTAGCGGGGCCGGCCCTTTTGTTTCGGCGGACGGCGGCGCTTCGGAGCTATCGTAAGAAGGGGTCCTGTCGATGCCATCGCGACGAACGGTGTGGTTCCTTTCGCTGGCGCTCGTGGGCGCTGGCTTGACGCTGGTGGCGCAACCGGCCGCCAGCTCCGCCAGCGGCCAGGCGCCGACGTTTCGCACGAAGACCAGTCTGGTGCTGGTGCCGGTGGTGGTCCGCGATCGCGAAGGCCATGCGGTCGGCCACCTCCGGAAGGAGGACTTCCAGCTCTTTGACGGCGGTAAGCAGCAAGCCATCAGTGCATTTTCGGTAGAAGCGACGGCTGGCCAGACAGCCAGCCCGACGGCCAGCCAGGCGGCGGTCCCGGCCGCGGGGGCCGCGCCAGTCGTGAAGAGCCTTCCGACGCCGGCGCCGGCGCAGCCACGGCGGTTCGTCGGCTACCTGTTTGATGATGTGCACGCGACTCTCAACGACCTGGGGTGGGCGCGCGGTGGCGTCGAGCGAAACCTGGAGACGCTCGCACCGGCCGATCGGGTAGCGATCTTCACCACCTCGGGACGAACCGCGCTGGATTTCACCGACGACCGCGCCAAGCTGCGCGAGACGCTGTTGAAGCTGAAGCCAAACCCCATCGCCCGGCCGCTGACCGCGGAGTGCCCGGACGTGAGCCATTTCGTCGCGACCGTGGTCGGAGGCCTGGAAAGCCAATCGGGGGAGAGTAACCAAACCCTCCCCAGCCCAGTCCCCGGTGTAGGTGTCTTCGGCCGGGGGCCAGCCGGGTCCGGGGCCCAGGCCCTGGAGGCGCTCACCCTGGAAACCATAGACTGTCTGCATCTGGACGTCCTGATGCATGACGATGCGCGCCGGATAGCGCAGGCGGCGGTCCGGCGTGCCATGTCGGCGGGCCAATACGAGACCAAGGTGGCCGCCATGATGTTGAAGCAGGTGGTGCGTCGCGTGGGCGCTATGCCGGGCCAGCGGACCGTCATCGTTCTTTCCCCGGGTTTTCTCGCGGTGGAAGGCGCCGAGCAGTGGATCATCGAGGCCGCGGACCTGGCCACCCGGCTGCGCGTCGTGGTCAGCGCTCTGGATGCGCGCGGGCTTTACACGGGCGCTCCCGATATCGCCGCGCGTGGCCTTGGAACCCCCTGGGTCTTGCAGGTGAAACACGATCTGAATCGCCTGGGCGCGCAGGCGGAGGCGGGACCCCTCGCCGAACTCGCCGACGGAACCGGTGGCAGGTTCGTGCAGAACACCAACGATGCCGCCGACGGCCTGAAACAGATTGCCTCTCCGCCCGAGTATCTCTATCTGCTGGGCTTCTCGCCCAAGGAACTTGAGCCGGACGGACGATTTCATCGCTTGAAGGTGCGGCTCAGTCGGAAACAAAAGCTGACCGTGCAGGCGCGGCGCGGCTACTACGCTTCCAAGCAGCTCTCCGATCCCGCCGAGGCCGCCAGAAGGGAACTGGAAGAAGCCGTGTTCGCGCCGGAAGACATTCATGACCCGGCGGTGGCGGTGCACACGGAGTTCTTCAAATCGGGCCCCGCCAAGGCGGAACTGGCGGTGCTCACTCATCTGGATCTGGAGCGCATCCGGCTCCAGAAAGCCGGCGGACTCAACGCCAACGATCTGACGGTGGTCTCCTGTCTGTTCGACCGCAACGGCAATTTCGTCGCCGGCAAGCAAGAAGGCGTGAAACTGCGTTTGCGGGACGAGACACTCGCCAACCGTATGGCTGGCGGCCTTACCGTGAAGACCAGCTTCGAGACACAGCCTGGGACTTACGCCGTCCGCGTGGCGGTGCGCGACGAACAGGGCGATTTGCTGTCGGCCGAAAGCGCTGTGGTGGAGATTCCCTGACGGCATGTGCCATCGCAGCTTCTCAGTGCGCGGCGGTACCATGGATAGCGGCCGCAATCGCGTTTTGTGCGCGGCCCGGAAGCAATCGTAGAAGGGGGTCTGGTTGATGCCGACGCGACAGACGATTCGGCTCCTCTCGTCGGCGCTTTTGGGCGCTGGCCTGACGGTGGTGGCACAGCCGGCCGCCAGCTCCGCCGGCGGCCAGGCGCCAACCTTCCGCACAAGGGCCAATCTGGTGCTGGTGCCGGTGGTGGTGCGCGATCGCGAAGGGAACGCGGTCGGCAATCTCCAGAAAGAAGACTTCCAACTCTTCGACGCCGGGAAGCTGCAGAGCATCAGTGCGTTTTCGGTGGAAGCGGCTGCGGACCCGGCAGCCCGCCAGGCGGCAGCTCCGACTTCGGGGACCGCGCCTGTCGCGAAGAGCCTTTCGGCGCCGGTGCTGCCGCGGAGATTCGTTGCCTACCTGTTCGACGACGTGCACGCGACTTTCAGCGACCTGGCCTGGGTGCGCGATGGCGTCGACCGCAATATGGAGACGCTTGCACCGGCCGATAGGGCGGCGATCTTTACCACCTCGGGACGAACCACACTCGATTTCACGGACGACCGCGCCAAGCTGCGCGAGACGTTGTTGAAGCTGCGTCCAACCCCCATCGCCCGGTCGATGGCCGCGGGATGCCCGGATGTGACCTACTTCATCGCGACCGTGGTCTTCGATCACGAAGAGAGCAGCGGGGCCCAGGCACTGGAGGCGCTCACCCTCGAAACCATGGATTGCGCGCATCTGGAAGTCCAGCAGAAAGAAGGCGCGCGCCATCTAGCGCAAGCGGCGGTCCGAACCGCCCTGACGGCGGGCAAATACGAGACCAAGGTGGCCACCATGATGTTGAAGCAGGTGGTGCGCCGAATGGGCGCCATGCCGGGCCAGCGAACCGTCATCGTGCTGTCCCCGGGATTTCTCACGTCGGAGGGCGCCGAGCAGGGGGTCGTCGAGGCCGCGGATCTGGCTGCCCGGCTGCGCGTCGTCATCAGCACGCTGGATGCGCGCGGGCTGTACACGGGCGCTCCGGATATCGGCGCGCGTGGAGTTGGAATCCCCTGGATGTTGCAGGTGAAACAGGATTTGAATCGCCTGAGTGCGCAGGCGGAGGCGGGCGTCCTCGACGAACTCGCCGCGGGAACCGGTGGCAGGTTCGTGCAAAACACCAACGATGCCGCCGGCGGTCTGAAGCAGATTGCCTCTCCGCCCGAGTATCTTTACGTGCTGGGCTTCTCGCCCAAGGAAATGGAGTCGAACGGAGGGTTTCATCGCTTGAATGTGCGGCTCAGCCGGAACCCGAAGCTGGCCGTGCAGTCGCGGCGCGGCTACTACGCTTCCCGGCAGCTCTCCGATCCCGCTCGGGCCGCCAAACGGGAACTGGAAGAAGCCGTGTTCGCGCCGGAAGACCTCCATGACCCGGCGGTGGCGGTGCATACCGAGTACTTCAAGTCGGGCGCCACCAAGGCGGAGGTGGCGGTGCTCACGCATCTGGATCTGGAGCGCATCCGGCTCCAGAAGGCAGAAGGACGTAACGCGAACGATCTGACGGTCGTCTCCTGTCTGTTCGACCGCAACGGAAACTTCGTCAACGGCAAGCAGGAAACCGTGAAGCTGCGCTTGCGGGACGAGACGCTCGCCAACCGTATGTCCGCCGGCCTAACCGTGAAGACCAGCTTTGAGACACAGCCGGGAACATACGCCGTTCGGGTGGCCGTGCGCGATGATGAGGGCGAGTTGCTGTCGGCCGAAAGCGCGGTAGTGGAGATTCCGTAATGGGAGGTACAATCATGCCGTCTCGATGGCCGCTAAGCGGGCTCGGGCCCGCCATCGCCAGCCTGGCCGCCGTGGTGTTGTCGGGCTTCATAATTGCCGGTGCGGCCGGAGCGCAGAATCCGCCGCCTCAGGAGTCCGGCGCCACGTTCCGGACCACCGTGCGCGAGGTGGTTCTGGATCTGGTGGTGCGGGACAGCCACGGCCGGCCGGTGAAAGATCTCAAACAGGATGGGGTGGATGTTTTCGAAGATGGAGTCCGCCAGGAAGTTCGGGGATTTCGTCTGGTGCCGGGCCGTGAGGTTCGCGACCGGCAGGCGAGCGGGAGTGGCAAGGGAACCTCCGGCGCTGGCGCCGGGGTGGCCAAGCCGGCCTATCCCCTGCGGGCGATCAACCTGATCTGCATCGTCTACCACAACCTGCCAGGAGATGCGGAACAACTCAGGTACGTGCTCGACGCCACGCAGCGGTTCCTGGCAAACCCGCAGCAGCCGGACACGTATATCGGAGTTTTCCGGCTCGACGCGCGCTTGCTGGCCCTGTATCCGTTCACCGAGAATCGTGAAGAGTTGATTCAGGCCGCGCGCGCCGGTTTCGCGACGCGGCCCCTGGACGTCGCCCGGGCCGCCCAAGCCGTGCGGGACGCGAACCAGAGCGTCGTCCCGTCCAATGCTCCGGCCCCGAAACCTTTGGGCCCCGGGGAAGATACGGTCGGCATCGTCGGGAGCTTGGCGGGCGCGACCGACATTCGGCCCGAAGTGACGGCCAAACAGCAACTGGACCAGCTCACGTCCCTGGTGCAGGAACTCGGAGCGCTGCCGGGCCGCAAGACCGTGCTGCTATTCAGCCCGGGGGTGATCAACTCGGAGGATCCCGAGCGCCTCCAGGCTGTCACCAAGAAGGCCAACGCGTCCGGGATCACCGTCAATGCGATCGATATCCACGCCCTCAATGTGCCCGGTATCGACACGGCGGCGTTGACCCGCGTGGCGGCGGTGAGCCGGCACCAGGGCGACATCGGCGCCGATTCCGCAACCATGAGGGACAACATGCGGAATTCCGACGAGTTGATGAGTACCGTGCGGAGCTCAAATCCGCAGGCCGTTCTGCGCTCGCTGTCGGGGAACACGGGCGGCATCTTGATCGCGGGCTACGATCTCGCCAAGCCCTACCAGCGCATCCTCGAGGACGTCGATACGCACTATGAGGTCACCTATCGTCCCACTTCGCAGAAGCTCGATGGGCGCTTGCGTACGATCGAGGTCAAACTGGCGCGCGCCGATCTCAACGTGCAGAGCCGTACCGGCTATTTCGCCGTACCCGACCTCGGGGGCGCGGCCTCTCTGGCGCCCTTCGAAACGGCTGGCTTCGCGGCGCTCAACGCCGAGCCGAAGCCGCACGCCTTCGACTACTACTCCCGGGCGCTCCAATTCCGGTCCGGGGAATCGAGTTCGCAGTACTCCGTGGTCTTCGAGCTTCCGGGGACCAGTCTGACCCCTGCCGCCCAGCCGGGACAGAATCGGCAGGGACTCCACTTCTCCCTCCTCGCGGTGGTCAAGGACGCCAATGGGCAAGTGGTCGCCAAGATCAGCCGGGACTTCCCGATCCAGGTATCGAGCGAGCAACTGGCGGCATTGCGGGGCAGCACGGTGACCCATGCGCAGCCCATCAAGCTCGCTCCGGGCCGCTACACCGTGGAGACGGCGGTGGTGGACGCCGAAGGATCCCGGTCCAGCACCAGCGCCTTCGAGATCGACAATTCCCCGCGCAAGGGCCTTGGGCTGAGCGAAGTGACGCTGGTTCAGCGCGTCGAGCCCGCAGCGGGGCAGGCGGACGCCGCCGACCCATTCCAATTCCGGGGCCGGCGCGTGGTTCCGGAGATTCGCGCCAGCCTGGCAGCGAACGTTCAGCCCCAGGTGTACTTCGTGGTGTATCCGGACCCCTCGAAAACGGAGAAACCGAGCATCGCGGTGGAGGTGCTGCTGGATGGCCAGACGATCGCGCAGCAAACCGTCGATCTGCCGGCCCCGGACAAGTCCGGTGCGATCTCGATGGTGATGCGGGCCGTGCCCCGGCCCGGCAATTGCGAGCTGAAGATCACGGCGCAGCAAGGCGGCGATTCGGTCCAACGAAGCATCCGCTACTCGATCGCAGCGCAATAGGAGAGTTAAGCCGGACCAGGGGGTCCGGCG
>PLEM01000200.1 GCA_003137035.1 Bryobacterales bacterium | reverse complement strand
CCCGCCTGCTCGGCCTCAGCTACCGCCTCCATTGCAGCGGCGAGGCCTTCACCAAACTCACGCGCTACGAGAACTCCATCCGCCGCGCCTACTACAAAGCCCTCAAGGAGCTCCAGTCATCCCCTCCTCCACGCAAAACAAAAATGACGGAGCAAAGCCAAATCCCGCCGCCGGAGGCCTACCACCCGCCCCCGCCTCCGCCTCCGCCCGACCCTCCGCTCGAAGACACCTACGCCCAAGCGGAGCCGGAACCGCCCTCCCCATGGCCCCTCGACCCGCCCCCGTCCTCTCCGCGTGCGCTTCTCCGCCGGAGGCGGCATGCCGCGCGGCTAGCGCCGCTGTGCGAAGATCGTGCGAGGGCCAATTCGGTTCATTCTGCCCCCGTGGGGCAGCCATTTCTGGCTGCCGCCGGCTTTTTAGCCGGCGTGGACAGCCTGGACACAAACGCACATGCGCATCCTGCTCGCCGCCAATGCTTCGTACGTCCCTCCGCGGGGCGGCGCAACGCGCAGCAACCTGGTCTGGCTCGAACGCCTGGCCGCGGCCGGCCACCCCTGCCGAATCGTGGCGGCGCTGGCTGGCGACCCGGCGGGCAGGCTCGAGCAGTTACGCGACGAGGGGATCGAGCCCCCCGTGGATAGGGGCGATGGCGTCGCGGTCTCCCGCCAGGGCGGTGTCATGGTCTACTCCGTCGCCGAGCCCTCCCGCCGCACCCAGGTCCTGCGCCAGCAGGTTCGCGAGTTCGAGCCCGACTGGCTGCTGGTCTCCTCCGAGGACGTCGGTCACATCCTGCTGCGGGAAGCCCACCAGGCGGCCCCGGGACGCGTGGTGTACCTGGCGCACACGCCGCAGTTCTTCCCCTTCGGCCCGGCGAGTTGGAATCCCGAACCGCACGGCGCGGAGCTGGTGGCGCGGGCCGCGGGCGTGGTAGCGTTAGGCCGTCACATGGCGGACTACATCCAGCGGCACGCCCTCTGCCACGCCGAAGTCATCCATCCCCCCATCTACGGCAGCGGCCCCTTCCGCCGGTGCGCCTCCTTCGACCACGGCCTGGTCACCATCATCAATCCCTGCGCCGTGAAAGGAATCGCGATCTTCCTCTCGCTCGCCCGCGAGTTCCCCCG
Organism: Bryobacterales bacterium; assembly: GCA_003137035.1. GTDB lineage: Bacteria > Acidobacteriota > Terriglobia > Bryobacterales > Bryobacteraceae > Fen-330. Next base: position 30,451 of record PLEM01000200.1, on the reverse strand, counting down.
CGTGGCTTTCGGAGCGCTTCCCGGCTGGGGAACCACCACCTCCGACCGCCGCGCGCTCGAAGCTCTGCCCAACGTCACGCTCCTCGCCAACTGCCGGAACATCGAGGAAGTGCTCGTTCGAACCCGTCTGCTGCTGGCGCCTTCCCTCTGGTACGAAGGCTTCGGCCTGAGCGCCATGGAGGCCCTGCTGCGCGGCGTGCCCGTGCTGGCCAGCGACTCGGGCGGCCTGCCGGAAGCCAAGGCGGGCACCGGGTTCGTCCTTCCCGTGCGCCCCATCGAGCGATTCGAGCCGGTCTTCGACGAGCGCGGCATGCCCAAGCCCGTGGTCCCGGAACAGGACCTCGCTCCCTGGTCGCAAGCGCTCCGGGCGCTGCTCGAAGACCGCACCCTCTACGAGCGGGAATCGGAGAACTCGCGGCGAGCCGCCCTGCGTTTCGTCGAGCGAATCCGGCCGGAGCGCATGGAGGAGTTTCTGCGTGAACTCCAGCCGGCGCGCGCTGCCGTCCCCGCGACGCAGGCGTCCCGCTCGCCGGCCCGCGAGGCGCTCGAAAAACTCTCTCCGGAACGGCGCGCCCTGCTGGTCGGGCGCTTGCGGAAACACACGCCGGGAGCCACCTAACATGCGCATACTCCTCGCCCACAATTCTCGCTACTTCCCGGCGCACGGCGGCGGCGACAAATCCAACCGCCTGCTCATGGAGGCGCTCGCCGATCGTGGCCACGCCTGCCGCGTCGTCGCGCGGCTCAGCGCGTTCAATCCCCGCGAGCACGAGCTGTTTCTCGAAAGACTGGCAGCGCGTTCGATCCCGGTGACTTCCTCCGATTCCGGCGTGGTCGTGTTCACGCAAGGCGGCGTCGAAGTCCACGTCCTGACCAGCAACCCGCGCCTGCGCGCCTGTTTCGCCGCCCAGATCGCCGAGTTCGCGCCAACCGCGATCCTGAATTCCACCGACGACCCGGCGCAGGTGCTCCTCGGAGCGGCGCTGCGGGCCGAGGCTCTACGAGACGAGTTTCCGCGCGTGGTCTATCTCGCGCGCGCTACCCTTGCCCTTCCGTTCGGCCCCGACTGCGCCTTCCCCAGCGCCGCCAAAACCAGCCTGCTGCGACAAGCCGACGGCGTGGTTGCGGTGAGCCGCTACGTCGCCAGCTACGTCCAGCGCTGGAGCGGGATCGAGGCCGTCCCGCTGCCGATTTCTCTGCTCGAGCCCGGGCCGTACCCCGAGCTCGGCCGCTTCGAGAACGAGTTCGTCACGCTGGTGAATCCTTGCGCGGTCAAAGGCATCTCCATCTTCCTCGCGCTGGCCGCGCAAATGCCCGAGGTGCGCTTTGCGGCCGTCCCCACCTGGGGTACGAATCGGAAGGACCGCGCCGCGCTCGCCGCGCTCCCCAACGTTCGCATCCTCGACCCGGTCGACGACATCGACGACGTCCTCAAACGCACCCGCGTGCTGCTGGTGCCCTCGCTGTGGAACGAGGCGCGCTCGCGTATCGTGGTCGAGGCCATGCTCCGCGGAGTGCCCGTGCTGGCCAGTAACTTGGGCGGCATCCCGGAAGCGAAACTGGGTGTTCCCTACCTGATTTCGGTGCGCCCCATCGAGAGGTTCTGCACCGAACTCGACGAGCAGATGGTGCCCATGGCCGAGGTCCCCGAGCAGGAAACGGGTGCCTGGGCCGGCGCGCTGGCCAAGCTGCTCCGCGACCCAGCCCACTATGCGGAGCTCTCGCGGGCCTCCCGCGAGGCTGCGCTCGCCTACGCTTCTCAACTCAGCGTCGGCCCCTTCGAAACTTATCTCCACGAAGTCGTTCGCGCGCCGCGACGCCCTCGCGTTCCCGATGCCGCCCCGGAGCCTCAGCCCCTCGACCAGCTCTCTCCCGAGAAGCGCAGACTGCTCGCCTTGCGGCTGCGCAAGAAATCCCCGGACTCCAGCGCGTGGTTCCCCGACGTGGACTCCGGCCGGGCCGCCCAACTGCGCCTGTTCTTGTTCCCGCACGCCGGAGCCGGAGCCAGCACGTTCCGCCGCTGGCCCGAAGCGTTGCCCGCCGGCGTCGCGCTGTTTCCGGCGCGCCTGCCCGGCCGCGAGAGCCGCATCTCGGAGCCGCCGTTCGAAAGCATGGCCCCGCTGATCGAGGCCCTCGGGCAGGCCATCGAGCCGTATCTCACCGGACCATTCGCGTTCTACGGGCACAGCATGGGAGCCGCCGTCGCGTTCGAGCTGGCCCGCCACCTGCGCCGCCGCAATCTGCCGGCGCCCGCCTCCTTATTCGTCTCCGGCGCGCGCGCTCCCCAATTCCGCCTGCACCACGTGCCCCACCCCGAGCCTTCCCACACTCAGCTTCTGGATGAGTTGCGCCGCCTCGGTGGCATCCTCGAACATGCGCTCGAAAGTCAGGAGTGGACCCGGGTGATTCTGCCCGCTCTGCGCGCGGATTCGACGCTGTACCGCAACTATGTCTACCTCGACGAGCCGCCGCTCGATTGCGCCATCCGGGCCTACGGCGGAGCCGAGGATCGCCACGTCACCCCCGCGCACCTGGAAGCCTGGCGGCAACAGACCACCGCCTCCTTCGCCTTCGAAGTGCTGCCCGGCGGCCACTTCTTCGTCCAGTCCCCGCAGTTTCTAGCCACCCTCGCGAGGGATCTATGGGTGTGAGCTTCGACCAGGGACCCATCGGCATCGCCGGAGCCGGCCGTGTGGCCCAAGCGCTTGGCCGCCTGCTGCGCGAGCGCGGCGAGCCGGTGGTGGCGGTAGCCAGCCGCACCCTGGATCACGCCCGCGCCGCGGCGGCTTTCATCGGCAACGTGGATGCAGTCTCCTACTCGTCTCTCACGGTGCGCGCTACGCGCGTGCTGATCGCGATTTCTGACGACGCCCTGCCGCTGGTCGCCGCCACCCTGGCCGAGTCCGGCATGAACCACGGCGCGGCTTTGCACACCTGCGGAGCCCGCGGTCCCGAGGCGCTTGCCGTCCTCGCGGCCAACGGAGTCTCCTGCGCCAGCCTCCACCCGTTGCAGACCGTCGCCAGCCCGGAACAAGGTGTAGCGGCACTGCCGGGCTGCGCTTTCGGCATCACCGGAGAGGGTCCCGCGGCGGACTGGGCCGAACGCATCGCCGCGCTCCTGGGCGGCCGCGCGCTGCGAATTTCCCCCGAAAAGCGCCCGCTCTACCACGCCGCCGCGGTCATGGCCGGCAACTACGTCGTCGCTTTGATCGACGCGGCTGCTATGCTGATGGGAGCGGCCGGTATTCAGGAGGAAGAGGCGCTGGCGGCCCTCGCTCCGCTGGTCACAGCGAGCTGTGCGAACGCGCTCGGCCTGGGGCCAATGCGGGCGCTGACCGGACCGGTGGAGCGCGGAGACGTCGAGACGGTTTCCATGCATCGCGACGCCATGGCCGCCGCGGTTTCCCCCAGCGTTCGGGAGCTGTATCGCGCCGCTGGGTTGCACGCCCTCGAGATCGCTCGCCGGCGCGGACTGTCCGAGGCGAACGCCCGCAGGCTGGAGGAACTCTTGCGAAAGAGCGTTGACTACCATGTCTGAATCGGTAAAACGGATTCGGGTTCCCGACTTGAAGGAGAAGAAGAAGCGCGGCGAAAAGATCGCCGTGCTCACCGCCTACGACGCCACCATGGCGCGGCTGCTCGAACGCGCGGGCATCGACGTGCTCCTGGTCGGCGATTCGCTCGGCATGGTCGTCCTGGGCTACGAAACCACCCTCCCGGTGACGCTCGATGCGATGGTTCACCACACCGCCGCGGTCAGCCGGGGAGCCTCGCGCGCCCTGGTCGTCGCCGACATGCCGTTCCTGACCTTCCAGATCAGCGTGACCGAGGCGGTGCGCAACGCCGGCCGTTTGATCCAGGAGGGAGGCGCGGCCGCCGTCAAAATCGAGGGCGGAGCCGCGGTAGTGGATGTGGCCCAGCGCCTCGTCGAGATCGGCATTCCGGTGATGGGCCACTTGGGCCTGCTGCCGCAGTCCATCCACCAGTTGGGCGGCTACCGCCGGCAAGCCCGGCTCGTCGAGGACGCCGAGCAACTGATCGCGGACGCCCGCGCGCTCGAGCTGGCCGGCGTCTTTGCGATCGTGCTGGAATCCATCCCCGCCGAGGTGGCTCGGGAAACCACCGCTGCGCTGTCCATCCCCACCATCGGCATCGGAGCCGGACCTTACTGCGACGGCCAAGTGCTGGTCAGCTACGACGCCTTCGGGCTCTTCGAAGGCGCCGTTCCCCCGTTCGTCAAACAGTACGCCAACCTCGGCGAACAGGTGGTCGCGGCCGCGAAGGCCTATGCCGAGGAGGTGCGCGACGGGCGATTTCCCACGGGGAATTCTCTGCCGTGAGCGCGCAATCCATCCAGTCGATTCTCGAGTTGCGCCACACGCTCGCGGACGTCCGCCGCGCCGGCCGAAGTATTGGCCTGGCGCCCACCATGGGCGCCTTGCATTCGGGGCACGGCCGGCTCATCGAGTTGGCGCGCCAGCACTCCGATTGCGTCGTGGTCAGCATCTTCGTCAATCCCATCCAGTTCAACCAGCGCCAGGACTACGACCGCTACCCCCGGCCGCTCGCAGAGGATCTCGAGTTCTGCTCCGCTCGCGGCGTCGACATCGTGTTCGCGCCCTCCATCGAGGAGATGTACCCGAGCCCGCAACTGGCTTTCGTCGACGTGACGCGCGTCACCGAGCACCTCTGCGGCAAGTTCCGCCCCGGCCATTTCCGCGGCGTGACCACCGTCGTCCTCAAACTGTTCAACATCGTCCAGCCGGACCGCGCTTACTTCGGGGAAAAGGACGCGCAGCAGCTCGCAGCCATCCGGCGCATGACCGTCGACTTCGACCTGCCCGTGGAGATCGTCGAGGTCCCCACGGTACGGGAAGACGACGGGCTCGCCCTCAGCTCGCGCAACCGGCATCTCAGCCCACTGGAACGCCAAATCGCGCCCGCCCTCTACCGAGCATTGCAGGAGGCCGCGCGACTGATCGCCTCCGGCCTGACGGACGCGCAACAGGTCAAGGCCAAGGCGGTGGCAACCCTGCACCCCTTTCCGCAGCTCCAGGTCGAGTATTTCGAGATCGTCAACCCCGTTGACATGCAGCCCGTCGAGCGCATCGACGGCCCCGTGCGCGTGGCGGCGGCGGCCTGGCTCGGCACGACCCGGCTGATCGACAACATACTCGCTGGAGCATTCACTTAGGGAGATCCTATGCTCATCGTCCACGTTCACGTGCACGTCAAGTCCGAATGCATCGACGCTTTCAAAGAGGCCAGCCTCGCCAACGCGCGCCTCAGCGTCCAGGAGCCGGGCATCGCGCGGTTCGACGTCGTCCAGCAGGCGGATTCGCCCGCGCGCTTCGTCCTGGTCGAGGTCTATCGCACTCCCCAGGCGCCCGCCGCGCACAAGGACACCGCGCATTACCAGGTCTGGCGCGACCAGGTCGCCGAAATGATGGCCGAGCCGCGCACCAGTGTGAAGTACACGAACCTGTTCCCCGGCGAAGAAGGCTGGTGAGCGCCGTGCCTTTCGAGTTCGCCACCGCCACCCGGATTGTCTTCGGCCCCGGAGCGGTGCGCGAGGTGGCGCCCGCGGCGAAGTCGATGGGCCGCCGCGCCCTGCTGGTCGTGGGGCAGGCGGTTTCGCCTGCCGGGCTGGATGGCGTGCTGCTCGAGGTCGCGGGTGAACCTACGCTGGAGTTGGTGCGCCGCGGAGTCGCGCTCGCGCGCGCGGAGCACTGCGACCTGGTGATCGGTCTCGGCGGCGGCAGCGCCATCGACACCGGCAAAGCGGTGGCGGCGCTGCTCGCTAACGGCGGCGACCCGCTGGATTACCTCGAGGTCATCGGAGCAGGCCGAAGCCTGCACGCCCCTTCGGCCCCCTTCATCGCCGTTCCGACCACTGCGGGAACCGGCGCCGAGGTCACGCGCAACGCCGTGCTGGCCTCTCCCGAGCACCGCGTCAAAGCCAGCCTGCGGAGTCCCTTCATGCTGCCGCGACTGGCGGTGGTGGATCCCGAGATGACCTTCGATCTGCCGCCCGCGATCACCGCCTCGACCGGCCTCGATGCCCTCACCCAGCTCATCGAGCCGTACGTTTCGGTGCGCGCGAATCCGATGACCGACCTGTTTTGCGTCGAGGGCATGGGCCGCGCCGCGCGCGCGCTCGGCCGGGCGTTCGCCAACGGCCACGACGCCGAGGCCCGGGCGGACATGTCGCTAGCCAGCCTGCTCGGCGGCCTGTCGCTCGCCAACGCCGGCCTGGGAGTGGTGCACGGCTTCGCCGCCCCCATCGGAGGAATGTTCGACGCCCCCCACGGCGCGGTCTGCGCCGCCTTGCTCCCCCACGGCATGGACGTCAACCTCCGCGCCCTGCGCGCCCGCGCCCCCGAGAGCGAGTCACTGCGCCGCTACCGCGTTGTCGCGCGCCTCCTCACCGGTAACGGGAGCGCCACCGCCGAAGACGGCGTCGAGTGGGTAATTCGAACCTGCCGCGACCTGGCCATCCCGCCCCTGCGCTCCTACGGAATCACCGAAGAGCACGCGCCCGCCCTGGTCGCGGCCGCCTCCCAAGCCAGCAGCATGAAAGGCAACCCCATCGCCCTCACCCCCGCCGAGCTGACCGAGGTCTTCTCCCGCGCCTTGTGAACCGGAAACTCAGGCAGCCAATGTTAAAATAGGCGCGTCGGCAGAAGCGGGTGTCCATGCTTTATAGAAAGGCGCCGAGGACCGGCGACGAGTTGTCGATTCTGGGATTCGGTTGCATGCGTTTGGCCCAGAAGGACGGGCGGATCGATGAAGCAAGGGCGGCCCGCCAGGTCCGACACGCGATTGACCAGGGCGTGAACTACATCGACACGGCCTGGCCTTATCATGGGGGCGAGAGCGAGCCCTTCGTGGGCCGGACCCTCGCCGGCGGATACCGCGAGCGGGTGAAGCTCGCCACCAAGCTGCCTGCCTGGCTGGTCCAGAGCCGCGCCGACATGGACCGCTTTCTCGACGCGCAGCTTCAGAAACTCGCCACCTCCCGGATCGATTACTACCTGGTCCACTCGCTCACTGGAGACAACTGGGAGCGGGTCGCGGCGCTGGGAGTCGCGGAGTTTCTCGACCGTGCGAAGGCGGACGGGAGAATCGTCAATGCCGGCTTCTCGTATCACGGAAGTCGGGAGGATTTCAAGCGCGTCGTCGACGCCTATCCCTGGGAGTTCTGCCAGATCCAGTACAACTACCTGGACCAGGAGCGGCAGGCAGGCGCCGAGGGACTGCGCTACGCGGCATCGAAGGGACTCGGCGTGATCGTCATGGAGCCTTTGCGTGGCGGCATGTTGGCGGCCTCGCCGCCGCCGGCCATCGACGCCATCTGGCAGGAGGCCGAACAGCGCCGCACCCCAGCCGAGTGGGCTCTGCGGTGGATCTGGAATCAACCGGAGGTTACCGTGGTCTTGTCGGGGATGAACGGCGAGGCGCAGGTTGAAGAGAACCTGAGGATTGCCGCGGACGCCCGTCCGGGCTCGCTCACCGCTGCGGAAGCGGACCTTATCGGCAGAGTGAGCCGGAAGTACCGGGAGATCATGAAGGTCGGCTGCACCGGCTGCGGCTACTGCCAGCCGTGCCCATCGGGCGTCGATATCCCCGGCTGCTTCGATGTCTTCAACGCCTGGCACATGTTCGGCGACCAGGGGGCCCGATTCGTCTACGTGTTGCGCGGGAGCGGGGTGCTCTCCGGCCAGCCCACCTATGCTTCGCTCTGCTCGCACTGCGGGGATTGCGTCCAGAAATGCCCCCAGGGTCTCGAGATTCCGGACCTGCTGGAGGAGGTTGCGCGGGAATTCGAGACGGGCGGAGTCGGCGAACGGGAGGCCATGGTCCGCCGCCTGTTTGGACAGTGAAAGCGGAAGGGGCCTGGCGGGACAGCCGCCGGATCACGGCGTTTCCCAATCCAGCGGGCCCCAGGCCGGTCCACTGGCCGAATCGGACGGTGGCCAGGTCGCTCCATCTTCGCGCCGCCGGCGTCCGGCTTCGAGCGCCATAGAGTGCCTTTCGGGAAGGAAAAACAGGCCATCGAACCGCCATCCCGCGTCGCCCTTCACGGGCGCCAGCTTGCGAGGATCGCTTCCGTCGGCCAGCAGCGGTGCGGGCAGGTCCAAGATGGGGAGCACCTTCATGCGGCCGTCGTTGGTCAACTGGACGGTTCCCACCACCCTTGGCGGCGGTACCGGCGAAACCGGCGTGTTGTGGAGGATGCCGTCGAACACCGTGGGCGACATGCAGGCCACCGTGCCCACGGCGGTCCCGGGGCTGGGCGGGAACTCCTCCGGCGCGACGGCCGTGCGCTAGATGTTGGCCGGCTTGATGTCGCGATGGATGACGCTTTTGACGTGCGCCGCATCCAATCCGCCGGCGTTCTCGTAGATGGTGCAGATGTTGGGATGGTTCAACGCGACCGCGGAACGGGCCTCGCGCTCGAATCGTCCGAGACGTTGCGGGTCGGTGGCCAACTGCTCCGGCAGGAACTTGAGAGCGACCTGGCGCTGGAGCCGGGTATCCTCGGCCGCGTAGACGGCGCCCATCCCTCCGGCGCCCAGCAGCTTGAGGACCACAAGGCCGAGTCCCGAGCCCTCGGGCGGCGATGCTACACTACGAAAGGAGCGTTTCCGCCCTACTCCCCGGTCGTCTAATGGTAGGACAGCGGCCTTTGGAGCCGTGAATCGTGGTTCGAATCCATGCCGGGGAGCCAGCAACTCGGCGTGGGGCTGATTGAGGAGCGACCCGCGACCACCACTCGCCGAATTGCGTAACCGGGTGCGCCGGGAACCGATAGAATGGCATTTGGATCGCCGGCTGCTGCTGCTCTCGATTGTGGTCTTTTTGTGCACGCTCGCCGTGCGGATTGGGCACGTCGATGTGCTGTGGGTGGACGAAGCGTATCCGATGGCGGCGGCGGAGCGCGTCCTGCACGGCGGCGTCCTCTACCGGGATGTCTGGTTCGACAAGCCGCCGCTGTACGCCTGGGTCTACCTGCTGTGGGGCGGGCAGGCGGGGTGGCCGCTGCGCGTGGCGGGAGCGCTCTTCGCGGCGCTCTGCGCGCTGCTGGCGGGAGTCACGGCCCGCCGGCTTTTCGGGGCCAGGGAGGCGGTCGGCGCGGCCCTGTTGCTGGCTTTCTTCCTTACCTTCGATCACCCGGTTGCGACGGTCCCGCTGGCGCCCGATATGCTCACGGTGCCGTTTGCGCTCGCCGCGGTATGGGCGGCAGCCTCCGGGAGGAGCATCCTGGCGGGATTCCTCGCCGGCGCCGCGCTGCACGCCAACGCCAAGGCCTTGTACCTTCTTCCGGTGGTGATTCTCTGGCGCCCTCGCGACTGGTGGCGGACTCTGGCCGGCTATGGCGCCGCGGTAGCTGCGGGTCTGGCCGTTTTGACGGCCCAGGGCGCGCTGAGAGATTACGTCCAGCAGGTGTGGTCGTGGGGCGTACTTTACTCGCGGGATTCTCCGCTGGCCAACCCGCTGGTGGAAGGGATACGGCGCACCGGAAGCTGGGCCGGATTTCACGCCGCCCTGGTGGCTGGAGCCGCGGTCTACTGGTGGCGGAATCGCGACGGGACGGCCGCGAGGCTGGCCTTCTGGGCGCTGCTGGCCTTAGGCTCGATCGCGCTCGGGTGGCGCTTCTTCCCGCGGTATTACTTCGCGCTGCTGCCGGCGCTGGCGCTGGCCGCCGCACGCGGGCTGGTTCTGCTGCCGGCACGCGCGCGGGCGCTGCTGCTGGTGCTGCTGCTCGGCGTTCCCGCGGTGCGGTTCGGCGCCCGGCACCTCACGCTGGCGCACGAAACCCTAACCGGGCGGCCGCACGAATGGCAGGACCTGGCCATGTTGGCCGACTGCCGAGCCGCCGCGAACCGTTTGAAGGCGCTGGCCCGCCCGGGTGACAGCTTGTTCGTTTGGGGCTACCGGCCGGAGCTCAACGTGCTGGCGGGAATGCCCGCGGCCAACCGCTTCCTGGATTCCCAACCGCTCACCGGCGTATTCGCCGATCGCCACCTGGTGACGTCGCAGGCCAGCGCGCCCCGGATCGCCCAGGCCAATCGGCGGGAGTTGGCCGCGTCGGCTCCGCAGTTCATCGTGGACGGGCTGGGTCCGTACAATCCCTCGCTAGCCATCACGGCATTCCCGGATCTACGGGATTGGCTGGCGCACTATGAACTGGGGGGGAGCACCAGCGGAACGCGCATCTACCGACGGAGAACGAAATGAAACAGTTCTACCGCAGTCTGCTGCGGCGCATGATCCCGCCCAAGCTGCTGATCCGAATTCGCCATCTGTCGCACATCGACGGCCGTCTGCGCGACGTGGAAGCGGCGCGCGCCGGCTTGGCCGAGATCTTGCTCCGCCAACGGCATCCCTCGCTGTTCGCCGAGGCCTCGCCCGGCCTGCCGGAGTTCAGCGTCTACTCGCAAAACGGGGAAGACGGGTTGCTCCTGTCGCTCATCGAGCAGACTGGCGCGGCGTCGAAGACCTGCGTGGAGATCGGAGTCGAAGACGCGCGAGAGTGCAACACGGCGATCCTGGCGTTTCTGCTGGGATGGGACGGCTTGATGCTGGAGGCGGATCCGATGGCGGTGGACACCGGGCGGCGTCTGGCTGCGCGGCTGCTGGCCCGCAAGCGCAACCGGCTGCAAATCCGGCAGGCGTTCGTGACGGCGGAGAATGTGAACGGGCTGATCGAGGAAGCCGGCTTCAGCGGAGAGATCGGGGTGCTCTCGATCGACGTCGACGGCGTCGATTACTGGCTGTGGAAGGCCGTGCGGGTGGTCAGCCCGCGCGTAGTGGTCATCGAGTATAACGCTTCCTTTGGGGCCACGCGGGCCGTTACGGTTCCCTACACACCGGACTTTCGGTGCCCGCCGGGCGGCCTGTATCACGGCGCCTCGCTGGCGGCTCTGGCGCTGCTTGGAAAGCAGTTGGGATATGCGCTGGTAGCCGTCGAGTCGGCTGGCGTGAACGCGTTCTTCGTCCGAGAGGACCTGTGTCCGCCGGCGCTCGCGGGGCGGGGCGCGGTGGAGCTCTACCGGCCGCATCTCGAGCGTTCGAAAACGCTGTCTCCGGAGGGCCAGTGGGCGGCGGTTGAACATCTGCCGCTGGTGACGGTGGGCTGAATTCGGATCAGTCCGGCGGCTGGTGGGCCCTGAAGGATTTGAACCTTCGACCAACGGATTATGAGTCCGGGGCTCTAACCGCTGAGCTAAGGGCCCAAACCTTTCATTTACAATCACTTAACTGGCACAGCAGCAAGCTGCCCTATGCCTCTTTCTATGCCCCCCTCCGGCGAGAACCCGTCGTAGACCTCCACCCAATTCTATCGCGAACCTGGGCGGAAAACCATACACCTGGAGTCCCACGCGACCAACAGAGCAGCGGATTTTTGCCTTGAGCAACGGATTCTTAGTCCTATCCCTCGATTTGCCGCCGAGCACCATGGCATCTTGGCGTTATCGGTCCACTGCTGCCCGCCTGGTGCGGGACTACTGGCTGATGCTGGCCGAGAGCCATCTCACACGACGGCTGTTTGCGGGCATGGTACGCCGGATCGGTGCGCTGGCAGTGGCGAACGGGTAGGCTGCGGCAGGGAAGCAAACCGGGCGAAATATGGGAGTGAACGGACAGGTGTTTGAGAAGCTCCTTAAAATGAGGCACTTCCGGCTTCTTCTGGACCCGGACGAGCCAGAGCTGGCCCCTCCTGGGCCGCCGGAGGCGTTCGGAATAGGGAGGGTGTGTGTCAGTATCGATACGGTTGATGTAGAATCGATGCTGCCGATCATGGCAAAACGGAGATCGTGGGTCTCAATCACTGAGCGCCCGGAAGGTTGAATCTTGCCCCAGGGTCACGTCGCAGATCAGGACCGAAAACGATGCCTCTCACAGACAGACTCATTCGCGATGCAAAAGAACGCTACTGGCGGGAGATAGATCGCTATGTGAAGCTCGCTGAGTACGTGCACACGAGGTGCAAGAGCATTGTCAAGGACGACGCGATCAGAGCCACGACACAGGCTCGCGCTAAGGACCCCGAGCGCTTCGAGGAGAAGCTTCGGCGTTATCAAAAGAATCCTCAAAAGTGCGACTCTCTCGACAGCGTCGACGCCATCATGTCACGGGTTGGAGATCTTGCGGGCGTCAGAGTTGCCACGTACGTCGAGAAGGATCGAGACCGTGTAGTAAAGGCCATCGAGACCAACTTCTCTGGCCCCGACGGCAGCCGGAGCGTCTTGGTCGAGAAGAAGGATGGACACGCCCTAAGCTCGTTCTATCGCGCTACGCACTGTCAGGTAACAATCAAAGAAAGCGAACTCGTCGGCACTTATGCCAATCTCAGAGACCTAACATGTGAAATACAAGTCTGCAGCCTCTTGGCGCACGTCTTCAATGAAATCGAACACGACCTCGGATACAAACCGTTGGCGGGTGAAATCAGCGAGGCGGAGACTCGTTTTCTTGGCATACTCGGCAGCCAAACTCAAGCAGGCGATACGGTTATTGAGGGTCTTCTATCAGTCGTTGCCGCGCGGAGACAGGCCGCAGGGGCACCTTTCAATGACCAGTACGACTTTGTTGCCCGTATTCGTGACCGCTTCACTGACGTGGCCAGTTTCGCTCAACACGCTGGGCAGCTATTCGAGGAGCTGAAAAGTCTGAACCTCGATAGCCCCACTGCGATGGAGAGGGCCGGACTCCTCGCCAATGATCACGACCGCCGGTCGCGTGAGCTGGTTCGGGAGTTCCAGGCTTTCCTCAGACGTAGGCAAGATGACTTCGAAGTAGATGACGACACATCGGATCGTTTGTTGATGCTTCTCCTTGACAAACGGGCAGACGACGTGATTCAAAATCACAGGGTCGGCCGTGGATACGGACGTGCCCCGCGTATTTACAGCGTTGCGATGCGCTTCCGAGACATGAGGTCGGAGCCATCCGCGGGGTCGGAGCCTTGACAGCCTCAGCCTCCTCCTCTGGCTGAAGACCATCGCGTTGCAGCGCAAGACCCGATTCCGAGGGCCGGATCGGGTGGGCTGGATGTTCACCTTCGCGGCGGCGGCCTACAACCTGGTTCGGATGCGAAACCTGATGGCGCTGACCGCCTGAGGCGCGCAGGGCGGGGGGCAGGCCCCACTTCCAGCGACTTCCGGAACCCCGCGGCGAACTCCCGTCAGACGATCACACCCCTCGACAGCCTCACGAAACTCCTCAGCGGACTTACCAGGCCCCGCTTTTCAGCAGCCTGCTAGAGGACTACCTCACGCAACTGAAAGTGCTCATGTCTCGCTTTTACAAAGGTGGTGTGAAACCGTTGGCACGGAGGTAGCGAGCCTTGGGTCACCGAAGTACAGCAAACGCAGGTGATCGCGCCGTCCCTTGCCTCGGAGCACAAAAAGGTTGTAACGGCCAGTTCTTGCCAGTCGGTGTCATCGGAGTCCGGCCTCCACCGCCCGCGTGATAGCTGACCCCTCCTCAACGGCGCGGCGATAGACGTCGGCCTTCGGTTCACATCGCCCGCTCGGTTTCTCGCTTGGCGCTTCTTTCGAAGCAATTCCTGTGCTTCCCATGCCAGGCGCTTGGCTGATCAGGTACGACTCGGGCGAGACAGCACCCCATGAGACAGCAGGCGGATCCGTGGGTCCGGGTAGAATTGTAGAGAAGACTATGGCGGGCAAACCAATGGTCCATCGCGATGGTGGACCGGAAACACCGAAGGGTCACAAAGGACCGGATCGAGGCAGAACGAAATCGAATTGGTACCGGGTCTACCTCGCCTGGGAAGCGACGATCGACGACCCGATGAAGGGCATGGTTTGCTTGATTCGCCCGAGGCACCGTAAGAAACTGAGCGTTGATCTGACCGACGATGAGGGTCTGGTGATGACCGTCACTAGCTCCAGCATGGAGTTTATGCTGGTCGACGATTCCGGTTTCGGGGAGGCTGATATTCCGCCTGATTCGGATGAGATCTTCCTCAAGCTCGTCCGCCGCAGGCTCTTCGGCCGGGAGATCCTTCACGCGGAGCCGGTCGGCACCGCGCCAAAAGGATGTGTACTGTCCGGGCGAACCGGCAGGGTGGTTTGGGGCGGCGCGGACACTGTAAGGGACATTTCGCCCAGACCCATTCCGCTGCGGTACTGGATCAAATCAGGCTCCGAGAACAAGCCGCAGAAGAAGGTGAGAAAGGATCGAGTGAAATGACCACAAAGCCGGGCAAGCGGAGACACGGCCAAATGGTTCGTGTTCTGGCGGAGCCGGGTATTCTGCTCGAGGGCGACCTGCCCGTGGTCCACGAACTCGCCGCTCGGTTTAAGAACATGCGAGAAACTATGTACCTGGATCTCAGAGCCCTACAGGACGCTGGTTATCATTTCGATTCGGCTGACAGACTCCCCGTCTAAGGTGGCCGCGAACTTCAATCCGCGGCAGCACGAAAACGAGGCGTTCTGGGGTGATCTGGGATGAGCCGATAAACGTCGCAATCCGTTCCCGGAGCGACCAGGCCCCTTATCCGGACAACGTGCCGATCGCGTCGCTTCGATTCTGATGCCATTGCCTCCGAGATTGTACCTGCCTGTGGCGTTAGGTCGCACACCACGGCCTTACATTGAAAGTAATGCCAAACTCGCTGCACACATCTAAGCCCGTCCAGCTACTTCTTGCGCCGCCCGCAGTGGCCATCCAGGAGTTCCTCAATCAGCACCAGACCTGGCTTGAGGCGGTTATCGGGTGTCCGCTCGCTGAAGCCGTCGTTCTTGAATTCCATCTACCCTTCGACCACCTCGTGCTGGATGAGATGTTCGCGGGCATCCCGGTCGACAGCCGGTGCATCTCGTACAGGAAGGTGCTCAAGCCGGTTGTCACCAAGTGGGAGCTACCACCCGAATCCACTCCCCGGATTGAACTGTGCATGTCCCGAAACCGCGAAGGCGGCATCTCGGAGGGCAGGTTCGGATGGGACCCCCACTGGAGCGGGACGCCGCTCGCAATCTGGCTGAAGAAATGCCCCCGCGCGCTTGTGTCCGCCAAGGTCGCTTACACCGCACACAAGAAGGGGCGCGGCGCGGCTTCCCGATCACTCCTGATCGTTAACAGGAGCGACATGGCTGCCGTTCTCCGCACGTTGGAATCAATCGAGCCGCCCAAGAAGATCTCCATGATGGGTGGCCGCGACATCCCGCTGTCGAGTGACGGATACTGCTGGGATTCCGTGACCCTGAATGCCGACCTTGACCGATTCGTCCGGCAGGACTTCGAGTCCTTCTTTCGGCGGGAAGAGTGGTTCCGGCGGCATAATCTGCCGTACCGGCGTGGTTACCTTTTCTACGGCCCTCCCGGAAACGGAAAGACAACCGCCGCCCGAATCATGGCGAGCCATCCCGCAATTCGGGCCTTCGGAGCCGATTTCAGGACGGCGGAGTACGGCCCCGACCAGCTCAGCGAGATTTTCGATGCGGCAGCCGCGCAGGCGCCGTCCCTGGTGATCCTGGAGGACGTCGACAAGGTTGGCAGCGGCGATCCCGAAGCGATGCGGCATACCCTCAACGGCCTGTTGTCCTGCATGGACGGCCTTGCCACCGAAGACGGGGTTATCGTGGTCGCCACCGCAAATGACCCAGCGCCGCTGAGCGCCGCCCTCTTGAAGCGCCCTGGCCGTTTCGACCGCGTAGCTCTGTTCGCAGCGCCCACGCAAGAGTTGCGCCAGGACTACTTGGCGCGTGTGAGCGCCGGAAGGCTTGATGCGCCGGCGGCTGCCGCGGCAGCGGCGGCGATGGACCGTTTCTCGTTCGCCCAGGCCCGCGAGGCCTATATTATGGCTGGCCAGTGCGCCTTCGACCGAGGCAACGACGTCACGCCGGATGACCTGATCCGGGCAGCCCAGCAAATGAAGAGAGAAGGGCGGCGCCTTACCACACCCGTGGATGGCCGTGGCGTCGGATTCTCGACGCATGAGAACGAGGCGGAGGAAGTCGGTGTCCGTCCTGTCAACCGTGGCTGAGCATCAATGATCGGAAGAGTATACTCGTACCCATGTCCGAGTTTCGACGGCGCGACCGCCAGGTTGTGCGCATCTTGGGCCTGCTCGGGATTCTGCTCGAAGGGGGCAGGCCTACCGTGCGGGAACTTGCTGCGCGGTTCAATACGCGCCGCGAGACCATCTATCGGGACCTGCGAGCGCTTCAGGACGCCGGCTACCCGATTGCCGGCGATGAGCGAGGCTGCATGAGCCGCCCACGCCTGGCACAGAACCCCCGACAGGCGCGGCCCGATATCCGGCTGAGTGATCGCGAGTTGGACGCCTTGCTGTGGACGAGCTTGCAAGCGCGCGGTATCGGCCAGCCGTTTGGATCCGATCTGCTCTCGGCGGCCGTGAAGCTGCGTGCAATGCTGAGCATGCGCCAGAATCCCGCGGAACACGCGATTGAGAACGCGGTGTCGATCCTGAACCGGGGGCAAAAGAACTACGGCCCGCACCGCGAGACAGTGCTCACACTCGTGGAGGGCATTCTGCGGCACCGGAGCACGCGGGCCTGCTACTCATCACCCAGCCGCCCCGAGCCCCACGAATTCGAGTTCGACCCCTACCGGCTCCTGTTCGCTCCGGACGGGCTCTACTGCCTAGGCCAGAATCCGGAGTATGGGGGCGTGATCATGTTGGCCGTTGATCGAATCCGGTCGGTGTCGCTGCTCGCGCATGGCTTCGAGGTCGATCCGTCGTTCGACCCGGAACGGATTGCGGAAGATGCCTTCACGGTGGCCTGGGAAGACCCGATGACGGTTGTCGTTCGGTTCCGCGCCGATCAGGCGCCGTACGTCAAGGAGCGGACCTGGCACCCCAGCCAATCCTTCCGCGATCTCCCAGACGGAGGAGTGGAAATGACCTTCCGTGCCGCCGGCGAATTCGAGATCACGCGGTGGATCCTGGGATGGGGGGCTGCAGCGGAGGTTATGGAGCCGGAGAAGCTGCGGTTGCATGTCGCCGAAGCGCTCGCGTCCGCCAGTGCCGCCTATTTGAAAGTTGCAGCGAATACGGACAAGCCTGGGGTGCGTATCGCGGATCGGCAGGGATTTGAGTGCAGCAGCAGTCAGCAGGAGAGGTAACCGATGGCATCTCGGCAATTCACGAAGGTTTATCTTCTTCACGGTAAAGGAGGCTGGGCAGGGGGCTCAGTTCTGCAACTGGAAGACCTCCTTCGGAAGTCCTATCCGAACGTGGGGTATGTACGCCCGTCGCTTCCACATGGGCGAGAGAAGGGAGGGCAGTTAGCTGAGCGCTCCCTGGAGTACCTTCGGGAACTTCAACTTGAGCCGACGGTGCTGGTTATCGGAATCAGTCTTGGCGGCTTGGTTGCGGCCAAGCTGCAAGAAACCGGGCGGGAGGATCTCCAGGTCACCTGCATCAGTTCGCCGACCTGGGCCGATGGCGTCAACCTGGAAAGGAGAGCGTCGCACCGGCTGGCCCTGTATTCATCCCATGATGAAGTGATCGCTGGACGGACATCGCGCTGGCCGCAACTCGCCGAGGCGCATGACATTCCATGGCTTACTCACGACACCAATGCGCACAAGGCGCCGCTCGTGCGGTTGATTGTCGCTTATATGAGCGGCTCGGACCTCGCGGGTAATATCGGTCCTGCTGCCGGCTGACTGTTACAATAGGCCTTCGGCCCGCTCTCGCACTAGCCGGTGAGGAATCAGCTCCCTATGGACCAGAGTGTTTGGACCGCCCTTGACTCGCGTGCCACGGTCGTCACCGCTACCCATCGGTTGGCGCGGACCATTTGGCAGGAGTACGGCGTCCTTCAGCAATCCCGGGGGCTGGTGTCGTGGCAATCCCCAGTTGTTCTGCCTTGGGGAGCGTGGCTTTCCACCCTATGGGAAGAGTCTCTCTATTCCACGCCCAATCCGCCCGTGCGGCTCACCACATGGCAGGAGTATGTGGTCTGGGAGAGTCTCGTACGCGAGCATCCCGCATCGGAGGAACTGTTGCAGGTCGGTCCAACTGCGGCAGCAGCCCAGGAAGCATGGAGGCTGGCGGTGGAGTGGCGGCTGGACCTTTCCGCGATCGAGAGCATCGGCAACGACGATGCACGCGTATTCGCGGTATGGGCCGCTTCGTTTCGGCGGCGATGTCAGGAGTACGCCTGGGTTGATGCAGGGCGCGTCCCCGACATACTA
Organism: Bryobacterales bacterium; assembly: GCA_003137035.1. Classification (GTDB taxonomy): domain Bacteria; phylum Acidobacteriota; class Terriglobia; order Bryobacterales; family Bryobacteraceae; genus Fen-330. Next base: position 12,250 of record PLEM01000200.1, on the reverse strand, counting down.
CGGGACGATCTGAAGCGCCTTCACCTTCCGGAGCGCATTCTGTTGGCCGGGTTTGACGAATACACGCCCCAAGAGCGTGAACTGATCGCGGGCCTGCAAGCGGCCGGAGTCGCCGTGGAAGAACTGCGTACTACCATGCCGCATCAGGCCGATCGCAAGGTACGGATCCCGTTCCAGGACGTCAGGCGGGAGATCGAGGCCGCGGCCCGATGGGCCCGGTGGTTGCTTGAAACCGGGCACCCAGGCACGATCGGGGTCGTGGTTCCGGACTTGGCCGCGAGAAAGCGCCAGGTGGAGCGGATCTTCCAATCGATTCTCGAGCCGGCCTCTCTGCTCCCCGGGCACCACAGGGCACGTTCTCTGGTGAACCTTTCGGCCGGCGAACCTCTCGGCAACTACCCGCCGATCCGGAGCGCCCTAGCGCTCCTTGCTCTCAACCCGCAAGAAAATGAGTGGCAGGCCCTCAGCAGCTTCGTCCGTGATCGGTACATATCTGGAGCGGAGACGGAACGGAACGCACGCGGCGCGATGGATGTTGCGATGCGCCAAGCAGGCGCAATGCGGGTTCCGATGGCCGATCTGCTCGCACGGGTGCGCGACCAGCACTCGCCCTGCCTGCTGTTCGGACGCTGCCTTGAAGGGTGGGTGCAAACGCGTGAGGCGGGGCCGTCCCACCAAACGGCCGCTCCGTGGAGCCGAAGCTTTTCTGCTGAGTTGGAGGCGCTCGAATGGCCCGGGGAGCGGGTCTTGGACAGCACCGAGTACCAGGCGGTGGAGGCGTGGAAGGATGCCCTTTCCGACTTCGCCGGCACGGATTTCATCGCCGGCAGCATGGACCGGGCTAGGGCGCTTTCGCTGTTACGGCGCATTGCCGGAGAAACGATGTTCCAGCCCGAAGGCGGCGAGGCCCCCGTACAGATTCTGGGCGTCCTGGAGGCATCCGGCCTCCAGTTTGATCACCTCTGGGTGATGGGTCTCCACGACGAAGCGTGGCCAGGGCCGCCGAGCCCGAACCCGTTCCTGCCGATCCAGATGCAGCGCGAAGCCGATATCCCGCGCTGCTCCCCGGAAAGAGAGCTTGCATTCGCGGTGCTGATCACGGATCGTTTGCTGGCCAGTGCGCCCGATATCGTGATCAGTTACCCGATTCGGGAGGAGGACCGCGAACTTGCCCCGAGCCCGCTGATTTTGCGTATTGCCAAAGCCGAGGAGGCCGATCTGCAACTCTGGGACGGCGAGCTGTACTCCAGGACTATCCACCGATCGCGTGACATCGAGCGAATCATCGATGAGCAAGGCCCTCCTATCAATGACGAGGCGTGGCAGCGAGGTGGCACGAAAGTAGTCCAGTATCAGGCCGTGTGCCCGTTCCGCGCGTACGCCGAACTGCGGTTGGGTGCCGAAGACCTGGATGAGCCGGCGCCCGGTCTAGACGCGCGCCAGCGGGGCAGCGCAGTCCATCATGCTCTCGAAGAGGTCTGGAAAGAGATCCGCAACTACGAAGCACTGTGTCGAAGGACCGATGTTCCAGAAGTGATTCGAAAGGCGGCCGCCTCGGCAATCGGCCGTATTGAGAATGACCGGGGCGCACCGTTGCCGACTCGGTTTGCAGCCCTCGAACAGCAGCGTATCGAGCGGGTCGTCGGCGAATGGCTGGAACTCGAGAAGACGCGCCCACCGTTCGAGGTAATCCAGCCGGAAGGCGAGCGTCACGGCGAACTGAAGGGCGTTCGGTTCAAGGTGCGTATCGATCGCATCGACCGGTTGCCGGATGGCCGCGAAGTGATCATCGACTACAAAACCGGTTCGCCGAGCGTGCACAGTTGGGAAACGGAGCGCCCGGAGGAGCCGCAATTGCCGCTCTATAGCACTATGCACAAGACTCCACTGGCCGGCGTGCTGTTTGGCCAGGTAAGAGCCGGCCAGTGCCATTTCCTGGGTCTCGTCGATGAGGGGATAGCGATTCCCGGCGTGGAGTCGACCGACTTGCGAGCGCGGGTCGATGCGTGGCGCGTCGTGCTCGAGAGCCTGGCGACGCAGTTTCGGGCCGGGCATGCGGAAGCGGATCCCAAAGACCCTGATAATAGCTGCCGGTACTGCACGCTAGCGCCCCTCTGCCGCATCGCGGAGGCGGATTCTTGATGGAATCGGAAGCTGGTGAAAACATGAGCATTCCGGACGCGGAAGAACGACGGCGCGCGCTCGACCCTCAGCGGTCGTTTATCGTGCAGGCCCCGGCCGGTTCCGGCAAAACCGAGCTTTTGATTCAGCGTTATCTAAGCCTGCTGGCGCGCGTCGATCAACCGGAAGCGGTGGTCGCCATCACGTTTACGAAAAAGGCAGCGGGTGAGATGCGGCGGCGCGTACTGGACGCGCTACGCGATTCCGCCGGGCCGCGGCCTGACAAGGAACACGAACAGCGCACTTGGGAACTGGCGAATGCGGTGCGCAACCGCAGCGATTCCTTGAAATGGGATCTGTCCAGCAACCCGAGCCGGCTGCGGATCCGGACCATCGATTCCTTGTGCGCCTCGCTTACGAGGCAGATGCCATGGGTATCGCGGCTGGGCGCGCCTCCGGCGATTTCGGAGGACGCCGCGCCGATTTATGCTGAAGCTGCCCGGCAGACCATCGAACTACTGGAATCGGCAGAGTGGTCGGCTCCGGTGCAGGCGCTGCTCGCCCACCTGGACAACAATTTCCAGCTAGTACAGGGCCTGATCGCGGACATGCTGACGCGCCGCGATCAGTGGCTTCGCCACTTGGCAGGCGCGGGCGACCCCCGCGCAGTCCGGGCCGCTCTCGAAAGAGCGCTTCGCAATGTAGTCCGTGACCACGCGGAAAGAGTTCGGTCGTCTATTCCCCCGGAGTTGGCCGCCGCAGTTGCCCTTGTTGCGGCAGAAGCCGGGAGAAATCTCACGCGCACGAGTCGGGACGGTTGCGCACTCGCCTGTGCGCGCCTGACGGGACTCCCAGGCGGCGACGATCTCGATGCGTGGATCGGGATCGCCGACACGCTACTGAAGAAGGACGGTGATTGGAGGCAAAAGCTGACCGTCGCGAACGGGTTCCCGACGGATGCGAGGGAGGCAAAACAGCGTTGCCTGGATCTGATCGCCGAGTTAAGCGGGAACGATCCGCTCCGTCTGGCCTTGGCGGAGTTTCGGGTGTTGCCCGACGGCCAGTTCGCGGAACCACAGTGGCTGGCACTCGAAGCGCTGGTGGAATTACTACCCGTCTCAGCCGCCCAACTTCAGGTGCAGTTCCGCGAGCGCGGCGAGGCCGATTATGCCGAAGTGGCGATGGCGGCGCAACGCGCGCTTGGCCACTCCGATGAGCCGACGGACCTCGCGGTGGCGCTAGATTACCAGATCCGCCACTTGCTTATCGATGAGTTCCAGGATACCTCAGTCAGCCAACACGATCTTCTGGAGAAGCTCATTGCCGGGTGGGAACCCGGCGACGGCCGGACTGTTTTCGCGGTGGGCGACCCGATGCAGTCGATTTACCGCTTCCGTGAGGCTGAGGTCGGTCTGTTCCTGAAGGCTTCCCGCGAAGGGATCAGCACGGTTCGCCTGGAGCCGCTCCGGCTCATCACCAATTTCCGCTCGGACGAGGGAATCGTCCGGTGGGTCAACCAGACTTTCCCCACGGTACTGCCCGCCGAAGAGGAAGTGACCACGGGCGCAATCCCTTTCTTTCCATCCGAAACACAGAACCCCGAAGGGGTGTCTCCTGCGGTATCGCTTCACCCCTTCGTGGGGCGCGACGACGCAGCCGAGGCGGAGCGGATCGTCGGACTGGTAAGGCGCGCACAGGAGCGGCACGCGAAAGAGATCGCGATTCTGGTGCGCGCCCGCGGCCATCTCAGCGCCATTCTGCCGGCGCTGCGTGAAGCGGGCTTGCGGTTTCGTGCGGTGGAACTCGAGTCCCTTGCCGAACTGCCGGTCATCCGCGATCTCACTGCGTTGACCCGCGCCCTCCTGCACCCCGCGGACCGCATCGCTTGGCTGGCGGTGCTGAGGGCGCCGTGGTGCGGTTTGAGTTTGGCGGATCTCCACGCGCTCGCCGGTGGCGACTTCCGTGCGGCAATGTGGGACCTGATCACGGATGAAGGGAAGACAGCCGCCATGAGCGCGGATGGGCGGGCACGGGTGGCGCGGATCCGGACCGTTCTTCAAGATGCCATAGAGACCCGCCCGGCATCTCTTCGTAACCGCATCGAAGGGACTTGGATGGCCCTCGGCGGACCGGCGTGCGCTGAGAGAGCTGCTGATCTCGATGACGCCGAGGCTTTCTTTGACCTGATCGAGGAGATGGAGGACGGCGCCACATTGGATCTTGCGGCGCTCGCACAACGTATCGAGGGGCTGTATGCCAACCCTGACCCGACAGCCGGCGACGGACTGCAGGTGATGTCGATTCACAAGGCGAAGGGTCTGCAGTTCGACGTAGTCATCGTTCCGGGGCTCGGACGCAAGATCCGATCCGACGATTCGCGCCTTATGATGTGGCTGGAAAGACCTCGGCTCGGAGCGGATCCGGACCTCCTGCTGGCGCCCATCCGGGCCACCGGAGCCGATCACGACCGCACGTTCGATTATCTGAAGCACATCGATGCGCGCAAGTCGGAGTATGAATCCGGACGTCTGTTGTATGTCGCCGCGACCCGCACAAAATCTGAACTGCACCTGCTGGGGCATGTGGCCTATACAGAAGAAGATGGGATCGTCAAATTGAAAAGGCCCGAATCGAGTTCCCTGCTCGCAAGAATGTGGTCGGTAGCCGAACCCGACTTTCAGCGGCGAGCGGACCAAATGGAACCAACCGCCGAGGCCGAAACCCAGAATGCGCGCACACCACTAGCGATCGGGCGTTTGCACCAGGATTGGGTCCTCCCCGCTCCGCCGCCCTCGGTTTCCCCGGTGGAGCCTGCGGCAGTCGAGCACGCCAACGGCTCGGCGGTCAGCTTCCGGTGGGTTGGTGACACCCTACGGCACGTGGGCACCGTAGTTCATCAAATGCTGCGGAGGGTCGCAGAGGACGGCCTGGACCTGTGGGACAGCGAGAGAATCGGGGAGTATCGTCCCAGGTTCATGTCGGCGCTGACGGCGCTCGGTGTGCCGGCCACCGAGATGACAGCCGCAACCGACAAGGTGGCGGACTCGCTGGTCAGGACCCTTGCGGACGAGAGAGGCCGGTGGCTGCTCGGCCGGGACCACCTCGCAGCTGCTTGTGAATACCCGATTACTGGGTTCGTTAGCGGAGAGTTGGTGAGCGGGCGCCTGGACCGAACCTTCATTGACCGCCTGGGCACCCGCTGGATCGTCGACTACAAGACCAGCACGCACGAAGGTGGCGAGCTTGAGAACTTCCTGAACAACGAGTGCGACCGGCACCGCCCCCAGTTGGAGCGATACCGGCAACTGTTCGGCGGCCTCGAAAACCGGCCCGTTCAGGCTGGGCTCTATTTCCCGCTGCTGCAAAGGTGGTGTGAGATCGCGGGCACCGAGGCAGCAAGGTCTGCTGGATGACCGAAGTACGGCAAGGGCTGGCGATCGCGCCACCTCCAGCCTCGGAACCCAGGCTAGGTGCTACACTTGATCACGTTTGGAGAATGTGGAATGCCCAAGCCAAGAAAAGTAGCTAAGAAGCCGGCACGGAACAAGGAAGGTTCCGGGAAGAAACCGGCCGGGCGTACTAGTAAACCCGCAGACGATCTGTTACTGATGATGATTCCGACCGATTTCGACGTTTTTCGAATTGTCTCGGGCGATGGCGTGACCCTGTTCGGTGCAGAGCGAAAAGGCCTATTTCACTTCGTCTGTCACAAGGCCGGCGCCGGTCTATGGCAGTACCACATACCGCATTTCCGGATTGCGCATGCAATCAGCGAGGCTGGGGCGAGGACCGAAGAGGTGTTACAGTACCCGCTCGCAGACGGTCTATCGCTCCTCACGCAGAAGAGCGGACATCTCGGATTGATGACCGGCGAAGTTTGCTTTCTTCTCAACGGGTCCGCGTGATCATCTCTGGCCGACAGCATGATTCGTGCCACCGAGGTTCTGAACAGGTCAAGGAAGCGCGTCGTCCGTGAGGACGGGCTGTACGTGGTGGCCGACGCCAAGACGCAAGGCGGAAATCCCGTGGCGTCGAAATCCCGCCTTCTGATGGATGGCATCGCTTTCGAGCGGTCGTTGCTGCGCCGCCTTTCGGCTAAGCAATTCGGCCTCTATTCGGCGTTCTGTACGCACCGCGATTTCCCCTGTGCCGTGGACAAGAAATCGTGCCTGAAAGAGATGCTGGAGGCGCACTTCGAGTTTTACGAGACCCATCCTCCGTCAGAAGACTTCTTAGAGGTGGTTCTGACCGTTCAAGACAGTTTCGTAGGCTGTCGGATCTGGGAACCGGGCGCCCACATGCCAATCGAGCAGGCGATCGGGGTACTCGCGGCAGCCCTGTCGAAGCTGGACGCTGTGCAGCGCACTCAGATGGTTCTACTGAATGGAATGCATGGCGGAAGCGTCTTCCTGCAGCTAGCTGTGCTTGCCGGGATGGTCACTTGTGAAGATTACACGCAGTTTCGGACGGCGTCATATCAGCCTAATTCCGAAGACGAACAATGGATTCGGAATACCGCCAGCTACATTCAACTCTTCGGAGATCTCGGCAGGACCGCGTCGCAAGGTGAAGCCTGATTACCAGGCGGAGAATACCGGGTCCGGCCTATTCACGGGTGTCGGAGATTGTAGAGTGGAGCGAGGAGTTTAGCGCGGAAGCGCCAGAGTAAAAACATGGTCACTCTAACAGAAAAGGCAATCCAAATCATCAAAGCCCTGTCGAGTAACCACAATCCTCCCAATAACAAATGGAGAATATCTGCTTCCGGAAGCTACTATTCGGTCGACCCTGGAGAGGTGTCATACCGCGACGACGTTTATGAGTGTGATGGGTTTACGGTCGTGGTTGATCAGCTGAGTATGCTGTATCTGGAAGGGGCTGAAATAGACTATATAGACACGCCGGCAGGCTCTGGATTCACATTTAGCGGCCCCAATATAATACCACACACGTCTGAGTCAAACAAACCCAAACCCAGGCCAGATCCAAGACCGCATGTCCAATCGATGCCGTGCCGGATAGACAGAAATCAGGAACGCCAATACGCTACTGAGCTGTCAAAGATTAGCCCCGGTGAGATCGTGGCCTTTCCTTATGATGACGTTCAATACGAAGCCGTTATCCAAAGAATCAATTCGACAAACGCGACCGTAGTGATTACCAACATCACCGGCTCTCCGAGACGCAACATAAGCGTTGGAGAGAAGGTCCATGTAGCTGCGAGCATTCTTGCCCGAGGAATGTACAACTCGTGAACAAGACGTAGGCCGGTTTGCCGTCTTCTCGATCGAGGCCATTCGGAAAAGAAGTGAGCCAACGCGGGAAGCTGCGTTCTTCAGCCTTGCGAGCCTCAAGGTGCTCGCCTCCAGCCTTGACCCTTGCCCGCCTGAGCCCGGCACCACCGATTTCGTTAACCGCAGTTCCGAAGGCTCGTCCATGCTTCCGTCGCCGCCGGGCAGTTCCTCTCCTGCCTCCGCGGTGTCGGCCTCCTCGCCCCCGGCTACCTGTCCCGCCCCGGCCAAGTCAGGAGCTCAACGCCATCAAGGGCCGGGAACCTCTGCTGTAAGTTCCTAAGATGCGCTGCAACCCGTGCCCGGATCATCACTGAGTGGGTATCCAGAGAGCCGTCTGCCTTACTGGCAGAGGCGATCGAGTAGAAGCCGTGTCGGGTGAAGACCCGCATTGCCGTTCCTCCGTCGAATGTCAATTGTACCCCGCACATCAAGACCGGTCAGCCGATGGACCACCACCGCCCTAGTGAGGGTGCACCTGGATGTTGTGCGGCGCTTCCTGGTAGTGGGTCAGTTCAAAGCAATGACCGTCTGCGCACCGCCCGGTGCCACGGGTCGGATCATCTGGCTGCTATTCTGGGTGCAACATGCTCAATGAACGCGACCTCGATAACCTGAGAAAGCAACGCGAAGAACTGCGGGCGCTGAACCCGGCGCTGTTCGAGCGGGTGAACGAGATCCTCTTCCGTCACGACCCTATCGGGATCAACTTCGGTGACAACACCGACGAGTACGAGGCTGAGGTCGGCACCATTCTCGGGCGCCTCCCAGGTGCGCAGTTCGCAGAGGACGTCCGCAAGATCGTTCACGAGGAGTTCATCGCGTGGTTTTGCGAGGCCGCCGGGGCCGAGGACCGCTACACGGGGATTGCGGAGGAGATCTGGGTGGCCTACTCAGGCTGAGGGGTCCCGTTCGGCGTGAGCGGCGGTCGCTGGAAGCTAATGGACATTCAACAGGACATTCGGGACCTGCCTCTGGCAGAGTAGTTGGTAGCGCTGGCGGTGGCTACTGGATGGGCCGAGGCGGCGGAGAAGCAAACAGGCGAAGGAAGGAAATGAAACAAACGGCTCCCAGGAAGGCGGTTGGATGTAGAATCGTTGCTGGCCGGATGGCAAAGCGGGAATCCTGGCTCATAGGGGGTTAGCGCACCAACCAGTTCGGCACAGGAGGTGCCCCGTGGCGGTTCGTTCCGGGGGTTTGCTGCAGGATGCGCGCGTCTACCTTTCTGGTCCCATGGACTTCGTGGCTTCGCGGCGAAAGGAAAAGGCTGCCGGCTGGCGCACTCGGATCGGGCAGTTCTTGAAGAAGATGGGTGTGATCGTGTTCGATCCGTGGAACAAGCCCGAGGTGAGAGGTTTGCACGAGTACGGACACGAGGGAGAGACCACAACGGACCAGCGGCGAAACTGGACGTGGCAGCGGGGCCCGCGAGGCGCCAGCCTCCGCTCTGCGATGGCCGAGAGCTTCTGGCCGGCCTTGCACGTCGACCTCCGCATGGTGGATACAAGCGACTTTGTGATCTGCTACTGTCCCACTAACGTGTACAGCGTCGGGACGCCGCACGAGATCATCGTCGCCCGGCAGCAACGAAAGCCAGTGCTGTTTGTCAGCCCGTACGTAGATTTCCCCGCGCTCGATGGCTTGAAAAACCACCTCCAGGGTGACGCTTCGGGAATGCAGTTGCTGGAGCAGTTGATTCGTGAGGTTCCGATTAAGCCGAACCCGAACGCCTGCCCGAGCCTGTGGTATATCCCGGTTATCGGGGGCGAGGAGTTCTTTGACGGCTTCGGCCTTGCTCGGTACCGAAACGCATTCGGTTGGGACCAGCTCACGAGCATTGACGAAAGCGAGAAACGCCACAAGCCGCTCAATCCGCTCCTGTCATTCCTATCTCGCCTGAACGAGCGGCTGCCTAAGAGGTGGGACAGGCGCACGAGGAGTTCCGTCACCAACGACGACTGGCTTCTCTGGAATCTCGGGCGGCCCAAGGCGCGGTCTCGAACGTCCACGCGTGAGTGACTGCCTGGTGGGCCGCGGAACAGGGTGCGCGCAGCGAGAGCGCATGCGGTTGCGTGCTCCTTGGGGCAGGAACCAGAAGGGTGCGCTTCTCAACGGCGGCACGGTGGTACACGCCAAGCTATCTCGGCCACTGCTTCAGGAACTAGGTCCCCTGTTTCTTGAGTGCGAACAGCTTGCGAAACTCGGTTTCCGCCTTGCTGGGTTTGCCTTTGCCGCCCCGAATTACCCCCTGGATACTCCAGGCCGGCGTCTGCGCGCCCTTTACGTTCTGAAGATTCGGATTCCTAGCGACAGCCCACTGAATCAGAACGTCTTCAATCTCCAAAATCTGTTTCTCGTTCGTCCGTCCCCGCTGGGGTGGATGAACGACGAAGAACATCACAGGAGTGCCTCTGGCATAGTCAGCGAAACCGTCGTTGTACTTGTCCCTATTGGTAGGATTAAATGCCTCTTGCCTGAAGTTCTTCCTAGCCAAGCCGACGTATAAGGGCATCAACCCACGCGGCGTTTGAATTGCAAACACATAGCACCCGCATTTCCCGGCGAGGTAGCTAGCCTTCGAGTCCTTTCCCCAGAATTCTTTGAATGCCAGTCTCCGGCCGCCACCTTGGCGCTTCTTGAAGGGAACATCAAACGGGCCGTGCACCTTGAACACTGCCATCTAGGGTTTTCCTCCTTGACTTCATCCCCGCCGTTCCTGCATCCACCGTGCAGCGACGCCGCGCACTTAGACATTGCCCCAGCAGGTGGGCCGGTACGGATTTGAGAGCACAAGTTCCGATTCTAACACTTCGCGCAGCGGCTACGCCTGCAAACCAGCGCGAGCGCGAGCCGCGAAGCATGCCCGGAGGTCCGTGTTAGATGGGGGCGGCCCCTGTAAAGGTCTGCTCAGAGGCTGCATCTCGTGATTCAATCTGTGTCGGAGTCGGCCCCGAGGCCACAACGCCGGACGCTAGGTCGTCATCCTTCAACCTCTGGGAGGCGTCCCGCGGCTGAAGTGAGATTTCTTCAACTCAGCGATACTGACCTTCTTGCCGCCATCGAGCACGACGACGCCCGGCAGCATGCATCCGCGCAGGTCACCTTCCGAGATCCGGAGGATGGAAAGCCCGTCGCATCTGGTCGCGAGTCCGGCCAATCTGTAGCCGTCGTGCGGGTAAGCGAACGCAATGGCGACGGGGCAGTCAAACACGTGCGCCGCCATCTCAGCCGCGGGCAAGAAGTCGATGTCCTCGCTCATCATGACCGCCGCTTGGCAAGGAGCGGGCGTTGGCCGGGTGTTCGAGCGATGGAGGGGCGCTTTCTGAACCAGCTCCTTCGCGGGAGTGCCGGCGCGGCCCAAAGCAGCGTCCGTCAGGAGCGCGGACGCCAGCATCACGTCGGTCTGCTTCTCTTCGTGAACCGTGAGCTGGGGATGGTAAGTGTGCTGCTCGTTCCGGACCAGGTCCCAGTTGATTGGAATCCCGCCGCGTGCCAAGTTCTCCAATTCTCCAGACTCGATGTAGCAGTGGCGTTTGCGCGGCCGGAAGGTTCCGTGGATGACTTCGACCCTGCCTTGACTCTCCTTGTTCAGAGCATCGAGCCAGTTATACTTCCGCTGAATCCCACCTGCATTGCGGGGCATGCCTTCCGGTATCGTGGCCGTGAAGTACTTGACCGCCCCCAACCGGCAGCCGGCGAATTGCTGGTTTCCTTGCGCCAGTCTTTGGAGCAGCTGCTCGCCGAGACGCAGGAAATTGCACCAGACCAGCTCGTAATCGCTCTCTTTGCCGCTGCTGGTCAGGGGCACATAGAAGTTGTAGCCGTCAATGTAGAGGTTCAGGCGCCGGTCGGCGATCGGCTTGCCGGGGATTGCACGCCCCAGTTCGGCAGACTGATTCTGGATCACTCTTTGGCCAGTGAGGATCGGAGGTTGTAGCGGCCGGTTCTTTCCAGTCGGCGTCATCAGAGTCCGGCCTCCACCGCCCGCCTGACACTTGGCCCCTCCTGAACGGCGCGGCAATAGACGTTGACAAGACGCATCTGATCGATCATGGAGCAGATTGTGTGGACGAGCGCCGGACTACCCACCACGACAGCCAACGTCTCCGCTCGGGAGATCGCTACGTTCAGCCGGTTGCGATTGAACAGGAACTCAATGCCTCGGGGCGATGAATCCCCGGTGCTGGCGCACATCGAGAGGACCACGACGACAGCCTCTTGGCCCTGGAACTTGTCCACGCTGCCGACTCGAATGTTCGGCAGCCTCCTCTCGAGGCGCCGGACCTGCATATTGTATGGGGCCACAATCAATATGTCGTCCGACGTCAGGGCCCGCACGTTACCGTCGGCTGACCGGATCGAGACCGTGAGGATGTCCGCCACAATGTTGGCGATCCGGTCTTCTTCCTCGGCACTCTCGTATACGTTGCCCTCATGCTCCACAGGCACGTACACGAGACCGGCTGTGCGGGTCAGCCACGCCGGGAGCTTGCCGACGAGGACGCGTTCGACGGTGTGCGGCTCGCACTCCAGGCGGTCTTCATAGACGGCTCCGGAGATCAGATGGCAGAGGTTGGGGTGAAGCCGCCAAGTTCGCGGCAGGAAGATTCCGAAGTCGTCCGGCACCGTGGCGCGTTCCTGGAGCAGGTATTCCAGCACGGATACACCGCTCTTGCCGGGGTGAGATCCCTGGATCGGCTGTCCGAGTTGCATCTGGTCGCCCAACAGGATGATGTTCTGAGCACACGACGCCATGGCCACTAGGTTCGCAACCGACACCTGGCCTGCCTCGTCCACAAACAGGTAATCGAGCCGACCGTCGGCTGCCTCGCAACTGA
>PLEM01000547.1 GCA_003137035.1 Bryobacterales bacterium | reverse complement strand
CGTTTTTCAACAAGCTCCTAGACCACGTAGCGCTCCTCGGCCGTCCCGTTCAAGCTGATCACTCCCTCGCTGTCGAGTTGACGGACCAGCGCAATGATCTGCTGCTGGGCGCCTTCGACATCTTTGATCTTGATGGGGCCCAGCGCCTCCATGTCCTCGCGCAGGATTTCGGCGCCGCGCTGCGACATGCACTCTGTAAAATGGCTCTTCAACTCCTCGCTGGTGCCTTTGAGGGCGACGGTCAGCAGCTTGCGATCAACCCGGCCCAGGACCTCCCTGAGGCCGCTGGCGTCGATCAGCGCCAGGTCCTCGAAGACGAACATGAGCTGGCGTATGTTCTCGACCAGGCCCGAATCCTGCTGCTCGATGGAGTTCAGGATCTCCTTGCTCAGCGCCGCGTCCATGCGGTTGAACATTTCCGAGACCGCCCGCACGCCGCCGTAGGATTCCCGGCCGACCTCGCCCAGCGCATTGAGCTTCTGCCCAATGATGGCGGCGACTTTGGAGATGATCTCCGGCGAGATGCGGTCCAGCCGGGCCATGCGGAAGGCCACGTCGGCGCGCATCTCCAGCGGCAGCGAGATCAGCAGCGCGGCGGCCTGCGACGGATTCAGATGGGAGAGGATGAGCGCCACCATTTGCGGATGCTCGTTGTGGATGAACCGGGCGAGCTGCTGCGGGTCAGCCTTCTGCAGGGCATCGATGCTGGCGAATCCGGGGCCCAACGCTTTGACCAGCCGGTCGAGCATCCGGGTGGCAGCCTCCTGTCCGAAGGCGCCCACGAGCAGCTTGCGTGCGTATTCCAGTCCCCCCTTGAGCACGTAGTCGTGGGCCACGGTCATGTCGAAGAACTCTTGCAGGACCAATTCGGCCTGCTCATTGCTGATCGATCCCACGCGCGCCACCTCGCGGCTGACCTGTTGCACCTCATCCTCCCCGAGGTGCTTGAGGATCTCGGCGCTGACCTGGTCGCCGAGCGAAACCAGCAGGATGGCCGCTTTCTGTGCACCGGACAAAGGTTCTGGGAAGACTTGGGCGTTGAAGGTCATGGCAAGGGCGCGGAGTGCGGGCACACTGGCACGCTGGCGAAACCGCGCGGTCCTCTACTAACAGGATCGGCCGACCGGCCCGAGGCGCTCAATCAGTGGAACACCGGAGGCCGGCGGAAAGTCCGCTGTATGCGGGTACTAGGTGTTTCCTATTCGTATCGCAAAGCGATGAGCGGGTCGATGCGGGCGGCGCGTCGGCCGGGAATGTAGCCCGCCAGGAGCGCGATGGCGGCCAGCAGGAGGCCCGCCGCGGCGAAGGTGATGGGGTCGGCCGCCGAAATGTCGAACAATTGCGACTTCACCAGGCGGCTGAACGCCAGCGCGGCCGGTACGCCCACGGCGATCCCCGCCAGCGCCAGAAGGCCCGCCTCCTTCAGCACCAGCCAAAGCACGCCGCCGCGCGAGGCGCCGAGCGCGATGCGAACGCCGATCTCGGAGGTCCGCCGCGCCACCGTGTAGGCGATGACGCCGTACAGGCCGATCGCCGCCAGCAGCGTGGCGAGCGCGCCGAAAGCGGCCGCCAGCAGCGCAATCAGACGTTCGGCGAATACCGATTGCTCGATGCGCATCTGCATGGACTTCATGTTGGTGACGGGCAGATTGGCGTCCAACTGCTGGACCAGCCGGCGGATCTGCGGGCCAATCTGGCTCCCCTCGCGCCCGGTGCGCACGTAGAAAGTCAGCCGCTCGATCCGCTCGTCCTGGGCGTAAGGGAAGTAGTAATAGCGGGAGGCGGCCTCGCGCGGGTTCCCGTGCTTGTTAGCAGCCACCACGCCCACGATCTCGCAGTTCAGCTCGGCGCTCCTGACTCCCAGATGGCGGCCCAGCGGATTCTGTTTGCCGAAGTAGTAACGCGCGAAGACATCGTTGACGATGGCCACCTTGGGGGCCGCCGCGTCGTCGCGTTCGGAGAAGTCACGGCCGTCGAGCAGCCGGATGCCCATGGCACGGAAGTAGTCCGGGCTCGCCGTCTGCCAGGAAGCGTCGGCTTCCTCGTCCTCCTTGGGCTGATAGCCTTCCACTTTGACACCCCCGCCGCTGTTCCCTCCGGTGAACGGTCCGGAGCTCGCGGCGGCCACGGCGCGCACCTCCGGCAGGGTGGCCAGGCGCTCCCGCAATTCGCGATACAGCGCCAGGCCGCGTGGGGTGTTGTAGCCGCTGGCCGAGGGGTCGAGATCGAAGGTCAGCAGGTTCTCGGCCCGGAAGCCAAGATTCACGCGCAGCAGGTTGTACAGACTTCGCGTAAACAGCCCGGCGCCCACCAGAAGCAGCAGGGAGAGCGCAATCTGCGCCACCACCAGGACGCGGCGGAGGCGGGCCTAGCCCCGGGCGGCCGCAACGCTCGCCGCCATGCCTTTCAGCACGGGCGCAAGGTCGGGCCGGGCCGCCTGAAGCGCGGGGATCAATCCGAAGGCCACGCCGGTTGCGAGTGACAGCGCCATGGCGAAGCCCAGCAGCCGCAGGTCGATGGAATAAGAGAGCCACCCGTCGTCCTCGACCAGCCAAAGCAGGCCGCGGGTGGTCCAGAACGCTACCAGCAGGCCCAGCAAGCCGCCGGCAATCGACAGCACCCCGCCTTCCAGCAGCAGTTGACGGATGATCGGCCAGCGCCCGGCGCCCAGCGCCAGCCGGATGGCGATCTCCTTCTGCCGTGCGGCGGCGCGGGCGGCGAGCAGGCCGGCCAGGTTGGCGCAGGCGATCAACAGAACCAGTCCGACCATGCCCATCAGCGCCAACAACGGGGTCTGCCATTGGGTGCGCATCGGGTTGATGCCCTGGGCGGCGTCGAGAAGCTGGAGGCGTTGGGCGAGGTACCGCCCGCGCTCCCGCTCGTTGCGCGGCCGGCCCAGTTGCGCCAGTTCCTGCTCGATGATCGGATGGTAGACGGTGTCGATGGCGGCCTCGGCCCGCCGGGGCGACATTCCGGGCTTCAGCCGGGCGAAGATGTTCAGCCAGCGCACGCGCCGGTCTAGCAGGAAGCGATCCAACCGCGGCGTGACTTGCGGCATCATGTTGAGCGGCACGTAGATCTCAGGCGGCTCGCCCGCCAGCACGCCGTGGAATCCGGGTTGCGCGACGCCCAGGACCACCATCGGCTGCCCGTTCACGTTTACCTTCCGGTTCAGGATGGAGTCGCTGCCGCCGAAGCGGGTCTGCCAGGTCCCGTAACTCAACACTACGACCGGGTTCGAGCCAGGCGCGCCCTCGTCCTCGGGCGTGAATACGCGGCCGCGAGCGGCCTGCACGCCCAGCACCCCGAAGAAATTGCCGGAGACCAACTGCGCGGCCACGCGTTCGGTGTGGCCGCTGTAGAACAGGTTGACGCCGGCGCCGGCACGGGCGATCACGCCGTCGAGCATGGTGGCGCGGTCGCGCACGTCCTCGTAGAGCGGATAGGAGAAGACCGTCTCGTGGTTGTCGGCGGTGGCCATGCCGGGCGGCATATACTCGCGGTGGAACACCACCAGGCCACTCGGATCGCGCACCGGAAGCGACCGGAACATCACCTGGTCGAGCAGCGAGAAGATCGACGTATTGGCCCCGATTCCCAACGCCAGTGACAACACGGCCACGGTGGTGAACATAGGGCTCCGCCACAGCGTGCGGAGCACGAACCGGAGGTCATTCCACATGACTTCAGGATAGACGTGGCGCCGCCCGCGCGGTTGCGACGGGATTCTTAAGAGATATCATGGAAATGCCAGCGGCCCTGGAGGGGACGATCGCATGAATGGCGCCAACGCCCGGAGAATGAGGGTGGCCGTTTGCGCGTTGCTGTGCTGCGCCGGCTGCGGATCGATCAAGATTCCGATCGCGAAATACAGTTTTCCCGCACCGCAGGCTCCCGGCCGTTTCCTGGCGGGGGCGGCGAAGGTGGAGATCACTCCGCCGCCCGGGTATCCGCTGGGCGGGCACTCGATCGCGGGCCGCATGGCTCGCGGGTACTGGACTCGCCTCCACGCGCGCGCCTTCGTTTTTCAAGATGCCCAGGGCCGCGGCGTGGCGCTGGTTTCCTGCGAACTGTTTGCGATTCCCGCGGGACTGCACGCGGAGGTGGCGCGGCTGGTGGCGACCCAGCACCATGTTCCGCTGGGCCCCGATGCTCTGATCCTGGCCGCCACGCACACCCATCACGGCCCGGCGGGCTACATGTCCTCGGCGACCTACAACTGGGGCGGGCCGCTGCCGGGCTTCGACGGCGCGCTGTTCCACTTCCTGGCGGAGCGCGTCGCCAAAGTGGTCGGCGAGGCCTGGCAGGACGCGCGAAACTCCTCCGCCAGCCGGCACCAGGTGGTATTGCGAAGCGGCTTCGCGCTGGACCTGCAGCGCAACCGGGCCATCGATGCTTTCTTCCGCAATGGGCAGGCGGACATCGACGCGGTGTTGCAGGGCAGCGTAAGCGCCGGGATGAACTGCCCGGACGGTTCCGGCCGGAACTGCCCGCGCTACCTGGCCGTCGATCCGGCCCTCAGCGTTTTGGAGGTTTTGCGCGACGGGCGGCGCATGGCGCTGCTGGTGTTCTTCGCCGTACACCCCACCGCCATGACGCACGACAGCCCGCTGTATTCGTCCGACCTGACCGGCCACGCGATGAACCTTCTGGAGCGCGACGCCGGTCAGACCGGCCACTGGATCGCCGGCTTTTTCAACGGGGCGGAGGGCGACGTGTCGCCGCGGTGGTCGCTACAGAACCGCGTCGACGTGCTGCGCTTGGGAGCGGGGCTGGCGCTGTCGGTGCGGGAAGTTTTGAAGAGCGCCGGCGCGCCTGAGGAGGTGGCCAGCATCGAAAGCTCGGCTAAGGCTTTTCAGGCCTACCCGCGCGGCGCGGATACCGCCGGTTTCACTGCGCGCCCCGAGGTGGGTGTGGCCTCCCTGGGAGGTGCGGAAGATGGGCGTACCATCTTCTACAACTACGGATGGCAGGGCGGCGTCACCCGCGGGCCGGGCGCGGACGACGCGAAGGTCCCGGCCCTGGAACGGCACCAGATCGGGCTATTGAAAGTCCTGAAACCGTATCTCGACTCTCCACGAAGCTACCCGCGCGAGTTCCCGGTTGCCGTGGCCCGCATCGGGAATTCGTTGCGGCTGGCGGCGATCCCGGTCGAGATGACGACCGTGATGGGCCGGCAACTGCGGAGCAAGCTGCTGGCGGAGTTCGGACAGCCGTACGTCGTGGTGGGGCTGGCCAACGAATACCTGGGGTACACGGTGAGCCGGGAGGAATACGCCGCGCAGAACTACGAGGGCAGCTCGACGATTTTCGGCAAGGAGGAAGGAAGGGTGATCGGCGAGTTGCTGGTGAAGGTCGGGAAGACACCCGAGCCCGCGCCGAATCCGGTTCCTGCCCGAATCTTCGACGCCGGACCGAAGTCCACGATCCGCTTCGGACCGGAGTTGTTCGGCGAGCCCCGCAATGTGCCGTATGAAGATCTCGAGCCGCTTATGCCGGATGCCCAGCACCGCGTCGATGACCGCGCGCCGCGCTTTGAGTGGCAGGAAGACGCCAGCACGGACTGGGCGACGGACAAGCGCAGAGTGGCCATTCTAAGAAGCGACGGCAGCCTGGTCGATGATGACGGCGGCGCCAATCTGCTGAAGGTGCTGGTGGACGGAATATCGACCGCTGGGAAACGCACCTGGACCGCGGTCTGGCTGGGGCCGGGCGAGGGCACCGGCGGGGCCGAGTACGTGTTCCGGGTGCAGACTCCGGACGGGGGTTCGCCAGTCTGCTCGCAGCCGTTCCGCCTCGGCAGTCCAATCGTGAAAGTGCCGATGCCTCCCCAGCCTGGGGCGGGCTCGTGTCCGCCAGTTCGGAGCGAACCATGACCAACCGGAGACTCTATATCGCGGCCATTTTGGCGGTAAGCCTGTCAGCTTGTGGCCATGTGCGCTACGTCCCCGTGCGCGAGGCGCGCTTCCGCACGGAAACCGCGCGCAGCGAGCGCCTTCAGCTTCCGCTGACCGCTGCGGGCCGGGAGAAACTCCTCGCGTTCCTTAGAGCCGGCGGGGATAGCGATCGCATTGGCAACACGCTAGTCGATCCCGCGGCCGAAACGCACTACGGGCCGCTGCTGGATCGGCTCGCGGCAAGCGCTCCCCTGACGCTCGAGGACTTAATGGAGAAGCGCACCCTCCGTCCGTGGCTTGCCGGTCGGGTGCTGCGGCAGGTGATCGATGCGCGCGAGGAGTCTCCCCCGGCGATCAGCCCGGTGGCCGTCGGCGATGGCCGGTACTGGTGGATCTTCTATCAGCACCAGAAGCGGCTGGTGGAGTTGCTGGTGACGTTGTCCGCGGAGCCGCGCAAGCCGCAGCGCTAGGAGGCACAGGCTGAATGCCTGTGCCACGGTAGGAGAATCGAGATGCATGAGCGGCTGCTCACGAGTCTTGAATCGGTTGCCGATGTGCGGCTGGTTGCCGCGCTGCGGCACGAACAGCTCGGCTTCCCCAACGAGAAGGACCTGCGAGTCTTCATCCCCGATGTGCACCTGATCGGCGAGAAGCGCCTCATCGAGGGCGAGTTCACTTACGCCACCAATCACCCCGAGCTGCTCACCAGCGTGCTCGGGGCGCTCGCCGGCTTGAGGAGCCAGGCCGCCTCGGACGAGACCGTCGAAGTCTACCAGCTCGGCGACTTTCTCGATCTGTGGCGGGAAGCCCCCCAGCCGGACGAGCCGCCCGAAGTCCCGGCGCGCATCAAGGACGATCACCAGGACCTGATCGAGGCGTTTCTCGATCGCCGGCTCAAGGCGCACTTTCTGCTGGGGAATCACGATTTCGACCTGTACCGGTGGCCGGACTACGCGGGCTGGGAACGCCGCTACTACCTTCCCGACGCCGCGCCCGGCGCAATCGTGCTGCACGGCGACTACTTCGACTGGGTCGAGCGGCTGCCCGCGCCGATCAAACAGATCTTCGTCTACTTGTTCTCGCCCCGCGTCGCTCCCAGCGACTACGCGCTGGGTCCGATGCGTGCGCTGGCGCTTCAATCGCACGCCGGGCGGGACTACCGCACGCGGATTCAGTTGGCGCAGCCCGCCCCGATCGGCAGCCTCCGCTCGCCGCGCGCGGAGGGCGTCCCTCCCGAGTGGAATGTGCAACGGGAAGGCGTCGCGGATGCGGCCAATCTCACCTTCCTCGATTCCGCATACCAGGAATGCCTCAAGGCGAACCAGGAATTCGGCCTGAGTCTGAAGGTGGCCATCATCGGGCACACCCATCACGCGCGGATCGCGGTGCGCGAGGCCGCGGACGGGAGCCTGTTCACACTCATCGATTGCGGCGCGTGGATCGAAAACTGCCAGGCCCCGGAGGACGCCGCTCCCTCGCCGAACGCGCAGATCGCCGCGCTATCGGGCGGGGAGGCGCGGATCTATCAGCTCGCGCCTCACCTCACTCTCAACTCCGCGACCTCGGGATAGGCCACCAGCGCTCCGGAATCCGTGTTCAGCAGCGTGTTGTCGAATGGGAACGGCCCGCCACTGAAGTTATGGACCCCACGGAACACGATGTCGCTCGAATTCCCGGTCCGGATGCCGTACTGGAAGGGCGCGTTGGTCCCGGAGTTGTGATACATGAAGTAATTCACGAATCTCAGGTGTTTGCACCCTTCCATTTCCATCGAAGCCGTGGCCTCGTCGCCCCCGACCTCTTCCGTCTGTATCGTGTAGAACGTCCAGTTGGCGACGTTCCTCAGCACGATCTCGACTTTGCGGTGGTGCTCCACCGACATCTGATACATCGTGCCCGGCGTTGCCGTATCCGTGACGACCAGGCCGGCGGTGGCCGACTCGCTGGGAGTCCAGATGCCCTTGAAGGTCCCGGCGCCGCCCTCGGCGATCCAGAGACCGTAGAGTTGCTCCGCGCCGGTCTTGGTCCGCGAGGTGTTGATCGTGACGTCGTCCATGGAGGAGCCGGTTCCCGCCATCCACTTCACGCCGACGGCGCCCTGGTTGGCGTTCTCGAGCAGAATCCCGATGCCGGAGACGATCGGCGCTGTGCCTTTCGGCGCCAGGATCACCGGCTTGGGTTGGGAGGCGTCTGTAAACCCTGGAGTCGCAGGGGGCAGAATCAAACGGGTTTGCGCCGGCTGGAGCCCAATCAGCGCGGTATCGCGCCCCAGCGTGAGAGTCTCGGAGATCCGGTACGCCCCCTGCGGGACGTAGATTGCCTGGTGCTCCGCAATCGCTTTCCGAAACACGGCGGTATCGTCGGTCGTGCCGTCTCCTTTGGCGCCCAACTCGGCCACGTTCACCCAGGAAGCCTGCGGCGGCAGGTCCGGGAAATCCCGCTTCGGAATCGGAGTCATTGAGGAAAGCCCGACGCGTTCCACGACCGTTTCCCGCTTGCGGGCGGGCTCCCTGGTGTTCGAGACATCGACATGCAGCCCGTGGGAAAGCGTGCGGATCGCGTACACTCCCGCTTCGCCGGGGATCTTCAACAGGTTCTCGGGGATTCTGGAGAGACCGCCCAGGAACCGATTGAACTCCAGAAACACGGGAACCCGGGCGCATTCCACATCCTCGACATTGACCTGCGTTTTGGGGTCGTGGTAGCGCGCAATCCAGAGCGCGGCGCCCGGGATGTCTTCGAAACGCGAATCTTTTACGTAGAGTTTATCGGTGGACTCCCCCGTGAGATGGCTCACTCTGACCACCGGGATCCTAATTCCATAAGGAACGTTGCGAAACCGGGAGCGGATCACCGTCATGCCGGCCTCACGCGTCTCGATGGCGACCGACCGCTGACCCACGAACTCGGAGTCCAGCACCAGCGATTGCCAGCCGGCCGCGGTCACCGCCGTGCGGACCGCGAACTCGCCTCCGAAGAAGCGGCAATCCTCGATTTCATGACCGATCTCTTCCACCGCGCCCAGCGCCGAGCCGATTCGGAAATCCACGTGCGCGAGCGCCGAGTGCTGGGCGAAATGCGCCCGCACGGCGATAGCGGCGGGGTTGCCGTCCTGAATCTCGATATCGATGTTGCTGAGGCCGGAGTAAAGCGTGCCTTCGTTGCCGTCGATGACGGGCTGCCCCGGCTCCCCGGGTTGGTGGGCGAACCAGAGCATGTACTTGCCCGTTCCGCTCTGGTAACCGGGGGTGTTTCTCGCCAGAACGAAGACGGGTTTGCGCTTCCCGTAGCCGATCAGCCGGATGCCGCGCCACACGTAGACGGTTTGGGACAGCCGGTACCGCCCCTCCGGGACGAAGACGATCCCGGCGCCCGGGCGCTGGCCCTGCGTTCCAGCACCTCGTACTTTGTCGATGGCCTGCTGGATGGCAACCGAATCGTCGCCTACCCCGTCCGCATGCACCGGAAAGCCGTCCTTGCTGAGGTACACGGCTTTATCGTCCTTCGGTTTTTCCGGATAGTACGACGGCCTCTGTTCCTGGGCGGCGGCAGGCCAGCCAAGTGCGAGTAACACGGCCACCAGTCGGTTCATACCCACTCCCTTGTGGCACAGGCATTCAGCCTGTGTTGGACCTACCTCAGCAGCGCGGTAGCCGACCACAACACCGGCGCCTGGCCGTGAAGATCGCCGGTGCGCCGCATGCGCTGCAGGTAGTAGGGGAGGTTGTTCAGCTTGTTGGTGCCTTCGCACACGGCGGTCACGTCGGCGTTCTGGTCGACATAGCCGGCCAGGGCGATCCAGGCTCTGCGGGCGGCCGGCCCGTACACGGCGGGTTCCAGCCAGCCGTTTTTCACGCCCGTAACCATCGCGAAAGTGAACATGCCGGTCGAAGAGGACTCGGGCCAGGATTCCGGACGATCCACCAACTGGCGCCACATGCCGTCGAGACCCTGGTAGTCCAGCAGCGCCTTCATCATCTTGCGGTATCCCGCCAGAACGGCGGCGCGCTGGGGATGCTCGGCGGGCAGGGAACGCAGCAGCTCCGTCATCCCGGCGGCCATCCAGCCGTTGCCGCGTCCCCAGAAGAACGGGACGTCGTCGGCGTGATGGAACAGCCCGTTGGGCTTTTGCAGCTTTTCGAGATAGGCCACCATCTCCAGCGCCGCGCGGTCCAGATACTTCGGGTCGTTGGTCGCGCGGAAGGCCTGCACCTGCGCCGCGGTGATCATGTACATGTCGTCGATCCAGAACCGCGTCTGGTTGGTGAGCCCCTCCGGCGTGGGATTGTCCCACTGTCCGTCGGCGATCGCCAGCCCGACCACGCGATACGGGTACCGCTGCGTCTGCAGGTAAATCTCGAGCGGCAGGGCGCCAAACACGCACGCATCGACGTGGTTGATCGGCGGAATGCGCCACGCGTTCGCCGGCTCGAGGAACGGCTCGAATCGCTCCACCAGCTGCCGCGTGAGGTTCTGGTCGCCCACCAGCTTCGCATACGTCAACGCTCCGTACCAAGTGCAGACCTCCTGGTAGGCGACGGCGCGGCCGTCGGGGCCCCAGCCGACATGCGGCGATCCGAGAAAGCGTTCGGCGATGCGCTTGCCGATCTCCTGGGGCGAGGTGCCCGGAGCCCACGGCCCGAAATCGAACGTTTTCGTGTCCGCCCGCGCCACCGCGGCGAGGGCGACACCACAGAACAGCAGCCACCAGTGTCGTTTCATGATGAGTATGGGGTTTGGGTTGAGTACGCCAGTACGGCTCAAAGCTTTTGACGCGCGACCGGGCCGGGCACGCGGGTATCGTCGATCGCGCGGCTGTCTTCGACCGCAAAATCGGTCACGGCGCGGAGATCGAACAGTGGCGCCGCGTCGGTGCCGCGCCGGACGTTGAGGTGATCGAAGCGCGCGTCCTGAACGTCGACAAGCACGAAGGCTGGCCGCGCTTCCGGCTGCACGTAGTCGATCTTCACATGATCCATCTCCAGCCCGGCCACGTGCCGGAAAAAGAATCCGTACGAAGGCATGGCGCCAAACATGCCCGGCTCGGGATACTTGACCTCCTCTTCCGGCGGCACGCGCTCGGCGAGTTCCTTCGCGCCTCCGCCCTGCTGCACCACCCGGACATTGCCGATCTTGATGTCCTCGATCGGGTGGCCGGGGATGCCGCTGATGATGCCGCCGAGGCTCCCCTCGGCGTCCGAGGCGACCACGTTGTTGATGCTGATNNCGTCGATCCAGAAGCGGGTCTCCTTAGTCAACCCGTTGGGCAGCGGATCGGACCACTGCCGGTCGGCGAAGGTCAGCCCCAACTCGCGGGTCCTCGGGTCTTTGTTCTGGAGGTAGATTTCCAGGGGCAGGGCCGCGAACACGGTGAAGTCCACGTGCCTCTCGTGCGAGACCAGGCCGGCCTCGTCGGGCCCCAGCAGGGGCTCGAACCGCCTCACCAGGCGTGTGGTTAGGTTCTTCTGGCCCGCGACCGCCGCGAACGTGAGCGCGCCGTACCACGTGCACACTTCCGGATACACGATGCGCCGGTTGTCGTACCCCGTGAAAAAGTGGGGCGAGGTCGCAAAGCGGTCCGCTACCCGGGTGCCGATCTCCCGGGGCGACATGCGCGCCGGCCAATCGCTGAAGTACTCCGCCTGCAAGCCGGTCGGGGCGGCCACAAAACTCAGGACGACGCCGTCTGGATCGGTGATGGAAACGGAGTCTTCGCCGTTCTTCACCGTGAAGCCGCGGCTTTGGAGTTCGCTCGCGGTGCGCTTGACGTCGTCCACCGCGAAGACCAGCCCCGGCTTCGCGCCGGCGGCCGCTGGGATGATCGTCACCTCCTGCCCTTTGGCGACGCGGAAGCGCGCCGTTTGCCGGTCGCCGAGATCCTCGAACCCCAGCATGCGGAGGTAGAACTCCCGCTCCGCACGGACGTCAGCCGCCAGGAAGGCGACTCCCACCAGGCGGTCGGAGACACGGTTCGGGCCCAGGTGCTTGCCATGGTCTTCGCTGTGCCGCGAGCCTGGCATGTACTGCGTGTACTCGATGGTTTGACCTTCGGGATCGCGCAGGGAGAACAGCAGGTTCCCAGCGCCTCCCTTGGTCACCGGCCGGGGTTTCGCCTCGCGCCGGACCAGTTCCTGGTTCACACTCTCCACGTCGCTCGCCTCGTAGCAAACGTGCATCAGCCCAGGCGCTTCGGAGTCCGATCTGCGGGGGTAGAGCTCGATGAACTGCCGGTCGTTCACCTTGAGGAAGGCCTCGAAGGTCTTGCCGTCTCTGGCGAACTCGAAGAATTGCTCGAAGCCGAGTTTCTGGTAAAAGGGCCGCACAGTCTGGATGTCGGACACGCGGAAAGCGGCGTGGGCGATGCCGGTCACGCCGGGCGCTTGCGCCCAGGCCGATGCTGTCAATAGCGTTGCAATCGATATGGCTCGATAAGTCATGGGATTCCCTCGCACCGGACGGAGTTCGTTCGGAAGAGACGATTATTACACAGACTCGCGCGGGGCATCGCGCCCCTGGAGCGAGAAGAACCCGCGAACGTTTTCCCGGAGCAAGGTCGAGAAGTTCTTGTCCAGGTACGAGCGGATCGAGACGTAGCACTGGTCGCAGGTGTTCGTCGCGGTGAACTCGCGCGCCATGCGCGCATGTTGGTCGAGCGGGTATCGTCCGAACTGCATCGAGCAGGGTTGCAGCGCGCCATCGGCGGTGACCACCAGGAAGCGCAGGCCGGCTTTGCATCCCGGAGTGCCGCCGTTCTGGAAGTAGCGGCGGGTGGCCTCCATGGTGGTGGGAGCGTTGACGATCCAGTTGGTGCTGTCGCGCCGCGTCTCCACCCGGTCCAACTCGCGGTTGAGGATGGCGAGTTGCTCGGGCGAGCTGAGCATGTAGTCCCGGCAGCCGGTGCGTCGCGCGGAGTACGAGCTGTAACAGATGTTGACGCCCCACTCCCGCGCTTTGTCGGCGGCGGCATTGATCTCGCGCAGGTTCTCGCTGGTGATGCAGGTATTGAGCACGATATCGTCGTGCCCGAGCGCGGCCAGACGCGGGATGATGCGGCTCAGGTGTTCGTAAAGACCCGGGAGCCGGCGGAACTGGTCGTGACGCTCGTCGGGAAAATCCAGGCTCACCGAGAACTGGTCGATGCCCGCCACGCGCAACGCAAGGTAGCGCTCTTCGGTCATCAGCGACCAGTTCGAGACCAGGATCGTGTAGGGCATGCCGGGGCCGCACTGGATGTTCCGTACCACCTCGACCAGGTCCTCACGCATGAGCGGCTCCCCGCCCGAAACCTGCACCACACAGGGGCGCAGGACGTCCATGTATCGCCGGTAGTCGGCGGGCTTGAGGTTACGCGAATCGTCCTTGGGGCCGCCGTGGTCGCAGTGCTTGCACCAGCAGGTACACGAATCGGTCACCTCGAAGGAAACGACCAGGGGCCGCTGGGCCACCCAGTTCCGGGAGCCGCGTCCGATGATCCGCAACGAGTCGACCAGGGGAACCTTACGCATACACGCCTAACTGGCTTATTAGAGCATAGGATAGCGGAATCTTCGACCGGCCGCAGCCGGATGGGGAAAAATCGAAGGCCAACAGCCGCCATCCGACTGCAAACAGGGCGCTAGGCGCTCTACGGCTTCTTCGGTTGCGGAGAGGGCACCTGGTCGCCGTACTGGATCTGCACGTCGCTCTTGAACTGCTTGTAATTCTCGTACTTCACCAGCATCCGGATCCGTTGCGGCCCCTGCTCGAAGTTCAGCACGTCGTCGGCGCGGGTATAGGTGGGGAACCAGTACTTGCCGTCGATCTGCTCCCGGTAGGTCTCGAACTTCGCGAACTGGTTGTTCTTGCTGACGATGCCCACGCCGCGGCCGTACGACTTGACGATCTGAAAGTCGCGGTCGTCCACCCAGATCTCGCCCTGGAAGTAGCGCTGGCCCTTTTCCATCTTCTTGGGCTTGACGGCAAAGACGAAGCAGGGAATCTCGTCGGCGTTCTGCTTGCCCAGGTAGCGGATGTCGTACTTGGGGAGCTCGCCGGAGGTCAGCACAAACGGCTGGACGTTGCGCAGGTCCGCCTCGTCCTCGGGGGTGAGCTGGATGTGCCTGAGCGTCTCGACCGGCGCTTTCACGACCCGCTCGGAACGTTTCCCCTCCGCCGAGAAGATGACGTCCACCACCATTTCCCACCGGCCCTCGGGAGCGCCGCCGGCGTCCACTTCCTGCACGCGCGCGGTCTGGCGATAAGTGTAATTCTCTCGTGCGCGGGCGAACTGGGCTTCCTTGGCGGCGAACTTGGCGATGATGTCCTGGATCTGGGCGTCGGAGAGGTCCCCCTTGTCGGTTTCACTCGGGCCGGAGCCCGGCGCCGCAGCCCACACGCCTACCGCCGCCATGGCCAACAGAACACTTGCACGGGTCAGTGATCGCATATCCCCCCTCTGCCTATTCTAGACGCCGCCGAAGCCGCGCGCGTTGCAGCCTCTCGTGGGGCATGCTTCAGCTTGCCCGGCGATCTTCTCATCGTCCCGTGGGGGCGCGGGTTCGCCCGTACGAACCGGCGCTGCGCCATAATCGAGCCATGGGCATGCGCCTGCGAACGGCACAAGGCAAACTGAAGATCGAACACAGCATCATCGACGGAGTGCGCGAGCTGCTGGAGCGGCTGCTGGCGGCCAACTCCGGGATTCGCTCGGTGATCCCGGGGGTGATCCGGCCGGTGCGCGACGCCCGCGGGAGAATCCGGGTGCGAGTTACCGTTCCGACGGCGAACGGCTGGAAAGCGATCGCCTTGAGCGCTGGGGCGCGTCAGGAGCTATTCATCAGCACGGCGCTGGATCGCGGGCAGCTCGAGCGGGCGATCAATCAGGCGCTGGCGGAGGATTGACGATCGCCCGCAGGGCCAGATGCTGACGGTCACCGAGGAATTCCCGAGGCTTGACACGAGCAAACGGTGGCGCTGGCTGTCCGCTCCGGTTCGAACCACCCGGGCCCGGCCCCTGTTGACGGCTAGCGACAGTGGCGCCGACGAATACAGATCCAGTGCCACGGTTCGCTCGCCCGCGCCGAACTCGACGGTCACGGTGATGGCGCCGTCATCCTCCAGGCGCGAAATGCGCTTCTTGCCCAGGGAGATGAACTTCGCGGTGTCGCCGAGGAACGCGATGCCCGACGGACCGACGGGCACAACGACGAAATACGAGCCGTCCTCGTCGACGGCGCCGTGGAAGGCGGCGGCCGAGGGGACCATCTCGCCGGTTTGCGCGAAGTAGTCGTAGACCAACGTTTGCGGGAAGAGCCGGGCGGATATGCCCAGAGATTCGGGGGAGAACACCGCTTCCGCCGGGTCCTTTCGCGCGTAGGCGAAAACGTACGAGGCCTTCAACGCGCCGAAGTCGCTGGAGGTTGCGGCGACCATCGGCGCGGCGGGATTCTCGGCGATGGCCAGGTAGGTGGCATCGGTGGGCGCCAGAGGGGAATCCGGCTTGACGATGACGCCGTCGGCCCGGAGCGCTTGCCCCAGGTTGCCTGCGTCCGCCTGGCCGATGGCGTCCGCCGGGCCGAGCGGGCCGGCTGAGAGCGTCGCCAGCAGCACATTGCGCACGTTGTTGCTACAGAAATTGTCGGTGAACGGCCAAGTCCCCACGGCGCTGGCCAGGCGCGAGTCGAACAGCATGCTGTCCCAGCGGTCGCGGGCCAGGCCGTCGGCGCTGGCGCGGATCGAGGTCAGATTCGAGTACTTCGCGCTCTGGAGAAAGTGCGCCGGGAGGGGCATCGAATACTGCATGTGGATGCCGCGCTCGGTCATGGCCTGCGCCATGTTGTCGAAGAAGGCATCCGGATCCCGGAGATTCCTTGCGGTCACGGCGGGGCCGGAGAGCCAGTCCTGTTCGAAGACCGTCACGCCGCTCGAGGAGAGGTAGGCGGCCAGGTCTTTCCAGTAGCGGGGGTCGATCGGAACGGCGCCGGAGAAAGCGTACTCCGCGCGGTCCGGGCTCAACTCGTGCCAGTAGCGCGAATGGACGATCAGTGGAGCGCCGAGGCGATTCTGGAAACCGGCCAGGTCGTCGGGGAACAACTGCAAGTCGGCGCGCAGGCGGTAGAGGCCCGTGCCGTTATTCTGCCAGGAGGGTGGCACGCCCTTGGGATACCACCAACTGTCGGCCTGGAGATACCCGAGTTGGATGCCGCTGGACTGGTAGTAGCCCATGGCGTCGATCAGGGCCTGGCCCGCCGTGCCGGGGTTGTAGTAGTACGGGGAACGGTTGTCGGTCCACAGTCCGGCGCGCGCCAGGCTCACATCGGCGTCGGAGGCGGGCCGCACCTTTCCGTACAGGTCGGTGAGCGCGTGCCCCCAGGTGTCGAACACGGCGTTGATGCCGCGGCCCAGCACCAGCATGGTCCGGTGCTCCCAGCCGGCATCCAGCGTGGGAATGGTTGGATCGATTCCACTTTCGACGACCCCGCCGGTATTGTCGATTTGGGAAACGATGAAATCCGACGCGGGCGACAGCAGGAAGGCGTTCAAACTGGAATCGAAGAAGAGCCAGGGGCTGCCCGCCTCGATGCACTCCAGCGCGAAGGTGTAGTTCCAGGACTGGAAGCCGAACGGGTGCAGTCCGCTTGGCCATCGGCTGAAGCTTGGGAAAGGCTCGACGTTCGCGCTCTGGCCGAGGTACTTCACCAGGAACAACACCACGGGCTTGCCCGAGTATGTGCGAATCCGAGCCTGGCGCGGGGCGCCATCCACCGAGTAAGTGAAGATTACTTCTTTGTAATTTCCGATGGAGTCCGACCCGGCGGAGGCCACCAGGTCGCTGAGCGGCCTGCCGGTGTCCCCGGAGAATACCCACCCGAGCGGGGCGTATTCGATAGCGAAGTGACCGGCGGGCTCGACAGTCACGGTCAGGGAAGTCGAGTCCTGGGAGATTGTTACGGCGCCTAGCGACAGCACGGCGGCCACGAGGACTCCGAGAACTGTACGCCACAACATAACAGGGGATCTATTGGTAATTACTATTATCAGGCCCGCTTGTCAAGTAACCGGCGCTGCCTTAGAGTGGCGGTTCAGAAACTAGGACCTGTATTTCCAGTAAGTTACGTAGTCTAAGAGTTTACAACTGGTAACCCACATGCAGGGCCACGATGCCCCCGGTCATGCGCTCGTATTGGACGCGTGCGAAACCGGCGGCGCGCATGGCGGCGGCGAGCCCCTCGGGCGACGGGAACCTGCGGACGGATTCCGGCAAATAGCGGTAGGCGTTCCGGTCGCCGGAGATGAGGCCGCCAATGGCGGGAAGCGCCCGGTTCGAGTAGAAACGATAAAGGGCTGCGAAGAACGGGTTCTTCGGTTGCGAGAATTCCAGGATGGCAGCCGCGCCTCCGGGCTTCAGAACGCGCCGCATCTCCGCGAGGCCCTTCTCGTAATTGGCGAGGTTGCGAAAGCCGAACGCGGCGGTGACCAGATCGAGCGAGCCGTCGGGGAAGGGCAGCGAGAGGGCATCCGCTTCGACCAGCACCGACCGGGAACGCCTCCGTGCGATCTTTCGCTGCGCCTGGATCAACATGGGGTGGCAGAAGTCGCTTCCGAGAACGGCTCCGCCATGCTCGGCCTCCAGCGCCAGGAGCAGGTCGCCGGTTCCGCAGCAGATGTCCAGGACCAGGGCGCTCGGCCGCTTCAGAATGGGGCGAAGGCGGCGCACGGTGCGGGCGCGCCAGTGGCGGTCGATGTTGAGCGAGAGGAGGTGGTTGAGAAGATCGTAGCGGCGGGCGACGCGACCGAACATTCCGCGCACCCACCGCGCCGTCTCCGGTTCGCTCCGAGCGCCCGGCGGCGTCGTCCCCTGGGCCCGCGAATCGTTCATCCCAGAGCTTCCTCGATGGCCGAGCGCACCACTGCGTCGTCGATTCCAGGTACCACCTGGACCTCGCCGATGCGCACGGGCAAGACCCAACGCACCTGGCCTTTGAGGGTTTTCTTGTCCATCACGGTGCGGGCGGCCAGCGTGCCGGCGGACACTCCGTCGAGCGGCGGAATCGGGCCGTAGAGGTCCAGCAGGTTCAGGATTTCCACGCTGTCCTCGGCCGACAGATGGCCGGTCCGCTCGGCCAGGTAGGTGACCGCGCGCATGCCGAAGGAGACCGCTTCGCCATGGAGGAAGCGCGAATAACCGGTTTCGGCCTCCAGCGCGTGGCCCACCGTGTGCCCGAGGTTGAGAATCACGCGGATGCTGCTCTCGCGCTCGTCGGCGGAAACCACCTCGGCCTTGATGCGAACGCACTCGGAAATCACCCGCTCGACGATCTCCGGCTCCCGGGCCAGCACGGCGGCGCGCTTTTCGGCGAGCATCGAAAACAGCGACGGGCTGCGGATAATGCCGCACTTGACGACTTCGAAAAGCCCCGCGCGGTACTCGCGCTCGGGCAGCGTCGCGAGCACCTCCGGATCGATCAGCACGGCGACGGGCTGGTGGAAAGCGCCGACCAGGTTCTTGCCGCAAGCCAGGTTCACGCCGGTCTTGCCCCCGATGGCGGCATCCACTTGCGCCAGCAGCGTGGTGGGAATCTGGAGCACCGGGACGCCGCGCATGAAGATGGCGGCCAGAAAGCCCGCGACGTCGTCGACTATGCCTCCGCCGAAGGCGATCACCAGGCTGGAGCGGTCGCCGCCGCGCTGCACCATCTCCTCGGCGAGCGCTTCGAGGCAAGCCAACCGCTTGTTCTCCTCGCCGCCGGGGAAGAACAGGATCTCGTGGGAGCGGCCGGCCAGGCCCGCGGCCAGGCGCGAGCTGTGGAATTGCCACACATCCCGGGTGGTGATGACGAACACCTTGCCCCCCGCCGCGGGGAGGTGCTCGCCGGTGCGCGCCAGGATGCCGCGCTCGATGATTGCACGGTACTTGCGCTGCGCCGTATCCACCAGGTACGAAGGCATACAGACATTATGGCGCGTTCTCGATTCAGGGCTTGCGCCTGCCTGGCCCCCGCGCAGCCGCCTGCTACTCCGCCTTCGCCCAGCGGCTGATGCTACCAGGTGTCGGTGCGGAAAGGAGCCGCGGGAAGGCCGGCCGCGTTGTAGAGATTGCAGCCTTCCGGGTAGTTCTCCCACGCGTAGCGTACGGCCAACGGCATGGTCAATTGGGCGTTGCTCACCACCACGGTGTCACCCTCGATGCGGGCCTCGGCGGGAATGAACTTCCGGTCGGCGCCGGCGACGGTGAACCACTTGAGCGGGCCCCCTTTGGCCGCCAGTCCGCCGCCGAGATGCGAGAACTTCAACTGGATCGCGCTGCCGACGACCTGCATGGATTCGTAGACCGGTCCCGAGTATTCGATATCGCGGCCGTACACTTTGGCCAGCGCCAGGCGGGTAAGCCGCTCTCCCACGGCTTGCTTGTTCGGCGGATGCACGTTCTTCGGATCGCCGATGTCGATGGTGACGGCCAACCCGGAGTTGGGCAACGAGAGGACGGACGCCTGCCCCTCGCGGACGCGCGGGTTATTGCTGATATCCTCGAGCGCCGCCAACTGAACCACGAAGAACGGAAGATCGGCCTGGCCCCACAGCTTCCGCCAGTCCTTGACCAGCGTCGCTTGCACGTGCGGATAGAGCAGTACGCCCTGATCGCCGTCCAGGACCGATTCCCCCTGGTACCAGAGCACGCCTCGAATGGCGTAGGGGACTACGGGATGGATCATGCCGTTGAACAGAACGGTGGGGTAGTGCTGGTCCTGCACCGGGTCGCGCTGGCGCCCCGGCCGGGCGGCGCCCGGACGGCCGTTGATGGTCTGCGGCGGTCTGGGAGCCTGATCGGCGGGAGCGGAGGGGTTCTCGCGATAAAAGCGAACCGCCGTGTCGAAGCGGTCGACCAGAGGCTTGAGCAGCGGATCGGCGACCAGCGTCTCCCGGCGGATCCACGCCTCGGCGGTGCTGGCGCCGTATGCGAGCGTCAGAATCCCCACCGGCTCGTGGATTTCCTTTTGCAGATCGCGCGCGAAGAAGTATCCGATCGCCGAGAAGCCCGGGACGTTCTCGGGATTCGAGATCTGCCACTCGCCCACGATTTCGTTCTGGGGTTCGTAGGTCTTGGCGGACTTGCCGGTGAACATGCGAATCTGCGGGTAATTAGCCTCCGCAATCTCCTGCTCTTCATTCAGCGTCCCGGCCCAGGGGGTGCGCTTTTTCGAGACCGTGAAGACCATGTTCGACTGGCCGGAGCCGAGCCAGACCTCCCCGACGAGAACGTCGTTCACTAGCACGGTGTTCTGGCCGGCGATAGTCATTTGGAACGGGCCGCCGGGTTTGAGCGGGTTGAGCCGCACCACCCACTTGCCGTCAGCAGACGCCGTAGCGGACTGACTCTGCCCGTTGAGCGAGACCGTCACTTTCTCGCCGGGTGCGGCGACGCCCCATACCGGCACGGGGGCGCCGGCCTGGAGTACCGCATGATCGCTGAAGAGCGCCGACGGTTTCACCTCCGCCGGCGCGGGGAGTGAGCAGACCGCCAGCCAGAGAACCTTACGAAAAATGGCACTTGTCATGGAGTCAATTGTAAAGCAGGGGCGCAAACTCATGCTGGAGGGCGGACTTCCAGTCCGCGCGGGGCTTCAGCCCCGCCGCTCGTGTGCCGCTACTGTGCGCGCCGAGGGAGAATCGGCACTTCCTGCCGCGGTTGCCGGCGTAGCAGGCCGTAGACGGCCAGTTCATTGGAGAAGGTCGGAACGTACACCTTGCCGCCGGCCACGGTCGGGATGGCGAACTTGGCGAAGACCCCCAGGCTGTCGCGGGAGGCGTTCACATCGCTGTTCCAAAGCTCGGTGGAGAGGTCGGAGGCCTGGAATGCGCGCAAGGCGCCCGGCACGGGCAGGCCGGTCTGGTCGGAGGTGGTCGCCCAGAGAATCGTGCTGTCGTCCGTGACTCCGTCGCCGGAGATGGCCATGCCGATATAGGGTTGGGCGAACGCCTGCGCAGTCTGGGATACCGGCGTCTCGTCGAATTTCCCGTTGGACAGGAGGAAAGCTTTCAAGGGGTCTCCCCAGCCGGAAATGTAGAAGATGGGGCCGCTCGACCGGTTCCAGAGTGCCCGGCTGAAAATGCCGAAGTTCACCACCTGAAAAGTTTGAACGGTTCCGGTGTTGCCGGAGGTGCTATGACCCATCTGGTTGCGGTTCAGCAGGTAGATGTTGCCCAGCTTGCCGCCCCCAACCACCAGGTCGGTGCCCGGAACGACCACCGGGCCGGAGTTCCCGATCTCCGCGTCGTACTGGTTCATGTTGGCCCAGGTGTCGGGGGTAAACCAGTCGGCGACCGTCAGCCCATTCCGGGTGCTCAGCTTCAGGAAGCTCTCGCCCCAGTTCGAGGCGCCGTCGTAATCGCCGTTGGCCGCGACGGCGTAGAGGTTGCCCTGGTCGTCGGCCGCGATGCCGTGTCCGGCCTGCCAGATGGAACCGGCCGAGCCGTTCGCCGTGGTGTTGAAGGCGGTGACCTGGCGCAAGGTGGATGCGTCATATCCCAGGATCCATCCGTGGTAAGGCAAAATGTCGCCGTGCGAGCCGAAGGCGATGTACACCACGCCGTTGAGCAGGAGCAAGCCGGGGCGCTGGAGATGGTCCGAGGCGACGAAGCCGACCATCCCCCCGATGGCGCCGGGAGCGTTCCCTGGCACGGAGGCGACGATCGCGATGGGGCTGCCGGCCTTCTCCGTGCCCGTGACGAGGTCGAGCGCGTGCAGCCGGTAAATACAGATGCCGTTCTCGAGCGTGTTGGCGACCAGGTAGATCGTGCCGCCGGCGAGGTCGATGACCGGCGTGCTCAGGATGCCGACCTCCGGCTGGATGTCCTCGAAGTTATAGAAGGTATTGGGGACCGGCGGACCGAAATTCCGCTGCCACAGCAGCGCCGACTGGGGAGGCTGATCGGCGTCGAAGGCATAGAGGCTGTTGTGCATCGTGGCCACGTACAGCAGGTTGCGTGTCTGGCCGCCG
The DNA here is from genome assembly GCA_003137035.1 of Bryobacterales bacterium. Lineage (GTDB taxonomy): Bacteria > Acidobacteriota > Terriglobia > Bryobacterales > Bryobacteraceae > Fen-330. The sequence continues at coordinate 6,099 of PLEM01000547.1, read as the reverse complement.
GCACTGAGTTGGCCGGCGTAAAGCGGCTGGGCGTAGACCTGCCCATCCACCGGATAAGCCCATAGCTTGCCGAAAGAGTCCGCGTTCACCACCGACGGCTCGAGGATGGTCTCCTTCAGATTGGCGCTGGTGCGATTGTTGTCGTAGTTGACGGTCAGCACATTGACTTGGGCATACGACGGCGCCACGCAGCACAGAACGGCGAGCCCCAGAACTGCTTTTTCGGTCACTTCCCCCTCCTACTGCCCCTCGCCTAATCAGATGATTGGATCGGGCGAATGGTTACACCCGTTACGGGCCTCGCGCGGGAAATGTTGGATACTGAAATGAATGGAGCCGGACTTCCTAGTGATCGGCGCCGGTGTCGCCGGCCTGCGCGCGGCGATCGAACTGGCCGCGGCGGGCAGGGTGCTCGTGGTGGCCAAGGACAGCCTGCGTGAGTCGTCCTCCGAGTATGCGCAGGGCGGGATTGCCGTGGCCTTGAGCGAGGACGATGCAGTGGAACTGCACGAACGGGACACGCTGGCGGCGGGCGACGGGCTGTGCGACCAAGCCGCGGTGCGCGTGCTCGTTGAACACGGGCCGCCCGAGGTCGAGCAGTTGATCGCCTGGGGCGCCGAGTTCGATCGCGAAGGCGCCGGGCTGGCCTTCGGGCAGGAAGGCGCGCACAGCCGGCGGCGCATCCTGCACGCCCACGGCGATTCTACCGGGCGGGAGATCTCGCGCACCCTCTACCACAAGGCGGTATCGCTCCCCAACATCGAGCTGCGGAGTTTCGCGGCTATTACCGATTTGCTGGTGACCGCCCACGGCGAAGCGGCGGGAGTGGTGGCCTGCGATGCATCCTCGCGGCACTGGGTTCCGCTGCGGGCGCGTGCCGTGCTGGTGGCCACCGGAGGGCTGGGCCGCGTCTACCGCGACACCACTAATCCGGAGGTGGCCACCGGCGACGGGGTGGCCGCGGCCTACCGCGCCGGGGCCGAAATCAGCGACCTCGAATTCGTGCAGTTCCACCCCACGGCGTTGCATATCGAGAACGCACCGCCGTTCCTGCTCTCGGAGGCGCTTCGCGGCGAGGGAGCGATGCTGCGCAACGCGCAGGGAGAGCGGTTCATGCCGCGCTATCACCCGCTGGGCGATCTGGCGCCGCGCGACACGGTGTCGCGCTCGATGGTGATGGAGATGCAGCGTACCGGCGCGCCGCATGTTTTTCTGGATGCGCGGGCCCTCGGCGTGGATTTCCTGCGCGACCGCTTCCCGCGGATTTACGAGACCTGCCTGCGCTTCGGGCTGGATCTGGGCCGGGATATGGCGCCGGTGCACCCGGCGGCGCACTACGCCATGGGCGGCATCCGTACGGACCTGGAGGGGCGGACCAACGTGCCGCGGTTGTACGCTGCCGGGGAAGTGGCGGCGACGGGCGTGCACGGAGCCAACCGGCTGGCTTCGAACTCGCTGCTCGAGGGCGTGGTCTTCGGCGCGCGGGCGGGCGCGGCCATGCGCGAGTGCGCCGGCGCCTCCCTATTGGAATCGGCGCCGTCCGGCGAGCCGCGGTTCCCCTGCGCGGCAGCCGAAGAGTTACGCGCGCTGGCCTGGGACAAGTGCGGAATTCTGCGCAATGGGCCGGACCTGGAGGAGGCCGTTCACCGGCTCGCGAGTATGCCCCGGGAGGCCACCTCAAACCCCAACCGGGCGCTGTTCGAGTTGCGCAGCATGCACATCGTGACCGAGCTGATCGCCCGCTGCGCGCTGGCGCGGCGGCAAAGCCGCGGCGCCCATTTCCGCACGGACTATCCCGGCAAGCGGCCAGAATTCCAGAAACATTCACTCGTGACCAAGGATCAAGAAGTTGCGTTCTTATAACGGTGGGGACAGCGGGCGATCCCGACGGATCGCGCTTCCCGTGTTCGCGCTCCTCCTGGTGGCCGTGCCGCTGGAGCGATTCAGCCCCGGCACCGCGTTGTGGGCCGCCCCGGCTATCCTGCTGGCGGCGATGCTGATCGCCTGGGGGGCCGAGTCCGCCCAATTCTTCATCGCGCAAGGGTTCGCCCTCGCGATCCTGGCCTGGCTGCAGACCATGCCGGAATTCGCGGTCGAGTTCGTGCTGGCCTGGCGCCAGCGGGTGGACCTGCTGCTGGCCAACCTCACCGGCTCGCTGCGCCTGCTCACCGGCCTGGGCTGGCCCATGATCTACTTCGTGGCCGCGTTCATGCATCGCCGCAAGTACGGCAAGCCGTTGCGGTCGATCCGGCTCCACGACCAGCACTGCATCGAAGTGGTCGGCTTGTTCGTTCCGCTGCTCTACGTGGTGATCGTGTGGCTGAAGGCCTCGCTGACGCTGTTCGACGCGGCCGTGCTGATCCTGATTTACGCGGCATACCTGGTGGTGCTGTCGAGGATACCGCCGGAGGATGCCGAGGGGATCGAAGACCTGGAGTTCGTGCCCCGCACCATCGTCAAGGCGCCCCCGCGCGTGCGCACGGCGCTGATTGTGAGCTTCTTCGTGGGCGGCGGGCTGCTGATCTACGTCTCCGCGGAACCGTTCCTGGGCAGTTTGCTGGCGCTCTCGGCGATCCTGGGGGTCTCGAGTTTCGTGTTCGTGCAGTGGCTGGCGCCGCTGGTCTCCGAGTTCCCCGAGAAGGTGTCGGCGTTCTACTGGGCGCGGACCGTGGAGCGCGCCCCCATGGCGCTCATGAACATGGTGTCCAGCAATATCAACCAGTGGACCCTGCTGGCCGCCATGCTGCCGATCGTGTACTCGATCAGCCGCGGCACGCCGTCCTCCATCCCGCTCGATTCCCGGCAGGAGCTCGAGCTGCTCATGACCATCTCCCAATCGCTGATTGGGATGATCTTCCTGATCAACATGGAGCTGGCCTGGTGGGAAGCCACCGTGCTGTTCGCGCTCTGGGGCTCGCAGTTCGCCATGTCGCCGGTGCCGCCGGGGCCCGGGTTCTGGGGATTCGTCTCCGTCCATATCCACTGGTGGGTGACGGTGGCCTACCTGCTTTGGGCCGCCATTGCCACCGTGAGGATGTTCCTGGGCCAGCGCCACCCGGAGGCCTTCCGCCTGTTCCTGGTAATGTGGCGCACGCACATCCGGCCGGTGCGATCGCGCTGACCCCCCAATCATTTCATTGGGGACAACAACCCTCCTCGGGCGCTTGGTCCCGTGAACTTCGGATAACACGGCGCAGTTCTGAGGGGCTTTTCGAGTCGGCTGCCGTCGGCGAAGAATGCGGTCTTCTGGAAGCAGAAGCGCCGCCCGCGTTCGCCCACGGAACGCCGTACGTCGAGCGTTTGCACAAACCCCTCTTCTTTGCCATGCCACTCGTGCAAGCGCGACGGTACGTTCAGCCATTGTTCGAACCGGCGGTTCTTAAGCCTGATTACAATCAGATCCGACGCTCTCAGGCCACCCCCACCGTCATCCGACTCGACTACCAACTCCTCGATCCCATCGCCGGTCAAGTCGATGAGTTGAATCCCCTGCAGGGTGGAATGATGGGTGGTGTCCAGCAGGAACTCGCCGCGAACCTGCCATGCTTCGCTGCCCCGTTCGACCTGAAGCAGGCGCGCAATCGACCAGCATGAGCCGGGTGGAGCGGCACCCAAGAACCGATATTGGACGATGACAAGCACGGCGGTTGGCGGGCTAGAGGTCCCGGGCCAGCCGTAGACTCGAAACCGCAATTCCCGTGTGCGCGAAGGCTTCTCTTCAACCACGCGCGCTGCAAGCACGTCCGAAGCCGCGCAGCGCTCGATGTCGCTTACGGGGGCGCCGACGACGCGGTAGACCGGTTCCTTCGCGAGCGCATCCGGGAAGAAGAAGTCGTGGCCACCGACGTTGGTTCGCCAAGAATTGTCTATCGATTTGCCGGCCATCAACGAGATCGTCGTCTTCGGAAACGAAGCCGCAAGAATCTCCCGCCGGAACGACTCGTCGGTGATCGGTTCGGACGCTCTCACAACACCTGAGAAAGCCCATTGAAGAATGAGGCAGGTCGTCACTCGGGTCTTGCTACGTGACAGAGGCATGAGCCGAAGCACGGGTCTCACTGGAGAATCCGTCCTGCAGTCCCGGATCAATCATACACCGGCCTTTCTCCCTGGCGTGGTGGGAGGCCGCTGTACTCTTCGCGCTCTCGATGGTGATGGCATAAGCGTTGACATAACGGTTCCTCCGGTTTGATCGGTGGCGCACGCACACCAGGCCGGTGGGGGGGTGAGACCAAGCCAGAGTGACCGAGTCGCGTCCTCAGGTTCAAGCTCCCGCCAGCAGTCTGTGTATCGCGCGTTCACCGTGTTCTGCTCCGCCTTGCGCGCCCACTGCCGTACTATCTCCACCACCTCAGGCGGCGCGTTCATAGACGGTCTTGCCCTCGCGCGCGGCTGGCCAGTACACGGTGTTAACGACGTTCCTGTAGCGCTCGAACCGCGCAGTGGTAGACACCACAATGTCCTTAGGCAGGCGGCAACCGATTAGGGCGGAGTACATCTCGGCAGCGCGCTGGTGCGGCTCTTCCACCTCGCGGAACAGGACCAGCAGGTCCACGTCGCTGTCTTCGGTGGCGTCGCCGCGGGCGTGGGAACCGAACAGAATGATCTTCTCCGGCGCAAAGCTCTCCGCGATCCGGCGCACCATCTCCGCAATCGCTGCTGTCGTGCTCGGCGCTTCGCTCATCTTTGGCCATCATAGCGCTCCCGCGAGCGCCACCGCTGCACCGGCCACAGACTGCTAGAATATATTCGTAACCCCATGAAAAAGGTAACGCGGTCTACGACCGTGCTGTGTGTGCGCAGGAACGGAAAAGTCGTGATGGCCGGCGACGGGCAGGTAACCCTGGGCCAGGAAGTGCTCAAGAGCAAGGCCCGAAAGCTGCGCCGCCTCTACAACGACAAGATTCTGGCCGGGTTCGCCGGCTCGACGGCGGATGCCTTCGCGCTGTTCGCGCGCTTCGAGTCCAAGCTCGAGCAGCACAATGGGAACCTCTCGCGCTCGGTGGTCGAACTGGCCAAAGACTGGCGCACGGACAAGGTGCTGCGGCACCTCGAGGCGCTGCTGCTGGTGGCCGACTCGGGCAACACCTACATCCTCAGCGGCAGCGGCGACGTGATCGAGCCCGACGAGGGCGTGGCAGCCATCGGCTCCGGCGGCCCGTTCGCCAAAGCGGCCGCCAGCGCGCTGCTGCGCAACACCAAACTCGAGGCCCGCAAGATCGCCGAGGAGTCCATGGCCATCGCCAGCGAAATCTGCATTTACACGAACGAGAACATCACGTACGAGGAACTCGGGTAGCCGCATGGTCATTTACCTTCCCGCACAATCCGTCGAGGAGGAGCCGGTGCTGGACGAGTTGACCCCGCGCGAGATCGTCCGCGAGCTCGACAAGTACGTCATCGGCCAGACCGATGCCAAGCGCGCGGTGGCGGTGGCGCTGCGCAACCGCATCCGGCGCCAGAAACTCGACCCCGAAATGTCCGAAGAGGTGATGCCGAAGAACATCCTCATGATCGGCCCCACCGGCGTGGGTAAAACCGAGATCGCGCGGCGGCTGGCCAAGCTGGCCAACTCGCCGTTTCTGAAGGTAGAGGCCAGCAAGTTCACCGAGGTCGGTTACGTGGGCCGCGACGTGGAATCGATGATCCGCGACCTGGTGGAGATCGCCATCGAGATGGTGCGGGAAGAGCGGCTGGAAGAGGTGGGGGAGCGGGCCGAGAAGAACGGCGAGGAGCGCATCCTGGATTTGTTGATGCCGCCTCAGGCCGAAGCTACCGAGAGCGTCGAGCGGACCCGCGAGAAGCTGCGCGAGAAGCTGCGGGCCGGCAAGCTCGACGACCGCATCGTGGAAATCGACGTGAAGGAGCGCGGGCCGACCTTCGAGATCGCCACCAACATGGGCGTCGAGGAGATGGACGTCAACCTCATGGACGTGCTGCCGGGCCTGTTCGCCGGGCGCTCGCGCAAGCGCAAGATGCGCGTCGGCGAGGGGCTGGACTACCTGATCCAGGAGGAAGAACAGAAGCTGATCGACATGGACCAGGTGACGCGCATCGCCCTGGACCGCGTGGAGCGCAGCGGCATCATTTTCCTGGACG
>PLEM01000451.1 GCA_003137035.1 Bryobacterales bacterium | reverse complement strand
GGGGACGCCTCGAGTTGGGATCTCTTCGGCGCGGGCGGGCAACGTGATTGGCGGGGGGGATTGGGCGGTGGACCGGATTGTGCCGGACTGCGTGCGCCACCTGCAACGAGGGGAGGCGATTCGGGTGCGCAACCCGCGTGCGACACGTCCCTGGCAGCACGTTTTGGAACCCTTGGGTGGATATTTGTTGCTAGCGCAGCGGCAGCGCGCGGCGCTGGAAGCGCAGGATGGGGCGGGGCTGGAGCGCCTCTGCTCGGCATTCAATTTCGGGCCGGTGTTGAGTTCGAACCGACCGGTGGGGGCGTTGGTGAGCGAGCTCTTGCGCCATTGGCCCGGGGAGTGGAGGGTGGCGGATGAGCCGGCAGCGCCGCATGAAGCAGGGAAGCTCAACCTCGCTTGGGACAAAGCGTTCCATCTATTGGGGTGGGAACCGCGGTGGGGGTTCGAGGAGGCTGTGGCGCGGACAATGCGGTTGTATCGGGCGCAAAAGGAAGGGCAGAACGTGCAGGCGCTGGTGGGGGGAGACATCGCGGAGTTTGGAGGGATGGAGCAACCGGACTTGTGCACGCCTGTAACCCGTTGATGCGAAGAGCGGGCAATCATGAGTTTCGGCTACAAACCAACAGTTCTGCTGACCGGTGCAACTGGATTTCTTGGAAGCCATCTCCAGCGCGGACTTCGGAGAAGTGGTTACCCGGAGGTGATCGTCAAGCGCTGCTGGTCGGATGTCGGATGCATAGTCGATGTCTTTGCCTAACCCGGCATGGCCGAATACGTTTTCAGCCACCTCGGGTGCAACCTCAAGCCTAGCGACGACGAGACTCGGCGACGGAATTGGAGCCATGGGCGTGGCGGACTGGCTGAAACGGCTGACGTATTCGTCTGGGAAGAGACGGCACCGCTCGGTGAGCCGAGTTGGTTCGGCTTCATCATGCTGGTGCGGCTCTCGGCTCCATTCGGCAGCATAAATCTCACAACGGAAGCGTCGCGTGCCCGAATCGGTAATCGGACGTTGTTTGGCGGAAACCCCGTTTGGCAGCCCGCATTTGTAGATCTCCGGCGGCAGTCCCGCGGCCACGCCTTCCGAGTCGCCGATGAGCCAAGGGGAGCAGATGAGATTAGGGTGCCGAGCTTCTCTGTCGGTGTGTACCCAGGCTCAGAACAACGGAACTCTCAAGATATGGTCGATGCGATCCGCAACCTTTGCCGGCGCTACACCTACCTGGGGCGGCGGTGAGAGTCCTGCTAACCGGTGCTACTGGTTTCCTCGGAGGTCACGTCGCCAGGGCCCTCGTGGCCGATAACCACGAGGTGATCGTCCTCAAACGCCGCGCCTCGCCCTTGACGTGTTTGAGCAGCGTGCTCGGTCACATTCGCCTGCATAATCTGGAGGATGGCGGGTTGCGCTCTGCTTTGGGCGCGCACGGGCGCGTAGAAGTAGTCCTGCACTTCGCCACCTGCTACGGCGGGGACGGCGAACCCTTCAGCGCCCTGCTCGGCGCCAATGTGGTCGGGCCTTTGCGCGTGATCGAGTCCGCCGTGCAATCCGGTGTATCAGCGTTCATTAACGCCGACACGTCGCTTCCCCCGGAAACGAATCACTACGCGCGGGCCAAGAGATACTTCCTGGAATGCGCGCGCCAGGCAGTTTCCGGCAGATGCATGCGACTGCTCAATATGCGGCTCGAGCATCTGTATGGGCCAGGTCACAATAACAAGAACTTCATCTCTCGCGTCATTCATGCGTGCTGTTCGAATCAGCAGTATATGGACTTCACACACGGAGAGCAGGTCCGCGATTTCATCTATATTGACGATGTGGTCGCAGCTTATCAACGCGTCTTGGATCTCCTGTCGGTAGGGCGCGAGCTCGATCCGGAGTACTCGGTTGGCACTGGTTTGGCATTGAGGCTGCGCCAAGTAGTTGAACTGATTCGTGAACTATCACGATCAAGCATTGAGCTGCGATTCGGCGCCATTCCGTACCGCGAGGCTGAGCCGATGCGATTGGTGGCGAACATCGAGCCGCTTGTCCAGATCGGCTGGAGCCCGACGGTCAGCCTCGAAGACGGTTTGGCCAGGACTATTCGCGAGGAGAAGAAACGTTGGTGCTCCTGATCACCGGAGGCTGCGGCTTCCTAGGTACCAATCTCGCGCGACGCGCAATCGCGACTGGGCACCGGGTGATTGCCTTTGACAATCTCAGGCGGGTCGGGGCGATGGAGAACCTCCGATGGCTCAGGGCGCAAGGGGACGCTAACTTTGTTCACGGCGACATCAGCAATGCCGAAGAAGTGGCCCGGGCGGTTGAAGAAGCCGAACCTGACGCCGTGTTTCACGTGGCTGGACAAGTTGCGATGACAACGTCAGTCGTAAACCCTCGCCGTGACTTCGAGATCAATGCACTCGGCGCCTTGAACTTGCTGGAGGCGATTCGGCGCATGCGGCCTGACGCGCCGGTGCTTTACGCATCCACTAACAAGGTCTACGGTGACCTATCCCAGTACACATACCACGAAACGAGCACGCGCTACAAATGCGCTGAGAAGCCGAACGGATTCGATGAGGATACCCCGCTGCAATTCCAGTCTCCCTACGGGTGCAGCAAGGGAGCGGCGGACCAATACTTCCTCGAATACGGCCGGACCTACGGCTTACCTGTAGTTGTGCTCCGGCATTCGTCGATCTATGGCGAACGGCAGTTCTCTACAGTTGACCAAGGCTGGATCGGCTGGTTCTGCCAAAAGGCGCTTGAAGCGAAGGTCGATCCCACGTCCGTATTTACGATTTCGGGCGACGGCAAGCAAGTTCGCGATGCGCTTCACATCGACGACGCCGTCAGTCTGTATTTCGCTGCGCTCGACCGCATGTCCACGGTGCGCGGCTCTGCATTCAACATCGGCGGCGGACCATCCAATAGCCTGTCGCTGCTGGAACTTTTCGCGCTCTTAGAGCGACAGACGGGTGCCCACCTTCAGTATCAGCGGCTCCCTTGGCGTCAGAGCGACCAGCGAGTGTTCGTGGCCGACATCCGCAAGGCGCATCGCATGCTCGGGTGGAGGCCCGAGATCTCGGCTGACGAAGGTGTCCGCCGGATGCTGCAGTGGACGGCCGCTCTCGCGTCGGTTTCCGAGCCTGTCGCTCGCCGGCGCGGTTGAATCGCCTGTCCGGGGGTGAACCCTCTACGGCCCCGTGGAGGGCTTGGTCGTGGCCTTGGCTGAATCTGAGGCCCGCTTTGGATCCGCCGTGGCCCCGTGCCGTCTGCCCAGGGTTGTTTCAAATCAAGCGACGAATGAACCGTAAACGCGTCACCATGAGCGTAACGTGTACAATCGTGCCGAGGTTCGGAAGGAATGCCAGTGCAGATCCGCAACATTGTCCAACTCAAAGGAGGAGATACGGAGGTCCGCGGCCTGCGCAAGATCCAAAAGGATGTCTTGTTACTATTGGCGAGTGGCCGTCGGTTCACCGGGCCTTCCCTGCTGGCAGCAGTGGGGTTTCTCGTTCCCGCCATGGCCAACCTCGTGGCGAATGTTGTGCTCGCGCGCGGCTTGGCTCCGGCGAGCTACGGCATTTACGTTCTTGCGATCTCCTTGACGGGGTCCGTCAGCCTGGGCGAACTCGGCATAAGCGCTGCACTGATTCGATACATCGCTGCAGATCTTTCAGAAGACAACTGGAAGTCGGTGGCGCAACTTTTCACGACTGCGCTCTCCTTGGTTGGTATGCTCGGAACAATCGCTTTTGGCGCTTGTTATGTCCTAGCCCCGGAGCTAGGCCGGATCTACGCAACTGGCAGCGCCAGTGGCGACGAAACGGTCGCCTTTCGGATCGCCGGCGCGAACGTGGCCCTGTTTTGGATGACCATGGTCTGCGTTGCATATTTCAAAGGCCGCGGCCGGTTCGATCGTTCAAGCGCCCTGCTAATTCTGATCGCAGTTCTCCAGCAAGGTGCCACCGTCATCGCGTGCCTCTACTCACGCGGCCGCCTCAACGTTACGTTGGCGGCGTCGCTTGCTGCGGTTTCCATGGCCTGCGCGTGCGCGGTTGTCGTCTGTTATCGAGACATAGCTTCACGGTCAATCGGTCCCTCAGCGTTTCGTATCAGGCGCCGCCAGGCTTCGCGCCTGTTGAAGTTCGGGTCGATAACCGCAGCGAATTCGGTGGCCGTTGTTCTTCTAGTTCAGGTGCAGCGCTATGTCATAGGAGCGTCACTGGGCCCGGCCGCGGCCGGAGTGTATCATCTCGCGTACCTTCCCGTCGTGGCCGTAACCGGCCTCCTAAACGCACTCTCGGAAGTTCTCTACCCTTGGGCCAGCGCACTGAAGCACAGGATGGCTGTGGCGAATATCTGCGCCACAGCAACAGGCATCAACATCGTTATATACCTTCCCATCGCGATCGCGATTGCGATACTCGCACCTAGACTCGTAACCGGTGTCGTCAACGGACCTAACGCCCGTAGCCTTCTATCGACGTTACGGGTTCTCTTGATCGCGTACGCGTTCTTGGCGACCACGCCGCCGCTATTTCACATCCTCAACGGCTTGGGAATGCCCTGGTTGAACAGCGTGTTCACGTGGGGGAACGCGACTCTGAACATCTTGATCATCGTGCTGTATGCAAAGCCGAAAGGCGACGTCGTAGGATATGCCGTGGCACTTCTGTCATCTTGTGCGGTGTCGACAATCGTATATTGGGCTTGGACGTGGCTTGTGCTTTTTAGAAAGAAGAACAACGAGGTGTGAAACGCGTGGGAAGTCAAGAACGGCAGCCATTAGTAAGTATTCTAATACCAGTATTTAATCGCGAATTATACATTGAAGAGTGTGTGCGATCCGCGCTGAGCCAGACCGTGACTGATCTGGAGGTCGTCATTTGTGATAATGCAAGCACGGATCGTTCATTTGATATCTGCGCCGGCATTGCTCAACATGATAAGCGAGTGCGCTTGTGTCGGAACGAATCGAACCTCGGTCCGCTCAGCAATTGGATTCGGTGCAGTCAGGAAGCCCGCGGCGTATACGGGAAGATTCTGTTTTCCGACGACCTGATGTATAGCGAATACCTGGCTAGGTGCTTACCGTACTTGAGGTCCAAGGATGTCGGCTTGGTGTTTAGCGCGGTTGAACTCGGCATGTATCCTGGTTGCGGCGCAGTTGGGTATGCGTGGACGCGGAGGGCCGGCGTCGTAGCAAGTAATTCGTATGTTCACGATGTGCTGTTTTCGGGAAATGCTGCGTATTCCCCGGGCGCGTTCATCTTCAGGCTGAATGATATTCGGAACAACTTAGTTGCCTCGCCTTCATACGCAATCGGCGAAAGGTACTCAGCGCAGGGGATGGGCCCTGACTTGGGACTCTGCTTACTCACCGCGAGCCAGTACCCGTATATTGCGCATGTGCCTGATGCTCTGTGTTTCTTTCGAGCGCATCACGCGTCGTTCACCGCATCAACGAGGGCGCAAACGCGACTGTGGAACTACAACCGAGTGCGCAAAGCGCATCTGGAGAGAAGCGGCGATTGGAAGCACATGAGGCGGTGGGTAGCGTGGTCGTGGTTTATGGCAATGGCGGCGTCAGGCCGCCCGGTTCGCCTGTCGGATCATCTTAAAGACCTCGATATCAAGGAAATGAACTTTCGGCCGAAGCTGCTGGATCTGCTCTGGGGAGGGACTGCTGGCATGTGGCCGGCACTCGTCAAGCAAAGCAGGCGGTTCGGCTTTCTACGAGGTTGTGGCGCAAGACAGAGTATGCGGACGAATTCAGGGAACTCGATCTGCGATGAAGTGTGAATAGCTTGCACCCGATCAACGAGGTTGCCTGGTAATGCGGGTGCTTCTCGTAGCATTCGGATGTGAACCCGGCTTCGGGTCTGAGCGGGAAACGGGCTGGCAGTGGGCAATCACTTGGGCGCGAGCGGCTGAAGTCGATGTGCTCACCGCAGCCACTGCTGGGACCGTCAAGTCCGAATTCAATAGGGCCGGGAGCAATCCTCACCTGATCCCCGTAGACGTTGCTTGGCCGAAGAGGATGTCCGTGGGGGGCGGATACTCCCACCTGAAGTACCTATTGTGGAGTGTTCGGGCCAGTCAGGTGGCCCGCAGACTACTTCTGAACGTAAAGTACGATCTTGTGCATCATGTTAGTCTGAGCTCGGTCAGCATGCCGCCGATTGCGACAGACGCACGGACCCCGATGGTTTGGGGCCCCGTAGGAGGGGGGCAGCTCGCCCCATGGCGCTACTGGCGCGACTTTGGAAGTCAAGGGTTTCGCGAGTTGGTTCGCAATTGTCGCGTAATCACAACGAGCTATAACCCTATTCTTCGGAGGGCGGCGAGAGCGTCGACCCTGTGTTTGGCGAGCAATTACGAGACAGCGCGTGTACTCGAACGAATGGGGGCCCGGAGAGTTGAAGTGATGCCCGACAGTGCGGTATCGGTCGAGTGGCTCGATGAGGTCCGACCTCCGTGCGCTGAGGGCCGTCCCCCAGTTGTCCTATGGGTATCGCGACTCGAGCCGCACAAGGGGCTTTCTCTCGCATTGAAGGCGTTCTCTGTCGCGATTAGAAGCCGGCCGGCTACGCTGCGCATTGTCGGCGAGGGACCGTTGTTTGGCAGCGCACAGGTGCTGGCTCGAGAGTTAGGGATTTCGGAGTTCGTTACGTTCCGAGGGATGCAGCCCCGGGGCGAGGTTCGTCGTGAAATGCTCTCCGCGGACTTGCTATTGTTCACCAGTTTGCGAGAATCGTTTGGCATGCCGCTAGTGGAGGCTATGGCGACTAGATTGCCTATTGTCACCATTGATCACCAAGGTGCCGCGCAAATCCCTGGCAGCGCGGCGATGAAAGTCCCGCTCCTACCCCCTTCCGAAATGGCCGAGGCCCTTGCGTCGTCCCTCAACCGGCTCC
>PLEM01000460.1 GCA_003137035.1 Bryobacterales bacterium | reverse complement strand
GCTTCCACAGGGCGAGGCGCCGGCCCGAGGACCGCAGCCGGACGGCCTCCAGCCCCAGCTCGAGCGCCGCCTCAACGATCCCGCGGACCAGCGGCGAGCGCCGGCGCAGCTCGGCGCGGATGCTGGTGTGCACGCGCTCCCACAGCCGGGGCGGCGCGACGAACAGGGTCGGCTTGAGGCCGGCGAGCTCGTGCGGCAGCCGGTGCAGGCTCTCGGAGAACCACACCTGCACCCCGCAGGCCAGCGTCAGCAGCTCGATCACCACGCGCTGCATGATGTGCGCGGAGGGAAGGAATGCCACGGTGGAATCCCGCGGTCCCAGTTCGAGAACCTTGGGCCCCATTTCAAGGTTCGCGAGCAGCGCGGCGTGAGTGACCAGGCTCATCTTGGGCTCGCCGGTGGCGCCGGAGGTCAGGTACAGGATGGCGCAGTCGGACGGCGCGACTTCCCGATCGAGGCGCGCGAGCAACTCCGGATCCTTGGCGATAGCATCGCGCCCCACCTCTCGCAATCCTTCCAGCGGCCAGGCGCCGTCCGCCTCGCCCGTCAGCAGGATCCACAGCACCTGGAGCGGCGTTCTCCCGGCCTTGCGCAGCAGCGCGAACTTCTCGGGGTCTTCCACAAAGACCGCCTGGGCGTTGCAGGCGCGCAGAGTGCGGTCCAGCTCCGGGTAAGGAAAGGCGGGATAGAGCGCCGCGGAGATGGCGCCCGCGGCCAGGATGCCGAGGTCGGCGAGGTAGAACTCGGCGCGGGTCTCGGTGTCGAGCCCCACCACATCGCCTTTGCGGACCCCTAGCGCCCGCAGCCCCGCCGCAATTTCCTCGGCGGCGCGCCGGTACTCGTTCCACGAATAGTCGCGGTACTTGCGCGCCCCGCCTTCGGAACAGGGCTGGTGCAAGGCAGGCGCATCGCCGAATCGCGAGGCGTTTTCCTGAAGCAGCGAAAAAACCGTGCGCGCAGACATATCAACTCACTCCGGCCCTGGGGGCGCTGTGTTGGCGGGGAGGCAGACCTTCAGGCGAACCAGGCGGAAGAACAGATCCTTCACGTGCGCAAAGCTGCGTTCCCGAGGCCAGGACATGGCTGCGCCGAGTTCGCCCGCCACCTGGCCGATCGTATTCTCTCCGTTGAATCGGTTGAACACGAACAGGTTCGCTTCCTCGTCTGGAAACAGTAGCACACTCTCGCCCGCGCCGGGTAGCCGCGCGGAAACCCGGCCTTCCCCGGGGATGATCCGAACGCCCGGGCAAACCCGCGGAATCAGAGCGGCAATGGACTCGGGCGGGAGCTTGGGCAGGTCCGAGAGCTGCATGTTGGGTTTTCCGAGAAGCTCCTCGAACCACACCACGGTCTCCCGGGCCAGGTACCGGAAGAACAAGCGCCGCTGATCGAGTGGTGGCAACCGTTCAATCATACAAGGGAAGGCTCGTATCCGGCTATGTCTTTCACCTCGCCGAGCATTTCACCGAGGAACCAGGAGCCGGTGGCGGTGAGCGAGAAACCATCCGCCCTCTGCTGGATCAGCCCGCGCTCGAGCCAGCGTTCCACGGGCATGGCGTCCGTAACCGAACCGGCCATCAGCGCCGCCACCAGGGGCCGGATGCGTTGTTCGAGAGCGTTCTCCAGGACGCCGCCCTCCAGCGCCGGTGCCGCGCCTCCAACATATTCGCTGTACTCGGGGTGGCGGTAGTGGTACGCTCCGAACACGCCGTCGGCGGTAGGCCCCAGAGCCAGCAGGTCTTCGCCGCGGACCAGGTGGGTGTAGTAGAGGTTGGTGTCGCGCGGTCGGGCGTAGTGAACGAAGTGGTTCTTGCGGTAACCTGCGCTGACGAGGCGCTCGTCCGCGGCTAGAAACAGCTCGTAGTCTCGCGCGGCGTCCTGGGCCGTGATGCCCTGCCGCTCCAGAAACCGCTGGTTGCGCTTCGAGATCTGCAACTGATAGAGCGAGAAGCCATCGACGCCCAGCGCGGCCAGGCGATCGAGGCTCGCGAGCAGACCCGCCGGCGTTTGGCCGGGCAGCCCGTACACCACGTCCACCGAAACGACGAAGCCTCGCTCGAGCGCCCGCGCCAGCTTCTCCTCCACAGCTTGCGCCGGCTCGCGGCGGCCGATGGCTTTGCGCACGGGCTCCTCGAGCGTCTGGACCCCGACGTGGAGCCGGGTGAAACCCCACTCGCGCAACTGCTCGAGGTAGTCGCCGGTGAGCGGACTGGAAGTGGATTCGAGCGCCCACTCGGTTTGCGGAGTCGTCGCGAGGCTTCGCCGGCAGGCCTTGAGAATGCGGGTGAACACGGCGGGGCTGAGGTGAGTGGGAGTGCCGCCGCCGAAGTGCACCGTGGTCACGGGGCGGCGCCCGAGCGTTCCCAGGCTGGACCAGGCTTCGATCTCCGCCTCGATCGCGCGCGCGAACTGCTCCAGCTTGTCCTGGCTGCGCGGACCCAGCGCCACCGAGTAGCAGTCGCAGAAGGCGCACCGGTGGTCGCAGAAGGGCACGTGCACGTAGACGGAAATGGGGCCGCGGTCGTCCGAGTTGGAGAGCATCTCGCGCAGGCGGCGCCAGGCGGCCGCACCGTCGTCGTCGTAGCCGCGCTCGGCCCACACCGGTGGTGGCAGGCTGCGCGGCCCCAGCGGATACGGCGTGCCGGCCGCCTCGATGACCCAGGTCTCGGCCAGGCGGCGCTGAACCAGGCAGCGGAACGAGGGAGTCTCCGGCGGGGGATCCTCTACCGCGCAGCGTTCCGGGCAGTCGCGGGCGCAGTGGCAGACGTTGATGCAGTCGCGGCAAGCCGCGGGCAGTTCCAGCGCCTTCCGGCGGTGAGCGGCGATGGCTTCCGCATCGAGCGCGTATTCGCCGTGGCTCTCATCCCAGTTCCCGATCGTGGCGCCAGCGCATCCGCCATCCGTGCGAAAGAAGCAGGCCGTCGCGGAGCCATCGGGAAGCAGGTGCAGCGTGTCGCGCAGGACGTCGCAGAACGGGCCGTGAATCTCGTCCAGGCGCGCGCCGGAAATCGACAGGTCGCAACCGAGGGCCCGGGCTTGGCGCTGCGCCTCGCGAAAGTGTTCGACGAACCACTCCGCCTGCTCGGGCCGAAACGCCGCTTTGCGGTAGACCGGCTCGAAGCGGATTTCGGTGGTGCCCAAGACGCCGTGCAGGTAGGTAACGATCTCGGTCTGGCGCTCGACGGTTTCCGGAGTGATGGTGGCCCGCACGAGGAAGCGGCCGCCGGCTTCGCGCAGGGTGCGCGCGGTGCGCTCAACGTGCGGGGAAGACGGCCCGCCGCCGGCCAGCGGGCGATGCCGGTCCTGGATCTCCGGCGGCCCGTCGCAAGAGATCTCGATCAGGTCGAGTTCCCGGGCCAGCCATGCGGCACGCTCTGGCGGCACGACTGCGTTGGTGGCCAGGAACCCGAACCAACCCACGCCGGCTTCGGAGGCGATGATTCGCGTTCCCTCGACCAGGCGAACCACCGAATTCCACTCGAGCGTCGGTTCGCCGCCGCCGTGCAGGACCAGGTGGAACCGCTGGTTCTTCTCCGCGCAGCATCGGGCCACCAGCCGGGCCGCACCGAGCGCGGCCTTCTCGTCGATCCGTGCAGACCCCTGGTCTCGGCCGGCCGCCGCGTAGCAGTAACCGCACGCCAGGTTGCAACGATTGTTCATGTAGATGGTGAGGCACTCGGGAGCGAACGGCGCCTCGGCAAGCCGCTCGAAGGAGGCCTGAGCTTCCTGGGCGCAGCGAAGCAGTTCCTCCGACGACGCCGCCGCCACATGCCCCGGCGCATAGAGCACGCTCGCGCCGCCGCGCTGGAGGCGGAACACCGGCAAGGTGGGGAGGACGCGGCTAGTTTGGATGCCAGTAATGACCGCCTCCACCGCCCTCGAGAGCGTGGCTCACACAGGGACAACTATAACCGACGCAGCTACACGCGGGCTTCCCCTGCCCGGGCACGCAGTTGCACGTACACACAGCGCCTGGGGGGACGGGCGCCCCGCACGACTGGGTGTAAGACGCTCCGCCGCGGGTGTATTGAATGCCCTTCGCATCGGTCGCGCTCGCCTCCAGATCCATCAGGCAGATTGGCAAACGCTTGCCGTCGGGCAGAGACCACAACTGGATGGTCCCATCGTCGCTGCCCGCGGCCAGCAGCCTTCCATCCGGGCTGAACGCGTCCGACGACACAAAGCCCGAATCCAACGTGAGGGTCTTCAGCAACGTTCCCTCCGGTTTGCCCGAAATCGCGCCCAGAAGCCGGCCGTCCTCGCTGATGGCCACCGACCGCACGTCGTCCAATTGCCCCGTCAAGTCCCTCATCGGCGCAGCGCCCGGCGGCGACCACGACCACAGCTTGATAGTCTTACCCTCCCGGCCACAGGTCAGCAGCTTCCCGTCCTGGCAGATGGCCCCCGTGTACACATGGATCGATTCCTTCGTAAGGGTCTTCAAAAGCGTCCCGTCCGGCAGCGACCAGAGCTTGGTGGTCCGATCATCGCTGCCCGAGGCCAGAAGCCGGCCGTCCGGGCTGATGGCGACCCAGCGCACCGCGCCAGAATGCTCCAACAGGGTTCTCAGCAGCGCCCCATCCGGAAGCGACCACAGCCTGACGTTGCTGTCATTGCTGGCCGAAGCCAGCAACCGGCCCTCCGGGCTGATAGCGAAAGAGTTCACGGCGCCCGAATGCCCCATAAGGATTTGCAGCAGCGCCCCTTCCGGCAGGGACCAGAGCTTGATGGTATTGCCGACGCCGCCCGAGACCAACAGCTTGCCGTCCGGGCTGATGGCGACCGGCGATTCCCCCTCAAGGGTATTCAGCAGCGCTCCCGACGGCGCCGACCACAGTTTGACGATGCCGTCCCTACCAACCGACACCAGAAGCTTCCCGTCCGGGCTGAAGGCAAGACTCTCCACGCGTCCTCGATGCGCTACCGCCCCTTTGCAACGAGGTCCGCATCCCACCCCCGCCGCCGCCCCGGCCGCAACCGCAGCCGCCGCCAAGTCCCGCCGGCTGAGCTGCCATCCCGACCGGCCTCTTTGAATCGCATATACCTCAGGTTTCATTCCGCCTCAGTTCGGGTGCCAGTAATGACTGCCTCCGCCGCTTCCGCCACCCGAGTGGCCGACGCAAGAACAGGAGACGTGGGCGGGGCACGCGCGCTGTTTCCCGGGAACGCAGTTGCATGTACACACGGCATCGGCCGGGACGGGCGACCCGCACGACTGGGTGTAAGATGCTCCCCCCCGGGTGTACTGAATCCCTCTCGCATCGGTCGAGCTTGCATCGACGTCCATCAGGCAGGTGGGCAACGGCTGGCCTTCGGGCAGCGACCACAGCCTGATGGTCCTGTCTCCGCCGCCCGATGCCAGCAGCTTCCCGTCCGGGCTGATAGCGACGCTGTACACAGCGGCCGTCCCCCCCGTGAGGGTCTTAAGCGCCGCCCCATCCGGCAACGACCAGAGCTTGATGGTACCGAATCTGCCGCTCGAGGCCAGCAGCCGACCGTCCGGGCTGATGGCCACCGACCACGCCTCCTCGTCCTCCTTCAGGGTCTTGAGCAACGCCCCATCGGGCAGCGACCAGAGCTGGATGGTGTTGTCATAGCTTGTCGAGGCCAACAGCCGGCCCTCCGGGCTGACGGCGACCGAGAGCAGCCCCAACGAATGCCCCGTGAGGGTCTTCCGTGGCGCCCCCTCCGGCAGCGACCAGAGCTTGATTGTATGGTCCTCGCCACCCGAGACCAGCAGCCGGCCGTCCGGGCTTATGGCGAGGGACCTCACCCCGTCCGAGTGCCCCGTAAGGGTCTTCAGCAGCGCTCCCTCCGGCAACGACCAGAGCTTGATGGTATTCTCCGAGCTGCCCGCGGCCAGCAGCCGGCCGTCCGGGCTGATGGCTAGCGGCGGCCGCGCTCCCGCAAAGGCCTTGATCAGCGCCCCGGCCGGCAGCGACCAGAGCTTCACTCCCAGGTCCACGCTGCCCGAAACCATCAGCTTTCCGTTTGGGCCGATGGCGACGAACAATCCCCCCGCAAGGGTTTTCAGCAGCGCCCCCTCCGGGAGCGACCAGAGCTTGACGGTCCCGTCGCCGCTCCCGGAGGCCAGCAGCTTCCCGTCCGAGCCGAAGGCAAGACTCATCACCCTTTCCTTATGCGCTGCCCCTCCGAGGCCGGGCGACGGCTTCTCTCCTGGCCCACAGCCCGGCATCGCCGACACCCCGGCCAACGCAGCCGCGGCCGCCAGGTCCCGCCGGCTGAGCTTCCAGCCCGACCTGCCTCTTTGAATCGCGTAGATCTCAGGTTTCATGCCGTCTCAGTTCGGATACCAGTAATGCCCGCCGCCTCCACCACCTCCGCCGCCGCTGGTGTGGCCAACACACGGGCACAACTTCCCAGGCACACAGTTGCAGGTACACACGGCGC
>PLEM01000264.1 GCA_003137035.1 Bryobacterales bacterium | reverse complement strand
TGTTCGACGTGGTCAACCGCCGGTGGTCCTACGAGATGATGGACGGACTGGGGCTGGACCGCGGCATTCTCCCGTCGTGCGCCGAATCGAGCGAGGTGAGCGGCGTTGTGAGCGCGGCCGCGGCTGAGGCCACCGGCCTTAAGGCCGGCACTCCGGTGGTAGGCGGCGGCGGCGACCAGGCCTNNCCGTGGTGGGCGGCGGCGGCGACCAGGCCTCCAGCGCCGTGGGCAACGGCATCGTCGAGGCGGGTATCGTCTCCTGCACGCTGGGCACCTCGGGCGTGGTTTTCGCGCACATGGAGAAAGTCGCCTACGATCCGCAGGGCCGCGTGCATACCTTCTGCCACGCCGTGCGCGGCAAGTGGCACGTGATGGGCGTAACGCAGGGCGCGGGCCTGAGCCTCCAGTGGTTCCGCAACCGGCTGGCCCCAGGCGCCAGTTACGACGCGCTCACCGCCGAAGCTGCTACCGCCCCGGCCGGTTCGCAAGGGCTGTACTGGCTGCCCTACCTGATGGGCGAGCGCACGCCGCACCTGGATGCTTTGGCGCGCGGCGGCTGGATCGGCCTCACCAACAAACACGCCCGCGCGGACCTGATCCGCTCGCTGCTCGAGGGCGTCAGCTACAGCCAGAAGGATTGCCTGGACATCATCGAGGAACTCGGCGTGGCGGTGGAGTCCGTGCGCGCGTCGGGCGGCGGCGCGACCAGCCCGTTCTGGCGGCAGTTGCTGGCCGACATCTTCAATAAGCGAGTGGTGGTGCTCGCAACCCAGGAAGGCTCGGCCTATGGCGCCGCGCTGCTCGCCGAGGTCGGCACCGGAGCGTACGCTTCGGTTCCCGAGGTGTGCCACGCCGCCATTCGAGAAGTGGATTCCACCGCGCCCGAGCCGGCTCAAGCCGAACTCTACGCCCGCGGCCACCAGGTCTACCGCGCCCTGTACCCGGCGCTGAAACCGCTGTTCCCAAGGATGTAGACATGGAGCCCCATGCCTGGGTCGAGGAGTTTCCCGGAGCCGTCACCGTCTGCGACCCCGATGGAATCATTCTGGCCATGAACGCGAAGGCCATCGAGAACTTCAAGAGCGACGGTGGCGCGCGTCTCATCGGCACGAATGCGCTGGACTGCCATCCCGAGCCGGCCCGCACGAAGCTGAAGGAGCTGCTGGCCTCGCGCCGGGCCAACGTCTACACCATCGAGAAGAACGGCATCAAGAAACTGATCTACCAGTCTCCCTGGTTCGTCGACGGCACGTATCGCGGCCTGGTCGAACTGGCCCTGGAGATCCCCGCCGAATTGCCGCACTTCGTGCGGTGAGGTTCGCCGCCAGTCGGGGGTGTCACCACGCCTGCGGCACAAGGCTACGATAGAGAATGCTCGTGCCGTGGTGTCACTAATCTCCTGTGGAGCATGAGCGCAGCGTCATGACGGAAGTTCCGCAAGCGCCCGGGTACGGCCCGCCTTACTGCGACGTGAGTCTGCCGATTCCACTGGACCGGCCGTTCACCTACGCCCTGCCGGAGACGCTGCGCCATCGCGTCCAGCCGGGCTGCCGGCTGCTGGTGCCGTTCGGCGGGCGGAAGCTCACCGGGATCGTGTTGCGAACCCAC
The DNA here is from genome assembly GCA_003137035.1 of Bryobacterales bacterium. Taxonomy (GTDB): domain Bacteria; phylum Acidobacteriota; class Terriglobia; order Bryobacterales; family Bryobacteraceae; genus Fen-330. Next base: position 6,483 of record PLEM01000264.1, on the reverse strand, counting down.
GCCAATGCGCCCGAGGCCGGCGCGCGCGAAGCGCTGCGGCTGCTGGACGGCGTTCCGGCGCTCAGCGAGGAGATGCTGGCGCTGGGGCAGTGGATCGCCGGCTATTATTGCGCGCCGCTCGGCGAAGTGTTGCGCGGCATGGCGCCGCTCGGGGGCGAGATTCGCCACGGTAAGGTCTACTCGCTTACCGACAGAGGTCGCGACGCGCTGCGGCAACTCACGCTGGGCGCCCCGGCGTCGGAGGATCCGGCGGTCGAGCTGATGCGCCTGCTCGAGTGGCGGCCGCTCTCCGCTGCCTATCTCACGAAGAAGAACGAGGCCGCCGCGCGCCTGATTCGGGGGCTGGAGAAGAAGGGCTTTCTGGAAGTCGAGGACGTCGAGGCGCAGCGCGATCCGTTCCGCGCGCCCTCCGCGAAGCTGCGCGTCGAGCTCCAGCAGGCGCCGCCCGAAGGCAAGTACAAGAAAACCGAGCGCGAGTTGCTCGCCTATCTGGAGCTGCACCCCGGCACGCATAACCTGAAGGAAATCGAAGCCGTGGTCCCCAACGCCGGCGAGGCGGCGCGCGCGCTGGCGCGCAGGGGGCTGCTCTCGCTGAAGGCGGAACTGTCGCCCGTCTCGACGCAATTCGTGCGCCCGCCGCACGTGCTCAACGCGCACCAGCAGCAGGCCTTCGACCAGATCCACGCGGCCCTCGAAGCGCACCAATTCCGGCCGTTCCTGCTCCAGGGCGTCACCGGTTCGGGCAAGACCGAAATCTACCTGAACACCATCGAGGCGGCCCTGGGGATGGGGCGCGGCGCGCTGATGCTGGTCCCCGAGATCGCGCTGACTCCCGCCATGGCGGGCCAATTCTTCCACCGCTTCGGCAACCGCGTGGCCATCCTGCACTCGGCCTTCGGGCACTCCGAGCGCGCCGAGCAGTGGCGGCGCATCCGCGCGGGAGAAGCCGGCGTGGTGGTGGGTACTCGCTCGGGAGTGTTCGCGCCGGTGGGGAACCTGGGTCTCATCATCGTCGACGAGGAGCACGACCAGAGCTACAAGCAGGAGGAAACGCCGCGCTACAACGGGCGCGACGTGGCCATCGTGCGCGCCCAGGCGGCCGGCGCCTGCGTGGTGCTGGGCTCGGCCACTCCCAACCTGGAGAGCCGCTACAACGCCTCCCGCGGCAAGTACCAATTGCTGGTGCTGCCCGAACGCATCGAGCAACGCCCCATGCCGCAAGTCGAGATCGTCGACATGCGCATCGAGTTCCTGGAGACGCGCAAGCAGTCCACCTTCTCCCGGCGCCTGCTCGAGGCCATCGATGCCCGCCTCAAGAACGGCGAGCAGACCATGCTGCTGCTCAACCGGCGCGGATTCTCGAGCTTCGTCGCCTGCCGCTCCTGCGGCGAGCGCATCCAGTGCGCCAACTGCGCGGTCACCCTGACCTTCCACCGCCGCGACCGCCGCCTCTTATGCCACTACTGCAATTACGCCGAGCGCGTCCCAACGCATTGCCCGAAGTGCCACAGCGAGCACATTTACTTCCTGGGGATCGGCTCGGAGCGCGTCGAGGAGGAGCTGCATCGCGAGTTCCCCACGGCCCGCGTGGCGCGCATGGACCGCGACACGGTGACCGGCAAGCGCGCCTACGAGACCATCCTGACGGGCTTCCGCGAGGGCAACTACGACATCCTGGTGGGAACGCAGATGATCGCCAAGGGGCACGACATTCCCAACGTCACCCTGGTGGGGGTCATCTCCGCCGACGTGGGGCTGGGCATGCCGGATTTCCGCGCCGCCGAGCGCACCTTCCAACTGCTGACCCAGGTGGCCGGGCGCGCCGGCCGCGGCGACCTGCCCGGACAGGTACTCGTGCAGACCATCAACCCGGACCACTACGCCGTCCGCTTCGCCGCCGCGCAGAACTACGACCAGTTCTACGAAAAGGAGCTGCACTTCCGCCGGCTCATGCGCTACCCGCCGTTCAGCGCGCTGGCCAACGTGCTGGTGCGCAGCGAGAGCCAGGAAGAGGCGCTGCGGCTGAGCGGCGAGCTGGGCATGCTGCTCACGCCTCCGCCGGAGCAACTGAAGATCCTGGGGCCGGCCGAAGCGCCGGTGGCGCGGATGAAGAGCGAGTATCGCTATCAACTGCTCATCAAAGCCGCCAGCCGCAAGGCGCTCAAGGAGGCCCTGGACGGGCTGCGCCGCCACGCGCTGGAACATAAGTGGCCCGCCACCGCGCTGGTGATTGACGTCGATCCCCTTACTCTGTTGTGATACTGGGGTGCCGGGCATCGAAGCCATGGAGGAAAACCTGCGCGGGATGCTGGGCGCCTTCGGGCGCGCCAAAGACGCCGGCGACACCCGCGCTTTGCCTGGATTGGCGGTCTGCTCCTCGGCGCTCCGTTTCGCGATGTTCAACGGCGCCCTGCTCACCACCCCGGTAGCGGACGCCTCCGAGCTGGACGAGCGCATCCAGACGGCGGCCGCCTACTACGCCGCGCGCAGGCTGCCGTGGTCCATGTGGGTGTGTCAGGGATGGCTCGACCGGGGCTTGCGCCCCAAGGCCGCCGAGGCCTTCTATCGCCATGGCCTGCACCTGGTGGTGGAGCTGCCGGGCATGGAGGCCGAGCGCATCGAGGCGCCCGTGCGCCCGCTGCCGGCGCTCGAGTTCCGGCGGGTCTGCGACCCCGGCTCGCGCGCCGCCTTCAATCACATCATGTCGATCGCCTTCGGCATTCCGTTCGACTTCTCGCGCCAGATCTACGGATCCGAGAAGACCTGGGGCGGAGGGCTGACTGGCTGGGTCGCCTGTCGCGAGGGAAACGCGGTGGCGTCGGCGGCGGTGGTGGTCGCCGGCGGTGTAGTCGGAGTCTACGCCGTCGGCACGCTGCCCCAGCACCAGCGCCAGGGCTGCGGCGAAGCGGTGATGCGTCATGCACTGGAGCAGGCGCAAGCGGAATCCGGCCTCCAGCGCATCGTCCTCCAAGCTAGCCCGGCAGGTTTCCACCTGTACGAGCGCATGGGCTACCGCACCGTCACCCGCTACGCGGTTTTCGCTTGCAGTTGAGTACTCTGTTTCAGAAGTTCGATCACGTATCGTCGGACTTCCTTTGGGCCTTGTTGCGTTGCGGGCCGACAAGGATCAACCGCGGGGACATCTTCCGGTGCGTCGACAACGCCGAGTATCGATTTCGTCACAGTGTGGCGTCAGGCCGGACGGATCGCTCAATCGGGCTGAATTGGCGGTCCCATCCGGGCGCGAACTTCCGGATTTCCCGTCAACTGACCAGAGCGGACATATCGGTATCCGCTGTGCGACTACTCGCGGGGGATCGGCAGCCGGTACCGGTTACAGGCACTTCGGCGGGTCGACAAACCAGCCAAGTGGCTTGGCAAATAGCAACGGCGTTCAATGGGGGGGGCGGTACCGCGGGGCCGCCCGGATCGCTTACAACTCGGTCTGGTTGACGAGGGTCTTCGCCTCCTGCTCTACCGATTTCTGCGCTTGACTGCCTTGCGGCCGCTGCACGGCATCTCCAGACTAGCTGAGTGGCCTCTGGATTTGGTTGTCCGCCAGTTCGCCCAAGGATTCTGGAGTAGATCACGGAGATCTGGAGCGCTGCGACTTAGGTCGTTGCGGGAGGCTCGATCGGCCAAGAGCCGTCGCGATTCAGGCCGAGCACCTGGACAGCCGGAGCCGCAACCTCTTCGAATTGCACCTCCGCATCCTCCTCGCTGGCGCGGGCCGTGGTTCGCCACCGGAGACAAGCCCACACGACGGCGAAGCCGGTCAGCGCCGGGACAAACAGTTTCGGGTCGGCCAATGCCTGCCGCTCATACACGACACTCAGGATGATGAACCAGAGGAGAGCAAAACCGCCCAGTATCGCCAGATGAACCTGCGACTTGCCCGGCAGATACGAACACGTGAACGGGATCTTGTGGAACCCATAGAGACACAACTCGGCTAGAATCAGCGCTACCAGCGCGAGTATCGCCAGGTGGCCCGCGGCCGCCCGCCACGGCCATAGCCAGAAGCAACATACGGCCGAGAGAATCCACATCGGAGCGGCCGAGAGCAGAAGGAGCGAGCGACGGGCGCCCGCCAGGCACTCCGGCACGCGGCGCGCCCCGGTCACCCGGAAGATCCAGTTTCCCCGCAGATCGAGCGGTATGGAAAAGGCGACCCGGGTTCCGATCATGGCGAAACCCATCATGGTGATGGTGGCGGCGAGCAACGGCTCGTTCACCTGGCTCCATGGGTCGGCCGCCGGGGCATCCGCCAGTTGGTTCGGGGGGGCGCCATTCTTCACCATGGCGATCACCACCGCGAATCCTACTCCTAAATAGAAGGCGAGTATGATGCGATGCAGCCGGCTGCGCAGCAAGGTTCGTACACTGAACTGTACAAGAGCGGTTTCAACTGCGTTGCCCAGGCGCGGAAGCCACCTGCCGCCACGGGCGCCGCCCACGATATCCGGTTCCTCCACGATCTTGCGCAGTGTGCGGAAGTAAGAGAGCGCATATGCGGCTGCTGTTGTGGATAGCGAGATCCCCAGGCCGACCCAGGCGCGCCGCGCCAGCAGCGCGAGCGCCGGCGATCCGTTCCACTGCTGAAACAGGCCCAGAAACCAATAGGACGGCGACCACGCGAGCAGCCCGTGGCCGCCGGCTCGAACCAGATCCGGCGGCATCATCGGCTGCAGGCAGTAGACGCAGACGATGACGCAGAAGGCCGCCATTTGCAGCCACGAAGACGCGCGCAAAAACAGTCGCCGTGGAAGCAGTTGTGCGGCGAAGCCTTGCAGACCGAGCACGCAACAGTAGACGAACGCTCCGGCGAGGAACATGATGGCCCAGTAGACCGCGAACTTTCGCGCCATACGGGACAGGCCGCCGCCGGTGGGAACGGTTACCAATGCGAGCGAGATCGCCGGCTCGCCCGAGAGCCGCTGCCGGAGGTGTAGGGGCAATAAGGCCGCGAAGAACGACGACGCCTGATTCACCAGGACAACGCCTGCGTAGTCGCCCTTGGGATTGAAGAAGGCGTAGCTGGCATATCCGGAGATGGCGCCGCTGTGTGCATAGTTTCCGGCCTTTTCATCGCAGAACCAGGCGAGAGCAATGCGCGTGTCACGGTCGGCGGCGGCGCGCGGTTCGTGGGACAACCGAAGCGCGGGCGAATCGGCGCGTAGCTGTGCTTCCAGATAGGTCAGAATGTCGCCGGCCGTGGAGTTGATGGCGCCGGCCGGGGCGAATGCGTCCAGTTCCCAGGGTGGCAGCGGCTCGTGCCGAGCGCCGTATGCCTGAATGAGGCGTTCCCGCCGTTCGGGCGAAATGAGGACGGACGTGTCTCGCATGCCGAGCGGGCCCGTGATCCGTTGCGCGATCAGGTCCGGATACGAGATGCCGGTTTGCGCGCGGAGCGCCTCTCCCAGCAGGGAGAATCCCAGGTTGCTGTAGACGAACGGGGGGTCGGCTTCGCGCGCGACACCGCGTCTTGCGATATAGGCGTACAGATCGGCGGCATGATAGCCTGCATAGCCGACAGCCGGATTGGGAAAGCGTCTGGGGTTGAAGTCGTCAGGCATCGGAGGCAAGCCGGAGCGATGCGTCGCAAGATCGCGCAGCGTGATTTCGCGTCCGGCGGGTTTGCGGACCGTGCCGGCGGGCAGCAGTTCGCGGACCGGCTCGTCCAGGTGCACCTTCCCTTCGACCACCATCTGCGCCAGGAGGAGGCCCGTGAAGGTCTTGGTGATCGACCCGATCTGGTAGATGGAATCCGGATGCGCGGTCCCATATGCGAAGACGCGGCGTTCCCCGTGCTTCACCACTCCGAACACGATGCCCATACCGGGTGGAAGTTCGCGCGGCAGATCGCGCCTCAACAGCGGTTCGATGGCGGCTGGCTCGACCGGGGGCAGGGCCGGGAGATACCCAAATGCCGGCATGGTCACCTGCGCGGCGGCTTGCGAACCCATCGCGAGCGGACCCACTAAGCCGGCGGCCGAATGCAGGAATACAACCGTGAGGCTGAGCGCCGTGGCTGCCGCCGCCACCTTGGCGAGAAACAGCGTACGCGCACGCACGGGCAGAGGCGCCAGCACAAGAACGTCACGGCGGTCCGGGAACGTGGAATCCCAACTGAGCACGGCGAACAGTCCGACAACCAGCATGGTGGTGGCGATCAGAAAATGCTCGGCGCCCCAGGCCGCGAGTTGCTTCAGCTCAGACTGCATGGGGCTGGCGCCGGCAATCAGGGCAGGACCCGATAGGAAGAAGATGCTCACAAAGATAAGATGCGCCGCGAACTGGCCCAGCAGCTTGTTCGAATCGCCGAGCGCGTCCGCCGAGAGCAACTCCAGATCGACGATGCGGAAGAGGAACTGACGATAGAGCACGCGGAATTGGAGCTTCTCCATGTTGGACCTCATGCCTGAATCAGATCGGCCACCTGGCGCGAGATCGCGGCGGTGTCCTGCTCCACGGCGAGCTGCG
>PLEM01000346.1 GCA_003137035.1 Bryobacterales bacterium | reverse complement strand
TGCGAGGCGTCCACCACCAGCAACGCCCCCTCGCAGGCTTGCAGGCTGCGCGACACTTCGTAGCTGAAATCCACGTGCCCCGGCGTGTCGATCAGGTTCAACTGATACAGTTCGCCGTCCTCGGCGCGGTAGTTCAGCCGGACCGCGTGGCTCTTGATGGTGATGCCCCGCTCGCGTTCCAGGTCCATGCTGTCCAGGACCTGCTCCATCATCTCGCGCTGGGAGAGCGCTCCCGTCACCTCCAGCAGCCGGTCCGCCAGNNGGGGGTCCATGCGGTATGATGTGTCGAGGCGGCGCTGAACGCGCGAAAGCGCTACTGGCAATTATCCCATATGCTTTACAGCAGAATCGTCTTTGATCTCGGGGAGGACGGCATCGCCTTGCTCGCGATCCACCGTCCCGAAAAACTCAACGCGCTCGACGCCACCGTCATGGCGGAGCTCGACGACGCCTTTGTGCGCGTCCGGAGCGATGCTGCGATCAAGGGGCTGATCCTCACCGGCGGGGGCGGCAAGGCGTTCGTTGCGGGCGGCGATATCCGGGAGATCGCCCGGCTGACCCCGGTCAAAGCGCGCGAATTCTCGCTCGGCGGTCAGCGCGTGTTCCGGAGGCTGGAGCGGATGGGCAAACCTTCCGTGGCCGCCATTAACGGCTACGCGCTGGGCGGCGGCCTCGAGCTGGCCCTGTGCTGCACGTTCCGCGTGGCCTCGGCCAATGCCAAACTCGGCCTGCCGGAAGTGAAGCTCGGCTTGATGCCGGGTTTCGGCGGCACGCAGCGGCTGCCGCGGCTGGTCGGCCGCGGGCGGGCTTTGGAGATGATGCTCTCCGGAGAGCCGGTCGGCGCCGAGGAAGCGCTCCGCATCGGCCTGGTCAATCAGGTCGTGCCGCCAGCCGAGCTGCTGGATTTCAGCCGCAGCCTGTTGCGGAAGATCCTCGAGAACGCGCCCATCGCCGCGGCGCTCATCATCGAGTCGGTGGAAGTGGGCCTGAGCAGCGGCATCGAGGAAGGCCTCAAGTTCGAGGCGGCCGCGTTCGCCCTCGCCGCCTCGACCGAGGACCGGAACGAAGGCACGGCCGCGTTCCTGGAGAAGCGCAAGGCCGTGTTCAAGGGGAAGTGACTATGTCTAATCCTGTCATCGAAGGCAATCTCAATGCGGCGGGCTTGAAGTTCGCCATTGTCGTCAGCCGATTCAACGGCATCATCACCGAGCGCCTGCTCTCCGGGGCGCTGGACGCCCTGGCCCGCACCGGCGCCACCGGCGACACCGAGATCGTGAAAGTTCCCGGCTCCTGGGAACTGCCGCTGGTGGCCCGCGAATTGGCGCGGCAGCGGCGCCACGACGCGGTCATCTGTTTGAGCGCGGTGATCCGCGGCGACACGCCGCATCACGAATACATTGCCGCCGAAGCCACCAAGGGCCTGGCCCAGGCCGCGCTCGAAACCGGCGTGCCGATCACTTTTGGGGTTCTCACCTGCGACACCATCGAGCAGGCCATCGACCGCGCCGGCGCCAAGGGCGGCAACAAGGGCTTCGACGCCGCCATGTCGGCCGTTGAAATGGGCAACCTGATGCGCCAGTTGCGCCAGCCCAGTTAGCGGCTCATGCCCTCACGCCACCGCTCCAGACAGCGGGCCCTTCAGGTGCTGTTCCTGCTGGATGTCCGCAAGCAGCCCGTCGAGGAAGCGCTCCGTTCCTACTACGACTCCCTGTGCCGGGAGGAGAGGGAGCCGGAGAACGCCCACGACTTGCAACCCGACCGTTTCATGGAGCATCTTGTCGAGGGCGCCGCGGCCGCCGCCGAGACCATCGACCGCCGCATCTCCGAGCTCTCCGCGAACTGGCGCATCGAACGGATGCCGGCCGTCGACCGCAACATCCTGCGCCTGGCAATCTACGAGATGACCGAGGGCCTGACCCCGGCCCCCGTGGTGATCGATGAAGCCCTGGAACTGGCCAAGCGCTTCTCCGGCGACGACTCGGCCGCCTTCGTCAACGGCATCCTGGACGCAATCCTCCGCGGCGCCCCGGGGCCGGCCGCCGAGCCACACACAGATGGAGGGCGGCCTTCAGGCCGCGCCGGGCTTGAGCCCGGCTGAGGCGTGGCACAGGCATTCAGCCTGTGCGGGCATTCTTTCACGGTTCCGCCAGGGAGCGGTTCCTCCGTTTGACCATGGTCATTGACTATGGTCTAATAGAGAAGAAAGGCGGCGCCTCCGTGGAACAGATCGCAGTTTCCCAGTTCAAGGCCACCTGCCTGGCGGTTCTCGAGCGCGTCCGCAAGACCCGCCAGCCGGTGCTCGTCACCCGCTTCGGGAAACCCGTGGCGCAGGTGGCGCCGCCGCCAGTCCCCGCCCGGCCGACTGGCTGGTTGGGCGCTCTCGCCGGGACGGGGAGAATCGAGGGCGACATCGTCTCTCCCGCCACCGACGGGCAAGATTGGGACGCCTTGCGGCCATGAAACTGCTCCTCGACACACACATCTGGCTGTGGAGCTTGCTGGAGCCCAAGCGGCTCTCGCGCCGCGTCGCGAAAGCGCTCAACGACCCGAGAAACGAGCTCTGGCTCTCGCCGATCAGCACTTGGGAAGTATTGGTTCTGAGCCAGAAGGGGCGGCTCGTCCTGAACGAGGATGCGGAATCCTGGATCGCCAAGGCCATGGCGCTGGCGCCGCTTCACGAGGCTCCCCTCACGCACGAGGTGGCGCTGGCAACTCGCGCCCTCCAACTTCCCCATCGCGATCCGGCCGACCGGTTCCTCGCGGCCACGGCGAAGGTTTACGGGCTCACCCTGGTGACGGCGGACGAAAACCTAGCCCGGTCGAAGGATTGCGCGACCCTACGGTGAATGCTGTGGAAACCGGCAAGTACGACCCGAGCCTGCCGCTGGCGTTCCATATCGCGCGCCGGTTCGGCATGACGATTGAGGAGATTTTCGAGGCGGAATCGGATGATACAAGTCACCAATCTCACTAAGACCTTCACTGACCCCAAGCGGGGCGCCGTCCACGCCGTGGATCACATCACGTTCGAGGTGCGGGAGCGGGAGATCTTCGGGCTGCTGGGCCCCAACGGCGCCGGAAAAACAACCGCCCTGCGCATGCTCGCCACGGTCATGAAGCCGTCCGAAGGGACGGCCGTCCTGGGCGGGCACGACGTCGTCCAGGAGCCCGAGCAGGTGCGCAAGCAGATCGGGTTCCTCTCCGGCGACATGGGGCTATACCACCGGCTCACTCCGCGCGAGACGCTCAACTTTTTCGGGCGGCTCCACGGGCTCGACGGCGAAAACCTCAAGAGCCGGATTCGGGAAGTCTTCGCGCTGTTCGACATCGAGAAGTTCGCGGACACCCAGGTGGACAAGCTCTCCACCGGCATGCGCCAGCGCGTGGCCATCGCGCGCACCCTGGTCCACGACCCGCCCATCCTGATCTTGGACGAGCCGGCCTCCGGCCTCGATGTGCCCACCGCCCGCGTGATCGAGGAGTTCATTTTGAAATCGCGCAACGCGGGCAAGTCGATCCTTCTCTCCACCCACGTGATGGAGGAGGCCGAGTACCTCTGCGACCGCATGGCGGTCATCCACGAGGGCAAGGTCAAGATCGTCGGCACGATGGCCGACTTGCGCGCCGCCACCGGCAAGGAGCGCCTGCGCGAAATCTTCCTCAACCTGCTGGGCATGGAAGCGATGGAAAGGAGAACCAACCATGAGTCTTAGCTCGATCTCCACGATTTACCGGAAGGAAATGCTCGACATGGTCCGCGACCGACGCACGCTGATCAGCATGGTGTTGGTTCCCATCGCCGCGATGCCGGTGCTGTTTCTCTTCATGGGGCGAATGATCTCTTCGGCCGAGAAGCGAGCCGGCGAGGAATCGGTCACCATCGCCGTTCAAGGCAGCGAGCGGCTGCCGGGCTTGCTCAATGCGCTGGCTGGCGCGCGCTTCAAGCTCGTGGACAAGGCGGACCTGAAGGCGGCGGTAGAGAAGAAGGAGATTGCCGCGGGAGTAGAGCCGGTCCTGCTTGCTGGCGGCGTCAAAGAGGTGCGCATCTACACCGACCAGACCCGCGATGCCTCGGGCGTGGCCGCCGGCAAAATCCGCGTGGTGCTCGATCTGTTCAAGGATAACCTCGCCAAGCAGCAGCTCATCGCCCGCGGGGTGCCCGTCGAAGTGCTTTCCCCATTCACGGTGAAGCGCGTCGATCTGGCCCCCGCAAAGAAGATGGCGGGAATGGTTTGGGGCTCCATGCTGGGCTACGTCGTGGTGCTGCTCATGTTCTCCGGAGGAATGTACCCGGCCATCGACCTCACGGCCGGCGAAAAAGAGCGCCGGACGCTCGAGGTGCTGCTCTCGGCCCCGGCCGGGCGCGATGAAATCATCCTCGCCAAGATTCTCGCAACCACCAGCGCGGTGGCCATCACCGCCCTGCTCAGCATCCTGAGCCTGGTGGTGTCGTTGCGCTACGTGGACTTCGGCAAGGCTTCGAAAATGCTCAAGCCTGGCGGTTTGGCGCTGGATCCGTCGGTGCTCCCGCTGGTGATGCTGGCGCTCGTGCCGACGGCCATTATGGCCGCTTCGATCATGGTCGCCATCGCGCTGTTCGCCAAGAGCTTCAAGGAGGCGCAGAGCTACCTCACACCGCTGATTATGGCCGTGATCTTCCCGCTGATTGCGGGGATGCTCCCGGGCATCCAGCTCACTCCGGCGCTGGCGCTGATCCCGCTGTTCAACGTCTGCCAGTTGATCAAAGAGATTTTTCAGGGCGACTTCAATCGCCTGAGCTTCGCCATTACGATGGCTTCGAACATCGTCTACGCCGGGATCGCCTTCTTCGCCGCGGTGCAGGTATTCAAGAGCGAGAAGGTGCTGTTCCGCACGTAGGGAGCGGACTACTTCCCGATACAAAATGTCGAGAAGATCCGGTTCAGAATGTCGTCGGCGGTGGTAGCGCCGGTAATTGCGTCGAGCGCCTGAAGCGCGGCGTAGAAGTCGAGCAGGAGCATTTCGTGCGGGATGCGCTCCGCGACGGCGGCACGGCCTTTCTCGAGGGCCGCGAGCGCCTCCTTCAGCAACCGTTCGTGACGCAGGCTGGTGATGAAGCCGGTCTGGTTGTCCATGCCGGCGGGGGCGATGGCCTCGGCGATGCGGCGGCGCAGGGTCGCAATGCCCTCGCCGGTGAGCGCGGAGACGGCCACGTAATCGCCGTCGATTTCGGCGCGCCGATCGAGATCGCACTTGTTGCCCACCAGCAGGCAGCGTCCCTGGCGCCGGGCGCGCTCGACGAGCGCAAGATCCTCCGCCTCGAACGGCGCTGAGAGATCCACCACCACCAGCGTCAGGTCCGCGTCCGCCATGGCCTGGAAGCTGCGCTCGACGCCCAGCGTTTCCACCCGGTCCTGGCCCGGCCGTATGCCCGCCGTATCGATGAACTTCACCGGGATGCCCTCGATGGCTGCGACTTCGCTGACCAGATCGCGCGTGGTGCCGGGGGTTTCGGTGACGATGGCCCGGTCCTGCTCGAGCAGGCGGTTGAAGAGGCTGCTCTTGCCGACGTTGGGCCGCCCGACGATGGCCAAATTCAATCCTGAGTGGACCAGCTTGCCGTACTCGAAGCTCGAGACGAGTTCCTCGATGCCTTTCGCAACCGGCTCGATGCGCGCCAGGATCTCGGCGTCTGAGGCCACGCTGACGTCATCTTCTGCGAAGTCGATGCCGGCCTCGAGCAGGGCGATCAACTCGACAAGTTGCTCCTTGAGCGGGGCAACGCGGCGGGAAACGGAGCCGCCGGCCTGCTGGGCCGCGATGCGCGCCTGATAAAGCGTGGTGGCCTCGATGAGATCGCGCACCGCCTCCGCTTGCGGCAAATCGATGCGGCCGTTCAGGAACGCGCGCAGCGTGAACTCTCCCGGCTCGGCCAGCCGCGCGCCGGAATCGCAGGCGCGCTCGACCGCGTGGCGCAGCACGATGGGCGAGCCGTGGCAGGAGATCTCCACCACGTCCTCGGCGGTATAGGAGCGCGGCCGCGCGAAGAAGCTCACCACCACCTCGTCCACCGCGTGGCCGTCGGAGTCGGGCAACTCGGCGAGCGTGGCGGTCCAGGGCTCCCATTCCGGTGGCTTGCGGAAGCGAAGGATGCGCGCGGCGATCTCCCGCGCCTGGGCGCCCGAGAGGCGCAGCACACCGAGACCTCCCCGGCCCGGAGGCGTGGAGACGGCGACGATGGTGTCGGCGAGGTTCAATCCTGGGTCAGCGCCGCCGCCCACGCCGCATCGGCGCTCGAGCGGGTTCGGCCGTCGGAAACGGCGACGAGGGCATGTGGGCCGGATAGATCACCACCTGGCGCTGCGGCCCCAGACCCACGCTCTCGCTGCGCACGGCGGTCTCGTTCCGCAGCGCAAGGTGAATGATGCGGCGTTCCCGGCTGTTCATCGGGTTGAAGGGAAACGGCGCGCCGCTGCGCTTGACCCGTTCGGCCGCCGTGAGCGCGCTCAGCCGCAGCTCCTCGATGCGCAACATGCGGTAATCGTTGGCGTCGAAGCACAACCGCGAATGGTCTTCCGGCCCCATCCGCAGGCTCTCCATGGTGAGCTGCTCGAGCGCCAGCAGCACCTCCGCCTTGTTGGCCAGCAGCAGATCTACGTCCGGCCCCGAGAACTTCACCACCACGTCCGGGTTCTCGAAATCCGGATGCCGGGTCTCCCCGTCGCAGATCCGGAAGCCGACCTCGAACCCGGCCCTTTCGATCACCGCGCGCAGGAACTCGCCGATGCGCGACTCCACCGCGGACAGCGTGTACTTGCTCTCGCTCACCCTTTACCCCCGCCCTTCTTGCGTTTCGCAACCGTCGGCGCGGCCTCGGGAGGCGGCGCCGGCATGCTCCGGTTTATGAACCACTGCTGCCCAATCCCAACCACGTTGCTGGTGAGCCAGTATAACACCAGACCACTCGACATGTTATAGAACATAAAGCCGAACACCAGCGGCAGGAACATCATCATTTTCGCCTGCGCAGGGTCCTGCCCGGGGGTCGGGGTCATCTTCTGCATCACGAACTGCGCAACGATCATCAGCACCGGCAGGATGTGGATGGGCAGGTGCTCCGGCTGGGAAAGGTCCGTCACCCAAAGCCAGTTAGCGCCGCGCATCTCGATGGCCACCGTTAGCACGTTGTAGAAGCCGATGAAGAAGGGGAGTTGGATGAGCATGGGAAGGCAGCCGCCCATGGGGTTGACTCCGTGCTTCTTGTAGAGTTCCATCACCTCCTGGTTCTGCTCGGCTTTCTTCGGATCGCGCATCCCAATGCCCTTGTACTTGGCGTTGATGGCATCGATCTGCGGCTTGAGCCCCTGCATCTTCTTCATCGATTTCATGCTGGTGAACTTCAGCGGCAACAGCGCGAAATTGATGAGGATGGTGATCAGGACAATCGCCCAGCCGTAGTTGTGCGCCACGTGATCGTTGAGCCAGTTCACGATCAGGAACAGTGGCTTGGCCAGCCAGCCGAACCAGGTGCCGAAATCGACGATTTGCTCCAGCTTGGGGTTGACCTTCTTGAGGATGTCGAGGTCCTTCGGCCCCACGAAGAGCAGGAACTGGTTTGCGTTCGACCCTCCCACGGCGGCGCCGGCGTGCACCACGCCCGTCACGTCGTCAGCGCTCGTCCGGAGGGCGGTCGGCCCCTCTTTGAGAGGCAGGAAGACGGCGGCGAAGTAGGTGTCCTCGATGCCGGCGAACGAGAAGGACCCCCAGTCGGTGAAGGACCCGTTCTTGGCGTCGCCGGCGGTCTTGAGCACGAGCTTGCCGGAAGACTGGTCGAAGCGCACGCTGCGTTGCACGCCCGCGGCGTTCTGCACGGCGCCGTCGCCGAAACCTCCGCGCCACTCGATGAGGTGTGCCAGGCCCGTGCCGCCCACACTCACTTCCGAAGTGAACTCCGAGAGGTAGGTCTGCTTGTCGAGCCGAAGCGACTTGCGCGCAACCACCTCGCCGTCGGAGTACTCGTACTCTACGCCGAGGCCGTCCGCCGCGGGCTTGACGGCGTACAACACCTGGTTGAGATCCACTTCCGGCGCGGCGTCCTTGTAAGTGAGCGAAAACGGGTAGCCGGTCTTCAGGGCGCCGGCCGCGCTGACCAGCTCGAGCGGCTTGCCGGCGCTGTCCTTGTACTTCTTGAGGACCCAGCTCTTCACCACCGCGCCGCGGTTCGACATCACAATCTTGTAGACCTCGGTCTCGACCGGGAACTCCTGTTCCTTCTCCGCCGAAATGCGGGGCGCCGCGGGTTTGGCCTCATCTGCAGCCCGCGCGGCTCGTGGAGGCTTCGCGGGCGCAACCTGCTCCGCCGGCGCCGGCTTTCCCGCGGGCTGGGTGGCGGTGGTCTGAGCCGGCTTGGGAGGCGGTTCCTGCGGCCCGAAGCTCTTGTAGAGGTAGGGCATCAGGAATAGCACCCCTCCCATCAGCAGGAACGCCAGAACCAGCCGCTTCTCCATGGACAGCTCCTCGGGAGGCTTCGGTCCTCCTGGTTTGGTACCGTTGGGGATGTCCGCCATGGGCTTAAGTAGTTTCCCTTCTCCAGTTCATCGCACCGGATCGAACCCGCCCGCGTGAAACGGGTGGCAACGCAGCAGCCGTTTGAAGCCGAGCCAGACTCCCCGCGGCGCGCCATACTTTTCCACCGCCTGGAACATGTACTCGGAACAGGTCGGCTGGTAGCGGCAGGCGGAGGGCAGCAGCGGCGAAATCAGCCGCTTGTAGCCGCGCAGGAGGAACAGGATCAGAGCTTGCATCGGGAAAACAACCGGCCGACTTCGCGGGTGAGGTCCGCGAATGGCGCCTTCAGCACAGCCCGGCGAGGGTTGATCACGATCTCCCACTGTGGCTCGAGTTGACAGAGTTGACGGCGAACCGCTTCCCGCATCCGCCGCTTGATTCGATTCCGATCCACCGACTTGCCCAGCGCTCGCGGCGTCGTGAACCCGATCCGGGGACCTTGCGTCGCCGCCTGGCCCAGGCAGAAGGCCGCAAAGTACGGCCCCGACACCCGAAGCCCCTCGGCGTAGACCCGGCGAAAGTCCGCCGGCCGCAGAATTCGCGCGCCTTTCGGGAACGACTGGTCAATCGGTTTAATCGGCGTTGGCGTAACGAACGGTGCGCTCGTCGCTGACCGTCAGCTTCCAGCGGCCCTTCGCGCGACGGCGCGCGATCACTGCCCGCCCGTCCTTGGTTTTCATGCGTGCTCGAAAGCCATGCGTCTTGGCCCGGCGACGATTATTCGGCTGAAAAGTTCGTTTTGGCATTTTGCTTTCCGACCCGGAACACAGGAGCCGCTCGCAAGCACAAGCCCGGCTTCGAGATATACTCCAGATCCTTCAGTATACGGGGCCGCCGAAGGGGTGTCAAACGCGCTGGGAGTTGCGCGCTCCGAGGCATACAATCTCGCACTGTCGAAGCTGGAACGGAATCTGGGGCGCGATCGGGAAGACATCGAGCATCTCGGCCGGATCGTGCCGCTGGATGCGGACGCGCAGGGGCAGCGGTATAAGCAGGAACTCCGCCCTTATCTCACGAAGGTCGAGCGCCACGACCTGAACAGCAATTCGATCTTGCCGACGATCTCGTGCTCCCGGCTGTTTGGGTCAGTATTGAGCCGTTCATGCGTGCGCCGCACGAAGTCCGATGTCTTGAATGGCTCCAACGCCGGGAAGAGACGCCGCTGATCTGCAATATACTTTTGTGTGGCCGCTTTCACCGTCAGGCCCCGATCAATGGTTGGAACCTTTCCACCACGCTGGTGCTCTTCAATCACGAGAGCGAACCGCTGGTTCACATAGGTATCGGCGGCTGTCTTCGTGGTGATGTGCGGTGGGAGTGCTCCGTTGAATTCCTCAAGCAACTTGCCGGTCAGTGGGTCCGTGATCGTGTAGCGGGCGTACACCCGGCATCCATCGAACTTCTTCCTGGGATGCTTGGCCTTTGCGTTGGGGCAGGTAGCCTTGTGACAGGGGGTAGATCTCACGTTTCACTTGCCCCATTTTGCACGCAGAGCGCCTACATCTGCAAATAAGTTGGTATGTTATTGATTATAAAGTAGTTAATGGCGGAGAGAGAGGGATTCGAACCCTCGATACAGTTTCCCGTATACACGCTTTCCAAGCGTGCGCCTTCAACCGCTCGGCCATCTCTCCGGGATGCGGGGAACGCGCGGCTGCTAGCTCCAGGATACCAGCAAGATCAAGGCTTCGGCTGGGCGGCGGTGCGGTACAGGAAGTCGCGCACGCGCAAGTACCACTCGGCGCCCAGTTGCGGCGGCCCACCGGGGGCCTGACACCACTTCTCGCGGTCGGCGGCTCCAAGCGCCTCCAGGATCTCGGCCGGCAACGTGGCCCTGCCGAGGGACCGCGCCAGCGCCATGTCCTGCCGCGCGTTGCGCCGGATCAGGCCGCGGACCGTGAGCGGCCCTTCCTCGCCACCGCGGACGGCCCCGCATACATATGCGCTCAACGGTCCCGCTGCCGTTCGAGCGGCCGGCGCCTCGACGGGCGCCAGCGCCTCGAGCCGGCCTTGAGCCGCGGGGACTACCGGGGCGAAGATCCGCAGCTCCATCGGGTAAACGATCCATTGCCCACCGGCATGGAGTTGCAGCTCGAAGCGCGTACGCCGCACGGGCGCGCCGGCGGCAACCCACAAATCCAGCCACACCACGACGACGGTTTGGCCCGGAACCTGGCGCACGGGGTTGAGCACCTGGCGGATCTCGGAAAGCTTGAGCGGCTCCAATCCGTCCGGGATCCAGGTCTCACCCCGCTTCACAAACGCCGGCTGGTAGGCCGTCACCCGGACGGCGTCCTCGGGGTTCTGGGCCAGGTACAGGCTGAACGGGCTGCCACCGGGCACGGTAACGACGGCCTGAAACGTGGCATGCGCGTTGCGCGCCAGCGCCGGGGAGAGAATCTCGCGCGGCCGTTCCGCCCGGTCCACCGCCACCACCGCGCCGAACGGGTCGATGCGCTGGAACTCGGAGTACACCTGGAGCGACTGCGCGGAAACGCCGGCGGCCAGCATGGCAACAGCGAGATAGTATCGCGGCGCCATCCCGCCTATTGTAGTCCCACGACTACACCAGGTCGAACTTCTCCTGCTGGAGCGTGGCGTCGCTGATCACCAGCACGGGCCGGTGGAGGACTTCCTCGATCTCTTCGAGGTAGTCGTTGTCGTTGGACTTGAGCAGCTTGGCGACCTCCGGGTGGACCCGCAGCGTCACATCGGAGCCTTCGACGGCGCGGGCGATCTTGTGCGCTTCCTGCAGGATCTCGCCCAGTACGGTCTGGACGCTCTTGACGTAGCCGGCGCCCTCGCAATAGGGGCAAGGGGAGCACAGCGTGCGCTCGAGGCTTTGCTTGACCCGCTTGCGGGTGATCGCCACCAGTCCGAAATCGTTGAACTGGAGAATCTTATTCGGCGCCCGGTCGCTGCGCATGGCGTCTTCGAGCGCCTGCATGACCTTCTGGCGGCTCTTGCGCTCATCCATGTCGATGAAATCCACCACGATGATGCCGCCCAGGTCGCGCAGNNACGTCGATGGCCACCAGCGCCTCGGTCTGGTTGATGACGATATAGCCGCCGGATTTCAGCCACACTTTCGGACGCAGCGCCTTTTCCATCTCCGCGGTCACGTTGAAGGCGTCGAATATCGGCGTTTCGCGGGTATACATCTTCACGCGGTGCACCGCGTTCGGCTGAAAGCGCTCGACGAAGCGCAGGACGCTCTCGTAGATCTCCTCGCTGTCGGTCCAGACGGTCTTGAACTGCTCCGCCATCTGGTCGCGAAGGATGCGGCTCACCAGGTCCAGGTCGTGGTGAATCAGCACGGGCGCCTTGCGCGCCTCCGCCTTCTGCCGGACATCCAGCCAGTGGTTGTACAGGAAGCTCATGTCGGCGGCGATCTCTTCTTCGCTCTTGCCCTCTCCGGCGGTGCGGACGATGTAGCCGCCGGGAGCGCCGTCGCGGTGGGCCTGCAAAATGCGCTTCAGGCGCAGGCGCTCTTCATCGGAGACGATCTTGCGGGAGACCCCGAGGTGCTCGACTGTCGGCATGTAGACCACGTAGCGGCCGGGCAGAGCGATGTGGGAGGTGATCCTGGCGCCTTTCTGGCCTAGCGGCTCCTTGGCGATCTGGACGAGAATCTCCTGCCCCTCCTTCAGCAGTTCGGAAATAGAAGGCTGAGGCGGACGTTCGCGTTCCTGCCGGGCCGGCGCTTCGGGCTTTTCCTCGGCCACGACTTCGGCGCTCGGCCGAGGCGCCTCGCGACCCTCGGCCACTTCCGTCTCGGCCAGGCCGTCGCCACGCATCTTGCGGCGCATGCGGCGCGAAACGCGGTGGGGATAACGATAGCCTTGCTCGCGCAACGTGGCTGTCAGGCTGACCGGCATTCGGGCGGGCTCGACCTCCTCGGCGCCGGCGGGCGCGGATTCCGCCTCCACCGCCGCGGACTCCGGCTGTGCTGGTTCCGGCGCCAGTTCGGGCTCAGGTTCCGCCTCCGGTTCCGGTTCCGGCTCCGGTTCGGGTTCCGGCTCCGGTTCGGGTTCCGGCTCCTCGGGAATCAGTTGATCGGGCAGTTCGGCGATCTGGTCTTCCCCTTCTTCCTCGAGCAGTTCGGGCTCTGGGATGAAGTCGTTGGCAGGCGGAACCGCCTGCCCCACGAGTGCATTCGACTCCGCCTCGGGCTCCGGCTCTGGCGCCTGCTCCGTCACCGAAGTGTACTTGGCCAGCGACTCGCCCGGCAGTACGGGGAATTCCTCGGCTACGGCTGCCTCGGGTGCAGGCGCTGGCGGCGGGGTCAGTTCGGGCGGTTCCGCGGAGGGTTGGCTGGCTGGAGGGGCGCCTTCGCCCGCGTACTTGGATTCGGGGAAGCCGCGGCCGCGCGGACGGCGGCGGCGAGACCGGCGGCCCCGGCGGCCGAGGCTCTCGTCCTCCTCCGGGCGGTCGAAAGGCCGGGCGGGCGGGGGCGCCACCGGGGGCGGTCCGGCCGGAGGCGGCGGCGCAACGCGTTCCACCACGGTAACGGGCGCAGGCTTCTCGGGGCGCAGGACCTTGTCTTCCGCCGCACCCGCTATCTTGTCGTACTCCTCGTTCTCTTCGAAGAAATCCGAGACGTAGAGGAAGGCGTCGCGGTCCAGACCGATATCGACGAAGGCCGACTGCATTCCCGGCAACACCCGGGTCACGCGGCCCTTGTGAATGCTTCCGGCCAGGGAGTACTCGTTGGCCCGTTGAAAGAAGATTTCGACCAGTTGATCGTCTTCGAGGATCGCCACCTTGGTTTCGTGGCGGTTTGCAGAAATAATCAGCTCTTTTCCCATGAGTCGCTCCGCTCATCGCGCAAGGAGCGCGGCTCCTCGGAGAAGAAAGGCTTGGCGCAGATAAAATCTCGTTGGGCTCCGGCGGCGGAGTCAATGGCCTCAAACGCCACCTGGAAGCCGCGGAGAGCCGCTCGGCGGAACAAGCCATGCCTGCGCCGTCCAGGGAATCTCCGAACCGTTTATCGAATCGAACTCGCGCTCAACCTCGATCTCTTTGGCGAACCGGCTTGCGCCTGTTCTAACTGACAAATCGCCCGAGCCTGACACTGTTCACCAGGCCGAGCATCATGAAGAACGAGAGGATGTTCGAGCCGCCGTAGCTCATCAGCGGCAAGGGAATGCCGGTGACCGGCATGCTGCCCACGACCATCCCGATGTTCACCAAAACGTGAAACAGCAGCAGCGCGCCGACCCCCATGCAGAGGTACATACCCGACCGGTCCGGGGCCATCTGCGCGTTCTGCACAATTTGCATCAACAACACGAAGTAGAATCCCAACATCCACACGACTCCGAAGAAGCCGTGCTCTTCGGCGAACGCCGAGAAAATAAAGTCCGTGTGGGGGACTGGAAGGAACCCGTACTGCGTCTGGGTTCCTTTGGTGACCCCCCGACCCCACATCTGCCCGGCGCCCACCGCAATCTTGGACTGAATCACCTGGTAGCCCGAACCCTGCGGATCCTGTCCCGGGTCCAGGAACGTCACCAGGCGCGCTTTCTGATAGTCTTTCAGGCCGTAACGCCAGCCCAGTGGCACAACCAGAAGTAGAACCACGCCGATCGCCACCGCGTATTGCCAGCGCAGCCCGGCCAGCAGGATGCCGACCGCCAGAATGGGCAGGTAGGTCAAAGCGGTTCCCAAGTCCGGCTGCTTCATCACCAGAAGCATGGGCACGGCCACCAAGCCTCCCAATTTCAACAGGTCACGGCCTTCCGCCCGATCGGTCTTCAGTTCCGTCAAGTACCGGGCTACTAGCAATATTATCACCGTCTTGATGAATTCCGAGATTTGTACATGGAAGCTTCCGTACCCGATCCAGCGCCGGCCGCCGAATCTCGTTGTGCCGATGAACAGCACCACGATCAAGCTGGCAATTCAAAGAAAGTACAGGAGATACGCCTGGCCAAGCAAGCTGTGGTAGTCGATCTGGGCCATGATCCACATGATCAGCAGGCCGGCCAATACCCACAGGGCCTGTTTCCACCAGGCATCGTCGTACTTCGTGCCGCGGGTTGCGCTGTAGATTTGCAGGACCCCCATCGCGCAGACGATCAGGGTGCAGATGAGCAGCGGCCAGTCCAGATCGCGAATTGAGCGGTAGTGTGCCATGAGCGTCTAGGGCTGGGAAAGAGCCGGCGGCGCCACCGGGCCGAACTGCGGTTGCGCCCGCTTCATCTCCGCCACCGCGCCGTCCCGGGTCTGCCGCGCCTTCTTGTCGAAATAGGCCTTGATGACATCGCGCGCGATTGGGGCGGCGTACATGCCGTGTACCCCACCCTCCCAGAGCACCGCGACGGCAATCTCGGGCGACTCGCACGGCGCGAAACCCACAAACCAGGCGTTGTCCTTCAAATTGTGCCCCAGACCGGCCTTGGCGGCCTCATTGGAAACCCGCTGTGCGGACCCGGTCTTGCCGCAGACGCTGACGCCTGGCAACCGCGCTCGTCCTCCGGTGCCCCCTTCGTTGACCACCCCGTACATCCCGTAGACCACCTTCTGCGCGTTGGCCGGGTCGATCTTGCCGACGCGGGGCTTGTCCATTCGGTCGGGATCCTTCACCAGGTGCGGCGGGTACCACACGCCGCCCATCGCCACTCCCCCGATCGCGTACGCCAGTTGCATCGGGGTCAACGTCAGCGCGCCCTGTCCGATGGCCACGGAAATCGTCTCCCCCGCATACCATTTCTGCCTGAAATTCCGCATCTTCCATTCCGAGGACGGCACGGTGCCCTGCTTCTCGTTTGGAAGGTCGATTCCGGTCTTGTGCCCGAGACCGGCCATATCGGCGTACTTGGCGATGTTGTCGACGCCCGTGCGGTTGCCCACGTTGTAAAAGAACACGTCGCAGGACTGGGTGATGCCTTTATGCAGGTCCACGGTTCCGTGGCCGCCTTTTAGGTGGCACTTGAAGTAGCGTCCGTAGAAGGATGCGCCTCCCGAACAGTGAACCCTGAAGCTCTCGTCGATGGAGCCGCTCTCCAGCCCGGCCAGCGCCACGATCGGTTTGAAGGTCGACCCTGGGGCGAACTGCGCCTGGATGGCCCGGTTCAACAACGGGTTCTCGGGGTTGCTCCGCAGCTCGTTCCAATCCGCGGCGCGAATCCGGCCGGCGAACTTGTTGGGGTCGTAGGCCGGGGTGGAGACCATCGCCAGCACCTCTCCANNCCTCTCCATTGCGCGGGTCCAGCGCCACCACCGCGCCGGTCCGGCCCTCCATGGCCAGCTCCGCGACCACTTGCAGGTCCAGGTCCAGCGTCAATTGCAGGTTCTTCCCCGGAATCGCCTCTTTGATGCCCAAGGATTGCCGGACCGTCCCGTGGTTGTCGACCACCACCTGCTTCTGGCCATCCACGCCCATCAACTGGTCGTTGTATTGGCGCTCCAAGCCCGCTTTGCCGATCACCGCGCCCTGGTCGTACTTAATGAATTCCGCCAAGTTCAGCTCGTTTTCGCTGATCTCGCCGACGTACCCGATGACGTGGGCCGCCAAGCCGTTCTGGGGATAGAGCCGCTGTTGGGCCCGGATCAGCTCCAGCTCGGGAAAGGTCTCCGGGTCGCGGTGCGCCTCGACGAAAGCCACCTCGCCCAGCGTAAGCTCCCGCTTGATGAAGATGGTCTCGTATTTCGGCCGGGAGCGGAATCGCTCGACCCGCGCCTCGAGTTGGCCGGGATCCAGGCCCAACCCCGTGGCGATGGGGCGGAGGTGTTCGGACTTCAGGTGATCGCGCGCCAGCATCAGGCTGTAGGAGGAGCGGTTGTCCACGATCACCCTCCCGTCGCGGTCCAGAATCTTGCCGCGCGGAGCCAGCAGCCGGACGAACCTGATGCGGTTGCTTTCCGCCGCCTCCGTGTAAATCTCCGGGTTGCGGACTTGCAGTCTCCAGAACCCGGCGATCAGAAACAAGAACAAACCCACCGCGAGGTACTGGAAGAACGCGATCTTGCCCGAGGCGAACTTGGTGTCGTCGCGATACACGGGCTTCGAAGGAACGCGCTCTTCGTTGTGGTCGGACGGGGTGTGGCTCACGGAATTCCGGGGTTAAGGCCTCTCCTTCAGTTTATCCAAGAAGTGGAACAGCGAGATGCCCACCGCGGCATTCAAGAGCCCCACGAAGAACATCTGCTGGAGGTCGAAGGCAACCTGCTGGCCCAGCAGAGCGCGCGCCAGCACCCAGTACATGAGCTGGTGGAAGCAGTAAAAGAAGAATCCCAGCAGAAACCGGATCGCCACGTGATCGACATCGAACCGCATGCCCACCGAAGCGGCGAAGTAGCCCACCAGCGTCTTGACGATGCCGAACATCCCCAGCGGCTGATGGGACAGCGAATCCTGCACCAGTCCGATGCCCGCGCCGATGAACGTTCCGCCGACCTGGTCGCGCCGCATCAGGGCGAAGTACACGGTAACCAACAACGGCATCTCCAGGAACTGGAAAAACTGGAAGAACAGCGGGACATAAACCTGGAACAGGTTGGCTGCCAGCGGAACGACGATG
>PLEM01000456.1 GCA_003137035.1 Bryobacterales bacterium | reverse complement strand
CTGCTGGGGCCGAACGGGGCGGGGAAGACCACCTTCGTCAAGCTGGTGCTTTCGTGCACGCACCCCACCGGCGGCGGCGCGCGCGTTTTCGGCCGCGACGTGTGGGAAACCGGCGCCCGGCGGCCCATCGGGTACCTTCCCGAGAATCATCGCTTCCCCACTTACATGACCGGCGCGGGGATGCTGGACTTCTACGCCGCGCTGTCGGGCATGGAAGGGCGCGCGCGCAAGAAGCGCATCCCGGAGTTGCTCGAACTGGTGGACCTGGCGAAGTGGGGCAACGTGCGGCTGGGCAAGTATTCCAAAGGCATGCTGCAACGCGTCGGGCTGGCGCAGGCGCTGATGCACTCGCCCAAGCTCATGATCCTCGACGAGCCCTCCGATGGGGTGGACCCGGTGGGGCGCCGCATGATCCGCGAGATCCTCCACACGCTCGAGGAGCAGGGCGTCACCATCTTTATCAACTCGCACCTTCTGACCGAGGTCGAGTTGTTCTGCCGCGAGGTGGCCATTCTGCACCGAGGCAAGGTGGCGCTGGTGGGCAAGGTGAAGGAGCTGACCGCCGGGAAAGGGTATCGTCTGACGGCCAGCGGCGTATCGGAGAAGCTCGAATCGGAGCTGCGCGAGAAGGCCATGGCGGCCGCCTCCAGAGACGGACTGCTGGAGTTTCAGTTCGCGGACCGCGAGCTGCTGAACCAGGCCATCGACGCGCTGCGCGCCGGGGGCGCGGATATCGAAAGCCTCGCTCCCACCACCAGCACGCTCGAAGAGGTTTTCTTCCGGACGGTGCAGTCGTGAACACTCTCATCGCATCCGCCGCGTTGGTGCGGGACACGTTTCGCGAGGCCTTCGCCCGAAAACTGTTTTGGGGTCTGTTCGGCCTGTCCACGGCGATGATTCTCTTCTTTCTGTTCATCATGCGGATCGATGTGGTGGAGGGCGCGCTGGCCACCGTCTCTCTTTTCGGGCAGAGCATGGGCAAAAGAACCGTCGACGTGACGCACCTGGTGCGCCAGGTGCACGCGTCGATCTCCACGTTCCTGTTCTCCTGGTCGATGTTTCTGGCTTTGTTCGCGTCCGCGGGCCTGATCGCGGCGGTGTTCGAGCCGGGCCGCATCGAATTGCTGCTCTCCAAGCCCGTCTCGCGCCACCACATCCTGCTGGGGAGGTACGTCGGCAACCTGCTGGTAGTGGGAATAAATGTCAGTTACCTGGTGCTGGGAATCTGGCTCATCTTCGGCTGGAAGACCGGGGTGTGGAACTCGAGCTTTCTCGCGGTGATCGGTACCACGGCCTTCATGTTCGGGGTGCTGCTGAGCGCCATGGTGCTGGTGGCCGTGCTCAGCGAGAGCGGTGCGCTGGCGCTCATGGTCGCGTTCGGCCTGATGGTCATGAGCGTCATCCTGGCCCAGCGCACCTGGGCCGAGCGCCTGCTCTCTTCCGAGTGGTCGCGCAACGTATGGAGAGGCCTGTACTGGGTGTTCCCGAAGGTATTCGACATTGGGCGCATGAACCTGGACTTCGTGCAAGGGCGCGCGGTGGGCGCGCTCGATCCCATCTGGAGCTCGGCCGCATTTGCCGCCGTGATGTTCGCCGCCAGTATCTACTGCTTTTCGAAAAGGAACTTCTGATGCGCCGCATACTGATACTCCTGTGCCTGATTCTCGCGGGCTGCGGAACCTCGCGGACCGCGGGGGGCCGCATAGACTCGGACCTCGCCAGTTTGGTCCCCGGCGACACCGTCGTGCTGGTGGGCGTCAAAATGGACGAACTCCGCGCCACCGCGTGCTACAAGAAAACGGTGGGCGAGAATCCGTCGCCGGAGCTGGATTCCTTCGCCAAGGAGACCGGCCTCGACCCGCGCAAGGACATCGCGGAGCTGCTCATCGTCTCCGACGGCACAAAGACCGCCGTGCTGGCACGGGGTAAGTTTTCGCCGTCCAGTCTCGAGGCGCGCGCCGCGCGCGAGGGTGGAAAGCGGACGCCCTATAAGGGGGTAACGCTGATCGGCGACGAGCGCTTCGCCGTGGCGTTCCTGAACTCGTCCACCGCGATGGCGGGGCAGGTAACCGCCCTCCGCTCGATCCTAGACCAACGCGGCCGCTCGGCCGGCCTGCCGCCCGCGTTGCGACAGAAGCTGGACTCGATTCCCCCGCAAAGCCAGATCTGGGTGGTGGCTGCCGGAGGTTTTGGAGATGTCTCGAAGGCTCTTCCGCATTCGGGGAACCTCGCTAACCTGGGCCGGGTCTTCTCGATGATCGAGAGCCTGACCGCGGGCGTCGATCTCCGCAGCGGGCTGCACATGTCGGTTAGCGGCGTCTGCCGCACGGAGCAGGATGCCCGCTCGCTGGGCGACGCCATGCGCGGCCTGGTGGGCATGGCGCGGCTCAGCGCTCCAGCAGGCGATCCGGACTTTCCGAAGGCGCTGGACGGCATCCAGGTGGAGCAGCAGCAGCGCACCGTGAAGCTGACCGTGGCGATCCCGCAGGACCTCTGGGACAAGACGCTCGGGAAGCTCAGTAATTCCGGCTCCAGGTGGGGACCTCGACCGTAACGTCTCCGTTGACCACCGCCTGGCAGGCCAGGCGCGAATGCAGCGTCAGCCCCGCGGCCAGGTCCAGGCGGTCGGCCTCGTCATCCTCGACGCCAAGGCCCAACAGGGCGTCCCAGAGAGGCTGCACACGAGTAGCCCGAGTGGTGGGCCGATGCTCAGAACCCGACAGTCGCATACTCGCCGGATGTGGGATAGCGGTCCCCGGTGGGACGGGGCTGCTCGAGAAGGAGCGCTTGCGCCCGGCTTCTCGGGACGCCGGCGATGGAGGCGATCGTCATCAGCGCCTCGGCGTCCAGGGCGGCATCGTTCAGTCGCGCCAATTCTCCCAGAGCCGAGATGAAGGCTTCGGCGTCGCCGGCCATCTGGATGGCCCGCAGGTCAGCCGCGAGCCAGGCTTTGGGGAGGTAGCGGGAGAGCAGCAACACCTCGAGGCAAACCGTCGCGAACCATGCCAGCCACCATCCGGCGGCGCCGAAGTTCAGGGCTTCGCAGCAGGCCGCGGCGGCGAAACCGGCAGCCAGGATGAAGGCGTTGATGGGCAGGGAATACTCGCGTTGCACGCGCGCGATCTGGCGTGCCGCCAGGGCGTCAATCTCGGCCCGGCTCAACCGGTCCAGCCAACTCCTCCGGATCAGAACGGATGGTCCGATCTGGCTCCCAGCCCAGGCCCGAAAACCGTCTGGCACAACGCGAAGTTCGGTATTCCAGGGGGCTCGGGCCTTGCGCCGCAGAGCGCAGAACTGCTCCCAAAGCGCTCCGCGCGAGACCTGGGATTGCCGTGCCTTTCGCCGTTGCCATACAGGGCGCGAGAGCGCCAACAAAAAAAGAGCGAGGAAGGTCCCATACAGCGCCCAAAACGGCGTGGAGAGATGCGAGGCGCCGGCGGAACTCGGATGAGAGAAGGAGTACAAGATCAAGATCCACCCACCCCACACGGGAAAATCCGGAAGAATCGGGCCGTTCAGAAGCACATCCATCGGCTTGACGCCGAAATCCGAAAGCAGGCTTACGGTCTCACGGAGCCGGACGAATATCCTGGCGACCAGCCACGATCCGGCAACCATGAAGACCAGCGCGTCGATGCGACTCCAATCTGCGCTCATCGGCATCCTCCGAATTCAGTAGTTGCGGCTCCAGGTGGGGACCTCGACCGTAACGTCTCCGTTGACCACCGCCTGGCAGGCCAGGCGCGAATGCAGCGTCAGCCCCGCGGCCAGGTCCAGGCGGTCGGCCTCGTCATCCTCGATGGGCGAGAGATTTGCCTCGCCCTGGTGAACGATGACGTGGCAGGTGGTGCAGGCGCAACTGCCGCCGCAGGCGTGCTCCAGCGCGACGCCGGAATTCAAGGCCACATCCAGGATCGAGCGCGGTCTGCCGTGTCCCCGGTAGGGAAGACTCTCGAACTCCACCGTCACGTTGCTTGGGAGGAAGGTTACCCTGGGCACCGCAACCGATTATAGCCCGTGACCGGTCCCGCAGACGCTCACTTGAATTCCCAGCGCCTTGAACGCCGCCGCCTTTGCCGCCAGCGCCAGGTTCGCGCCCTCGGCGTCCGGCCCGTAGGCCACCTGGATGTGGTTCGACTTGTGGCGCGCCATGAACTGGTCGCGGGTGACACCGTACATGACCGCGTGCATGATGGGCCACTGCGGGGTGGTTGAATTCCAGCGCCGCTCGGTCTCCTCGCGAGGCAACTCGAGCACTTTGGCGCGGCCGATGTCCGCTTTCAGCTTGGCGCCGTCGACGAAGATGCGGCTCCATACGATTTCGCCGGGCTTGCTGATGCCCTTGATGGTTCCGCCGCCCAGCGGGAAGTACATGGGGGGCTGGCGCTCGCTCACCGCACCCGCGTACCCGTCGATGAAGTGCTGGGGCGGCGCGGAGCCGGAGATCTCGAACACCCAGACGAAATCCTCGTGGCCGTTGGAGCGGTAGGGTTCGCCGTAGCGCACGTCGTGCAGCGTGGTTTCCGGAGCGAAGCCCAGCTTGCGCCAGATGCGGTTGGTGACCAGCGCGTCCAGACCGGCGCACTCATCCACTTCGTTGAAGTGCGGCAGCGCCTGGTTTTCGTAGAGCACGCGCCCGGTCTTCGGGTCCGCCACCGGCGGGCGATCGACGTTATTCAGCAAACCCTCGGCCAGGTCCGAAGCCGGCGTAAGGTCCTTCAAGCCTTGCTGATACTGGATGCCGATCACGTCGCAGCCGAAATCGTCGGCGATCCGCAGCGCCGCGATGTACATTTTGCACTGCTCCAGGATCTGGCCGTCGGTCAAATCGGTTTCCGGATTCGGCCCGGTGAGGAAGCGCATGCCCTTCTGGTCCAGCCAGGAGCGGACCGCGCGCGCCTCGTCGTCGGATACGCGCAGCATGGCGGCGTAGAGCGCGGACTGGCTCAGACGCTCCTTGAACACGCCGGTCTTGTGCAGCAGCTCGTCGGGAATGATGCCGTTGTACATTCCCATGCAGCCCTCGTCGAAGACTCCCAGGATCGCTTTGTCCTTCTTGAGTTGCCGGGCCACCTGCCCGCCGGTTCGCGAGGCGCGCGCGGGGAGCTTGAACTCGGCGAGCGGCCGCACGTGGCTGATGTCGTGGACCAGCGTTTCGCCCGCCAGCCAGCGGTGTAAGCCCTGGGTAAAGAAATCGTCCTGAAAATCGCCGCTCCACAGCGTGCTGAACTTCTTGCCGGCCTTGGTGAGGCAGGCGTTCAGGTTCAACATGCCGACCAGCCCGGGCCACTCGCCGCTCCAATTGGCTACGGTGAGGATTGGCCCGCGATGCGTCAGCAGGCCGCCGAGGATGTGCTGGCTGTACTGCCAGACCGCTTCCACCACCACCAGGGGAGCGCTCGGCGGGAGCTTGCGGAACACCTGCAATCCGTGTTTCTGGCTATCGATGAAGCCGTGTTCTTTCTCGGGGTCGAAGGCGTGGCCGCGCTCGACCTCGCGGCCTTCGCGCCGGATGGCCGCCATGACCGCCTCCTCGACGCGCTGCTGCGCCGGCCAGCACCTCTGGTTGGCTGAAAGTCGCAAATCTCCGTTAGCTATAACGATAACTTTGTCGGGCATGAGTCCATTGTGGCATGAACCGTGCGAGGCGCGGGGAACCCTGTGGTATGGTGAAAGAGCAGCCTTCCTGTTTCGCTCACCAGGGCCGGTAGCTCAGGAGGTAGAGCATCTGCCTTTTAAGCAGAGGGTCGCGGGTTCGAGTCCCNNCCTCCACTTTCCCGTGTACCTCTCGCGTACCCTTCATGTGGGCAAGGATGACCGGATCGCGCGCCCAGCTTCGCTCCACATCCGCCTCCAGTTGCTCCTGGCGGGCGCGGACCCAGGGTGCGTAGTGCTTCTCGGTCACCCTGATACTGCTGTGGCCCAGAAGGATCGACACGTTCTCCATCTTCGTTCCCGAGAGAAGCTGTTCCACAGCGAAGGTGTCTCTGAACCGGTGGGGATGTCCATTCTTGACGCCGGCCAGCCGGAACAGCTTCCGTAAACTCCTTCGCCAGTTGCCCGTTGCGGNNGTTGCGGTTTCAACCTTGCCTTGGCCGCTCCAGAAGAAGTACCGCTCACTGACGCTGGGAGTGGTATTCAACGCCTCGACCACGACGGGAGGCAGTTTTGTGCAGACCGGCACACCGGTCTTCTGTGTATAGAGGAACAGCCTGTCTGCGGCCACGCGATCCTTGGCGCACGTAACCGTGTCCCCGATCCTCATTCCGCTGTAGCGCAGGAGCAAGACCAAAGCCCGGAGTCGCCTTGCGTTGATCTGGCCGGCATTGCCGTAATTGTCGGTGTACTTGTCGCAAGCGGATAGGACTTCGATCATCTCCTGTTGCGTGAAAGGCATCGTGGGGGGATCGGTTACCTCGGGCTTCCTCAGCTTCTTCGTTGGGTTCTCAGTTATCCAGCCGCTCTCGTGAGCGAATCGGAAGAAGGCCCGGAGTCGCTCCAGTTTCTTCAAGGCTGAGATGCTCCTGTCTCGCCAGGACGCCCGGAAATCTCGAACTACTGTCAGATCCCACTGCTTCAGGAAGAGCAGTCCTTTCCCGCTGGCGAAACAGTTCAACTGGCTAAATAGCACGCGGTATTTCTTCAAGGTCGGTTCCCGCAGCCCGCGGGCCTTGGCGTCCGCGTCGAACTGATTGCAGGCGTCCGCGATTGCCACGGGCTTCTCCTCCTGGACAGGGGCGCCCTCGCTCTCCCAGTCCCGGACTATCCGCTGGCCCTGCTCCCAATCCCGAGTTTCGAGCGTCTTCCGCATCTCCACGCCGTTCAGGAAGCCGTCCACCCAAATCGGGCAGCGGCAGTGGCGGTACTTCCTTCCCTTGCTCCGGTGAGCGCACGTTTTCACGTGTCTGCGAAACGCGGTTAGCATTAGCTTGTCCCTCCCTCCTGCCCCATCAATGAGCGGATGCAGGCTCGAATGACCTCGCTCACTGTCGCGTCCCTCTCCAGTGCGTACTGCGACAGCCTCTTGTGCTCCGCCGGAGTGAGCAGCAATTGGAGTCGGCGTGTCTTGCGGAGGCGTGTCGGCTTGGGCGGCCTACCCAAACGGGCCTTGCGCTGCATGGCGTCTTCCTTTCTATGAGCATAATAATCCCCGGTCAGCACGCTCGTCAAGTCGCACTTCGATTCATGGCTTCGCAAGCCGCCGGTGGACCCGCTGGAGCACACTCTCGGGAATCCGCAGCGTCTTGTAGGCTCGCTTGCCACGACCACCATCGTGCCCAATAGCCAGAACCCCCGGCTCTCTCTTGAAAAGGTCTCGGATCGCATCGTTGCTCAAACTCCACAGGGCGGCGATCTCCTGCACAGAGTAGTGCCGCTCGGCGTAAGCCGCCGTTGAACTGGCACTGATCTGTTGAGCCGCCATCGTTCCACCTATGATCTGCCGCTGCTAGGCCGGCCACCCTTGCTCGGCGCAGCGCCGCTGCCAGCGTCAGGCAGTTCAGGCAGTTCAGCCAGTTTCTCCATCTCTTTTTCCCTTATCCATCTCGGCGCGCGATAGAAGAGAATAGAGAGAACTGGCTGAACTGGCTGACGTGGCTTACGCGACACAGCAGCCCCGCTTCCACTCGATGCCTAGGTACACGTCGGTTTTCTTGCCGGCGACGGTTCGCTGCCCGTCCCGTAGGCTAGGCCGCGCACGGCGGAGAGCCAATCCGAACGCGGTCCCATTCATAGGCGCACGCTTGGCGGCAGTGCACGCCGAGTTGTACGCCACCATCAACTCCCTTTTGGGGATGAATGCCGTCGCCTCGTCATCCACATGCTCGTTGAGCCAGACAGTGAGGGGATCAGTTGCTTCCTTGAACTCCTTTAAGGCACCGGCGAGGGTGTCGCTCGTGGTAAACCCCTTGCTGTGCAAGCGGGGTAGCGCGTCCAGTGCTCGATTCAACAGGCCGCTGAGTTCGTATGGGTCTGCGAGCAGTGCGTCTAACTCCGACCGCTTTTGTCGGTCCTGGGCATTTTCCTCAAAAGTTCGCGTGAACGGTACCACCAGCCAGCGCCGGGAGAACGCATAGCTTGAGTCATCACTGAAGGGCGGCTGGTTGGCCGAGAAAACCAATTTCGCGAAAGACCGAAACTCAAACGACTCCCTGTACTTCCGCTCCCCATGGAGCAAGTCGCCCCCGGTAAGTGCCTTGAAAGCGGAAGTCCCAAACAGCCTGGTACTGGGGATGTCAGGGCACACGTTCGCCAGCTTGCCCATAAGGCGCGCCGCTGCAAACCGGTCCGATTCCAGCTTGTGAAGGTTCACTCCGGCTACGTTTCGTCTTCCCAGGAATGCGCACAGCCCGGCCAGGTAGGCAGACTTGCCGTTGCTCCCCTCACCTNNGCAGCATAGCCCAGGCCGGAATCTCATACGCTACTTCGCGAGAATCGTCCGGGAATGTCTCCTCGACGAACAGGTCCCAGCCAAGACACACGGCCGCCGAGTCGTACGTGACGGGAAGCTGGATTGAGGAGAGGTGCTCCGGCGAGTGCGGCCGAAGTTCCCGGTTGTGGACATTAAGAAGGCCGTTCTGCACGTTCACGAGATCCGGGGGCGGCACCTCCCACAACTCGATTGCGTCCGCGCGAATGTACTCGGATACCTCACCGGCCAACTTCGACTCCCACTCGTCCTCCCTACCTTGCTCGCACAGTAGATGCTTGACCTGCTGCCGAATGTGGGCTTCCCCGCATGGCCGGTAGACGCCGCCGCGGTAGACATAGAGCAGGCCGCCGACATCCTGGGCGAAGTGATCCGTGCTTGTTATCATGTCCGCAATCGCAGCGGTGGTAAGTGTGTCGTTCGATGTGTTAGACTTGCTCATAGGACACCTGATTTGGGCGGCCCCCGAACTTGGATGTGGCAGGGGCCGCCTTTCCTTTCTTATTGCTGTGTAGCCAACTTGTTCTTTATCTCAGAGGCCGTTCCCGCCAGCCTCCGCATTTCGGCGGGCATAACGTCTTTTCCGAAGAGATCACGCTCCGAGACCTTCAAGTAACTAGCGATTGCGCGCCTGTCCTCCACGTTTGGGGGTGTGATCTCATTCACGATGCGCGACAACTTGGCGGGGTCCCACCCCAGGTCCACGGCCATCCGCGTCTGGCGGATGCCGCGCCGTAGTAGTTCGATCTTCAATGCCAGCATCATATTGTTGATATTGCGAAAACTCATCCGGGGGAGCGAGCTGAGATGGTTACAGCCGCAGTTGAAGTGCGTGGATTCAGTTGAGACTTGAGGTTTTAGTCGTGAACGGTTGCGAGCGGAATTGTTTTGCGAGCCTCAATGAAAATTCACCGAGTTCTCTGTGGCTACGAGAACGACGGCGCACATGCGATGCGGAAGTTGGTCCGATACCCTCTTGCCTTGGCGTAGTCCTGGAACGGATCACCGTCGATGTGGAAGAAGTATTGGAGACGGCTGCGTATATCTTGCACCCGCTTCACATCTTTCTTGGTTGGGGGTGGCGGACCACCACGGAACGCCCGGCCCTCTGCCACGTCTTGCCTTTGTCGGCCAGCCGCTTGTGACGTTTGTGCTCCGTACTGTGGCTGCAAGTAACCGTCGTGCTGGGCGAGCTTGCACAGGAACTTCCACGCCTTATCCGGATTCCCGGTCCTCCGGTCCTCGAACCCGAGTTCCGTGGAGTTGTACACTCCGCTCACAGCACCGACCGAAATCTGAGCTTGGAACTCGCTGGTAAGGCGGATGGAAACATCCGACCAACTCGCGTTCTCTGGCGTTGGAAAAGATGACATGAGCCGTGTCTTGCGCGGACGAACAGCGGCGGTTGGCAGGTATAACGGCAGCCGCTCGATAACAGTCTCGGCGTTGTAGGCCCAGGAATCCGCGTGGAGCCGCTTCCAGTCGGACTCCGCCAACCTCGGCAAAACCTCGTCGGGCGTTCTGTCCAGCACCGCTTCCAGTTGGCCGCTAAGGAAGTGCCCAGGATCGCCGTTGTCCGGGATCACCAGCCCATAGACGATCTGGTGCATCTTGCTCAACTGGTAGTCCCTCTCGGTGATCGGCAGCGGATTCTCTCTGAGAAAACCGTCGTAGCTCTGGTGGGATAGGGTGATGACGGCCATCTCATGGAAGCCTGGGGGAACGCTGCCGGGATTCAGGTCGTGTCTCATGTGACTCAGTTCACCGGCCATCACCCGCCGGAAACCGCCGAAGTCGGTGAAGGTGTAGTCCCAGAACCGCTCCCTGATCGTTGGGTCTTCCGACATGTTGAGATTGACGAACACGGCAGTTCCCGCCTCCGCACCATTATCTTCCCAGCCGCCCCCATTGGGGGTGGAGGCGTGCATGGGCATCATGGCGAACAGGTACAGGCTCTCCGGGGACACATCAACGGCACCAGCGCCACCACCAGCACCAGGAACTGGCGGCAACCAGTGCGTCAGCCGATCCCCATTACCATGCGGGTGGCCACTTCGCCCGGGCTGGTGGTGGCCGCATCTCCAGGGATGGCGGTGGCCGCGGGGTGGCTGGCGGGGAGAGTGTCAGCCAATGACCATCCTGATGGCCACTTCCCCCATCCATGCCCTGCTCAGGGAGGCGTGGCCAAGCGATTTCTCAAGCTGGAGGTTCTGCGAATAGGTATTACTATAGTAATACCTATACGTCGAAATCCAGGACGCCCCCAACCTATTGAATACACGTGGGATAGATTCAGTCAGCGCATCTCCTGGAGAATGCGAAAATGTTGGCCTCTGGCTCGGTCAATTCCGACTGGGAGCCGGGGGCGAGAATTGGGCCGGGGGGCATGGTCGCCGGGAGTGGAAAGTGGATTATTCGATTGCCGATAAATCACCGGCCGCGCCGCTTGACCTAGGGACTCAAGCCGGGGCCGGCGGCACCCGAGGCCTGCTTCCCTCACTCTGCGGGCGTTGTGTTCAGGTTTGGGGTCGGCCCCTCCGCTGCTCCGTGGCTTTGCCGGGGCCGGTACTGGCGTGCTTCCTTGGCAGGCTTTGCGCTTTCTTCTCGACGCCAGAAACGAGTTGTGACAGCGTCATCCCGAGAGCCCTGGAGATCAGCACGAGGTTGTGAAAGCTCAGGTTGCGCTCCCCGCGCTCAAGAGCCCCCATCCATGTTCGATGGACGCCCGCGCTGTCGGCAAACCCTTCCTGTGAGAATCCCTTCTTCTTCCGCAGTTCCCGTATTCTCTGGCCGAGGGCCTTCAAAATATCTTGCACTCACCAAAGTCTCTGATTATGCTGTATATTCGTCTACAGCTTTAGCGAAGACACTATTTACGTAGCAGTCGTGTTGGGGGCATCCCGGCCATGAGCAGCCTCAGCGTCCTGAACGTTCTCGCCGTTGTGGGCGTCATTGCAGTGCTGCCGCGCCTCCTGTACATCTTCCAGGTTGCCAGACGCAGGAAGGTCGAGATCCGGCATCGGTTCAAGCTGGCGGTTCGCGGCGTGGTTCTGTACGGATTGAGTTGCGCCGTTCTTCTTCACTTCGGCTACACGGTCTTGGAGACTCTGGCGTTCAGTATCCTTCTGGGCTTGACGCCAGCCGTTTTCATGAAGGCCCCAAAGAGACAACGCCGCATTGAGGCTTGGGTCAAACGAGAAGTCATCCTCCGCGATCTGAAGGGGCAGCCGTTTGACCCGCGAATTCACCATCTGCACCATGTGTGGCCGTTTGTCCTGGGGGGGGACAATTCGGTCAAGAACCTCAAGGTAGTGACGAAAGACTACAATCTGAGCCAGGGAGCCAGGAAGCCGGGGCTTCTCGATCTCCTAGGGTACAGGCCGAAACTGCCTCTGGAGTCGGGTAGCCCGAGTGAGGAGACGGTCTCCCGGCAAGAGCCCGAGCGGACACCGCGACGCTTGCGATTCGTGGTGAGGATAATGCTTGTGGCAGCGATCCTGGGCTTCTGCTGGCATCTGGCTAAGAATCAGAAGCCGCGAGCGAACAACGAAGCCCCGTTGCTCGCAGGCACCACTCCAGCCGCGCCGGTAGCCCCAACTGCTGGTGTCACAGCAATCGGGGCAACGGGCCAACCCGAGGTATCGTCGGCTACTCCAACGCCCCTGGCACTCCCTCCCAGTCCCGCTGACGCCGGCAAGGAAGTTGCGGGAGGTGAAGCTCCGCAGGGGACCCTGCCCCCTCCACCCCAAGATAGCGCCCCCCAACCTGGAGCCGCCTTGCCGCCGGGTACATCGCCATCGGGGAAGTTGGTGGCGCCACCCGAACCGGCGGCGCGAACGTACACGACGAGTGAGCTATTTGCCATGTACAAGGCGGACAAGCACGGTACAGACCGAGCGCTCAAAGGAAGCAGCACACAGGTGGTGGGCACGCTGAGGAAGGCCGGGAAGGACGAACTGTCGTTGCGAGAACCGGGAGATCCCGACTCGGTCAAGTGCAAGTTCGACAGCAGGGAGAATCCGGCCCGCGGCAGGACTTCCGTTGGCATGACCGTGACGGTGAAAGGCAAGCTCAAAGACCGTGGTGTAACAGGCGACATCCATCTCATCCATTGTGAGCTGGTCGGAACGCAGCAGATTGCACAACCGTAGACATGCCTCTGATGGAGCGAAAATGACAACCAAGTTCAAGTGCGGCGCAAAAGCGAAGTATTCTGGAACCTACCGTTGCACGTCGTGCGCCTCGGCCAAGACAATGGTCAAGGGCAGAAAGCTGATCGCGTGCAAGTGTGGGGGCAAGGAGTGGGAACGCACTGCATACACGGGGAAGGTTCCTGACAGCGACAAGAGCTTCCTTGACCGTCTCTTCGGCTGACCAGCCGAAGGGGGCACACATGCCGGCCGTGTGAATCGGCCTGATCGCGTGCCGGTTTGGCTGAACCGCGGCACCTGGGACGGCAGAGCTAGCCCCCTACCTGGGCCGCCGCAGTCGCTCGGGATGGAAAGGATGAAAGAAACGGTTCCAGCGCAGGCGGCTGGGTGTACAATCGAAGGCGGCCAAGAAGCCAAAATGGAAATCCACCGGATATATGGAACTGACGCCAGAGCGGAAGCAGCAGATTGAAGAAGAGGAGCGGGCGCGACTCGCTGAGGAACACTACCGGGCACAGGTCCGGGCAAGCTTGAATACTACAGCTTCCCAGAGTGCTCCTCCTCCACCGGAGGGCCGCAAGTCTCATGTTGGCTTGTTGCTCCTGATTTTTGCCATCGGCATTCTTGCCATCGTCCTGGTTGGCGCGGCAATCGTCCTCAACTCGAACGCCCGATCCACGGATTCGGACGTCGCAACACCACGCTCTGCCCGCGGTTCATCCGCTCCCAGCGTCCGCTACGTGCCGATGAGCCAGAAAATCGCCACGGGTCAGGTTGTCGTGAAAGCCCACGGCTTTGTGCAGTATCGCTTCCAGATCACCCCCAACATGAGGGACGCCCGGATCAGCGGGAGTTTTAACGCCTCTGGCGGTTCTGGAAACGATGTTGACGCGGTCATCGCAGCGGAAAGCGAGTACCCAAATTGGATCAACGGGCATCAAGCTCGCGTGTTTTACGGCACCCAGGGACGGAAGACTACTGACAGTTTCGATGTGCGCCTGGGGCCGGGCACATACTACTTCGCTCTCAGCAATAGGTTTTCCGCGTTCTCGGACAAGTACGTCTTTCTGAATGTAGACCTGAACTACAGCAAGATGGAGACGTATTGAGCTAAATGGCTGCTGTTGGCTTTGTCAAGGTCGTGTGGAGCAACTGGCTTACAATGCTCGGGCTGGTATAGCGTGATGGCTTGCCGGGACGCTAGCACAGGAATCCTGGTTACCTGTGGATTTGGACGCCCCGCGGCACTGGCGGGCAGGGCGAATGCGTCGTGGGCGTCTGACTCCGAAATCCCACTGCTACGTGTGCCTGGAGTGGACGATGCAACTCTCTGATGAGGAGAAGAAGCGAATCCTCGAAGAAGAGCAACAGCGGTTGGCGGAAGAGCAATTCCGGGCGGAAGTGCGCCGGGGGCTGGTCAGTGGGACCGGTGCCGTCGGCGCTGTGCCGGCGAAATCGAAGACGCTAAGAATCGTTCTGATTGCGCTTGGCGTTCTCTATGCCGTGTTCGTCGTGCTGGTCGTGATCGTCAAGCACCCCTTTCCCACGGGATCACATTCCGTGACACCCATGGCTGAATCTGGCGCACAACCGACGCAAGCCAGTACAGCGGACAGACCATCGCCGCTCAGCCCACCGCCGCCAACGACACTCACCACGGCGCAAATTGCTGAACGGGCCACAACGTCCGTAGTTGTCGTTGAGAACTTCAACGAGGATGGCGAGAAGGCGGGTCAGGGTAGTGGGTACGTGTGTTCCACCGATGGGGCGATCATAACCAATTATCACGTCATTCGGGGCGCAAGCTCTCTCAACATTCGGCTTCCATCGAAGGAGTCATTTCATGTGGACTCCGTGCTCGGATACGATATCGAGCATGACGTTGCCGCCCTTCAGCTTTCTGGTGGCTCGATTCCGGCACTTGAGACAGAAGGCGTGGAACAGGCGAAGGTCGGAGACCGGGTGATTGCTATCGGTGCTCCGCTCGGGCTGGAGAGCACGGTGAGTGAAGGAATCATCAGTGCGTTGCGTGATGCCGGTGGTACTCACGTCATTCAGACAACTGCATCCATTTCGCCGGGTTCAAGCGGTGGACCACTCCTGAACGAATACGGGAGAGTGATAGGACTGACCACTTCGCAACTCCGAAATGGGCAGAACCTGAATTTCGCAATCTCCACCAGCCACGTATCCGAACTTCTGAGCCACAAACGCCAGTTGTCCCTTCTCGACATGCTGAACGAGACTCGGGTGGTGGAGTCGCTGCCTGTGGAGACTATCACGATTCCGGCTCGGAAGATTGTCGCATTCCCGTTCATGGTCCCTGGACAACAGGGTGCAGTGCTGGAGGGATCGTACACGATCACTGGTGGACGGGGAAGCGATCTCGGCGTGGCGCTTGTAGGTCCGGGTGCCTCCGTTTTGGTCAACAGTGGCCGGGTCTCTGGTTCGGGGGAATTCAGAAAACCTCTGCCGCCCGGCCAATACGCCATCATCTTCGACAACAGGTTTTCCACATTGTCCTCGAAGTCGGTCTCGCCAGATCTCAGACTCAGTTACTACCGCTAGTTGAGAACGGGACTGCTATGGTGGGCCGAAGTTTTCGGCCACGTCAGGAACAGGGGCGGATCGTCTCGCTTGTTCTTTCCGTGTCTGCTCCACGGTGAGCGTCAAAAAGGAACCGTGTCGGTGCGCCCGGAAGAACCGTAGCGGGCACGGCGGCGCTGCCAGATCTCCTGTGCGAATTCACTCCGGCGCTGGGGCGGGGTGGCCCGGATCAATTCGACTGCGGCCTTCACGGGCATGGCGTCGGAGGCGCCCCGCATGGACATGACCGCGGTAAGCCATTGGCCGAGACTCGTAGCGCCCTTGCCGGCGGGGTTGTACTGTACCGTGAGCCGGCCGATTCCGGTGCGACGGAGCGTGTTCGCGCAACGGACGTTGCAGCTCCGGCAGGTCCAGAGGAGATTGGCCGGTTCGCCGTGTTCCTCATGGCCGTCAGCGTGCCCGACTTCAACGTTGCGCCTGGAGCCGCACAGGGCGCAGGTTCGCGGACCCGGCGGAGGGCAGGCATTGGCGCGATACCGGAGCGCCCTGTCGCTGACCACTTCCTTACGCCAGCGCTGCCCGTCCGCCGGATGGGTCAGTCCGACTCTTCGTCGTCCNNTGCAGATCCGCGACCTGCGATTCGAGTTCGGCAACTGTTTTACGGCGTCGAGCCATGATGATTCTCCTTGCTTTGGGATTTGCGATTTCGAATTTCCGCCGCTCGGCGTACTCTTCGATGGACTCA
>PLEM01000290.1 GCA_003137035.1 Bryobacterales bacterium | reverse complement strand
TACCGAGCCGCGCGCGGCAGCAAGCGGACCTTCTACGATTTCTGCAAGTACCTCTAAAAGTCCCGCGCGGACTGGAAGTCCGCCCTACCCAGGAACCAGATTCTACGGGATCGAGGCTAGCTCGAGAGGCCCGACCCATCCTCAAGAAAGTCGGCTCCAAACCGGG
This sequence comes from Bryobacterales bacterium, assembly GCA_003137035.1. GTDB lineage: Bacteria > Acidobacteriota > Terriglobia > Bryobacterales > Bryobacteraceae > Fen-330. The sequence continues at coordinate 9,689 of PLEM01000290.1, read as the reverse complement.
TCTCACCAAGATCCAGTTCCTTGAGTGTGGGAGTGGTCCACTCCTTCTTCGCGTCCGGCTGCTCAGCCGGCGAGGCGAGGGTTTCGTCCATGATCTTGCTTCCTTTCTCTCTTCTTCACGAACAATGCAACCGAAACGGGCGGCCTGGCGCGCGGCGTTGCGCCGGGCAACTAGATCGGGCCGGATTCAAGAAACATATCGCCGCCAGGTCCGAGCTCTTCCCGCGTCTCGGTGAGATCCAGCTTCTTGAGTGTGGGAGTAGTCCATTCTTGCTTCGCGTCGGGCTGTTCGACCGGCGCGGTGAGAACTTGGTCCATGATCTTTCTTCCTTTCTCTCTTCTTCGCGAACAACGCCACCAAAACGGGCCGGTTGGCGGCGCCCCCGCAACTACCCGGGGTCGGAGGTTCCCAGAGCTTGGTCGTCGGCCGATCCGGGGTTGATTCGTGTCTCGGTGAGATCCAGTTTCTTGAGCCTGGGAGCGGTCCACTCCTGCTCGCCACCGGGCTGCGCCTCGGCGGATTGCCCCTCCACCGGGGCGGTGATAATTGAGTCCATGATGATCCTCTCTTGCCTCGGTCAAAAACGCGATAGAAACAGGCCGGCTTGCAGGCCGCGTAACAGGATCTTGACGCACCCGTCCCGGACACGCAGATCGATGGAGCGGTCCAGAGCGGCCAATACTCCGGACATGCGCGGCAGGTCGAGCGCCTGGCGGGCCAGCGGGTTGGTTTCCAACTTCGCCAGCGCGGCGGCAATCTCCGGCCGGCTGTCGCGCACCCGCATGGCAATATCGGCGGCCTGCAATCCTTTGCGGGTGTTCAAACGCACTTCCTCGGCCAGCAGGCCGCGCATGGCACGGCGCATCAGCCACCGATTCCGGCCGCGGCGGCCGTATTGAGAGTCCGGTATGGCCATGCAAAACTCGATTACACGTCTATCGGCAGTTGGGTCGCGCAACTCCAGTCCGTATCCCGCCCCCACTTCCTGCATGGCCCCCAAGGCCGACATCCGGCCGAACCGGTTTACGGAGAGGCGTTCCGCGCGGGATCCAAAGGGTAGGGCGCAGAAGCTGGGATCGTGCCCGTCCTCGGCCATGCGCCGCTCGAGATCGAGCGAGCGGGCGAACTGAGGGCGAATGGCGGAGTATTCCAGCCACAACCTGCCGAAGGGGTGCGCCCATCGGGTGCGCCGGCGCCACAGCGGCCGGAGCAGGGGCTTGAGAGCGTACTGCCAAAGGGTGTGCGGCCACCCCTCCTCCCCAACGGCCTCCCCCAGTTCCCGCCGGATCGGGCTCCACTCGCCGCGCCGGACTAGCGGCCAGACACTCCACAGCGGACCGGCCCAGGAAACAGTCCCATTCCCGCACTGGCCGGTGATGACGGCGCCCAATCCCCGCTCGCGCGCTTCGCCCAACAACGCCAGTATCCAGTAGAGGTTGGCGGAGGCGTGGGCAGGGCCATCGGAGAGATCCAGCCACCGATCGAGGGCGGAAAGCAGGCTCGCGTCCGCAGCGCGGACGGGGTGTACGTCCATGTTGCCCGCCAGGCGGCTGGTGGCTTCGACCCAGGGCAACTCGTTCGCGAAGATGCGCGGGACGAAGAGACCGTTGGTGTCATGCACCGGAACGGAGGTGAACACCGGGAACCGCTGGCCTCGCGCGCGGAGTTCCCGGGCGGCCAGCGCGCTGGCCGAACCCGAGTCGAGGCCCCCGCTCATGGTGGCGCCCACCGGGCGGTGGCAACGCAGACGTGAGCGCACCGCTTCGCCATATACCTCCAGGAACTTCTCGACGTACTCGTCGTCGCAGCCGAGGCGCAACTCAGGCAAGTTCTCGGGGAACCAGTAGCGGCGCATTTCCAGGCCTTCGGCGGTGGCCGAGATGGCGTGCGCCGGCCTCAGGTGCAGGATCCCCTCGTAAGCCGAGTGGACGCCATCGCCTTGCCAACTGGTCAGCACCTGGGCCACGCGCAGCAAGTTCGGCCGCCGAGGGATCTCCGGCAAGGCCAGCAGGGCCTTCTGGCAGGAGGCAAATGCGAGAGTCCGCGCGGCGCGGTGGTAGTACAGGCTGGTGTTCCCGTGATGATCGCGAGCTATGAACAGCCGGCGGCGGCGGGCGTCCCACAGCGCGAAGCTCCAGTCGCCGGTCAGGTGATGGACGCACTCCTCGCCCCAGCGCAGATAGGCCTGCAGGATCAGCGCGCTATCGGGCAGGACCGATCGTTCGGGACCGGGGACCTCGAAGGCGTCCAGCAATTCGGCACGGTTGTCGATTCTCGCCGCCGCCGTCAGGGTGATGCCGCTGGCCGGGCCCTCGAGCGGCAGGTTCTCATAGAGGGACTCGGGAGTGTTGTGCATGCGCAGGCTGCCCAGCGCCACCGAGCCATCCATCCACACACCGGCGCCGTCCGGCCCCCAGTAGTCCATCGCCGATCGCATGGTCGCCAGGGTCTCGGGCTGGACCGGCGCGCCGTCGAAGTGGAACACCCCGAAGATGCCGCTCATCGCGCCTCGTCTCCGCCAAACATCCCGATGGTTTTGAAACGCCGCCGCCCCGGCCCTCCGGTCAGGACTACTTCGCCGCTGCGCAACCAGGCATGCGCGTCCAGCCAATCGCGGCGCCCGCGGTCGACACCCAGGTACACGGTGCTCGGCATGCCGCGCCGTTTGAGCATCCGTCGGCCGGCCAAGGCCTGGGCCAGGCAGCGGCAGTCCCACGGCAGATGCCGCGCCGCGGTCCGCACCGCCCAGCCGATCTGGCGCACCCGGCCCGCCTGTTCGGGCGCGTGGGCAACGGGCGACTCCACGGTGCTCGCTCCCATGTCGCGTCCCACCCAGCGCAGCGGCGCCCAGCGAATGGCAGCCTCCGCCACCGTCAAGGCGACCGCCGCCTCGGCCAGCAGCGCGCGCTCGCGCCAAGACGTGCGCCAGAACTTACGCCAGTTCCGGAAAATCAACCTGAACCAACCCTTCCCGCCGCAATTCCTCCAGAAACGCTTGCACCTGTGGCTCGCAGCGAGCGCGGTCCACCTCGTACTCGGCGAGTAAGGCGGCGCAAATCTCGGAGGCGCGGCGCGGATGCTCGATCAGCTTCCAAATGCGCTCGGCCGTGGCCTCCAAGCCGTAGTACTTCAAGCGCTCGACGCTCATCAGCACGGTCTCGCCGTCCAGGTCGCTGGACATCAGGCCCGGGGCCCGCGCCACGGCGGCGTCCGGAGGGATGGTGTGGGTTGCCATGTCCGTTCTCCTAAGCGAAATCTTCTTCCAGCCGGTCCGCCAGTTCGCCCAGCCGGGAGAGCGCCTGCGGGCGCTCCACCCGCACCACCCTAGCCTGCGCGGCCAGCGCGCGCACCTGTTCGAGGTATTGGCCGTTGACCGGCACCCGGCGGCCATGCGTGTTGGCGGCGATCTCTTCGAGCTTCGCGAATCCCTTGAGCGGAGTGAGGCGCGGCTGGCCGCACTCCGGGGCGTGGCGCAAGGAATAAACCGTCGCGACCGGCACGGAGTCCTGCGAGAAACGCCGTAAGATCAGCCGTCGCTTCTGGCCTTCTTCACCGGCCGGATCGAGCAGCCCGGCGCAGGCTTCGACTTGTTCGACGGCATCGGGGTGGAGGTTCAGACTCGGGTAACCCGGCCAGGCTTGGGCCAGGCCCAGCGGGCCGGGAGTGACGGCGCAGATGTCGTCGGCCAGGACGCGGTACCCCCGCCGCCAGAATTCCGCCGCCAGCGTCGACTTGCCCTGGCCCCGCGGACCCGCGAAGATCGCCGCCCCCCGGGGCGTGGCGACCGCGCTCCCATGTAGGGGCAGTATGCCGCGCTGGCGCAGCAGGACGCCGAAGAGCGAACCGACCAGGAATGGCCGGATCCGGCTCTCTGGCCCCTCCCGCTCGACGACCACCTCATGGCCTTCCATAACCAGAAACCGGGCCACGTCAGGGATGTTGAGCAAGAACCGATCCGGGGCCGCCCGGCAGTAACCGCGGGCGGGCGAATGCGTATCAATGGCCTCGGCCACCGGGCCGATCCGGATGGTCACACTGGGCGCGCCGCCGTTGCCGGGCGAGAACTCGGGAATCTCGAGCGCGCTCGAGATCGTCAGTCCGTAAGCGCGATAGCAAAACATAGTCATCCCGCTCGACTCGCTCTCTAATCGGCGCCACTGGCGGTGCGCTGCAGGGCCCGCCGCCCATCCGCCATGGTGGTGGCCTCGGCCGGCGGCTTCCTGGCGGAGGGCGGAGGCCGGGAGGTCAAGTCGCGCCGGATGGCATCGGCGAACGAGGTCAGCGTCATGGTCTGAACCGGGGCCTGGAACGGGACCAGAAACCGGGCGTAGCCGGACCCATCCAAGGGGATTCTCAGTTCCCAGCACTCGCCCGCGGCGACCTCGGGTGAGCGGCACTCCCAGACCTTTCCGTCCAGCCGGAGCAGCGAGTGCGTGAAGCCCAGTTCGGCGCTCTCCGTACGGATAAGGTCCCAACGCTCCTCGACGCTCGCGGCCTTGGAAAGGCGTGTCTCGAACTGGCGCATCGAGAGCCGGGCGCTAAGCAAGTGGCGAAACAGGCCGCCGAAAACCATCCGGCGCGCCTCGTCGAACTCGGCGTAGCCCAGGAGCCGAATGCCGATCCAGGCCGCGGCGCAGAACAGCAGGACGATCAGGCCGCCGAACTGGCGGTGGACCACGCTTTGAAGCACCGAGAGCGTGGCGCCAACTCCGGAGACCGCGTAGAGGATCAGAGTGGCGCGCCGGGGGGTGAGACCGCGGTCCAGCAGCCGGTGGTGAATGTGTCCGCGGTCCGCGTTAAAGACCGGCCGGCCCCTCAAGAGGCGCCGGAGCACCGAGAGCGCCACATCGAGCAAGGGGACCGACAGGGCCATTATGGGCGCGGTCATGCCCAGCAGGGTGGTGGCCTTCTGGCTCCAGACCACGCCGTAGCACCCCAGCAGAAAACCCAGGGTCTGGCTTCCGCCATCGCCGAGGAAGATGGTGGCAGGGCTGAAGTTATAGCGCAGGAAGCCGAGCAGGGCGCCGGCTAGCGGGACCGTCGAAATGGCCAGCACGAAGTTGTTCTGCAGCAGCGCCCCGACGCAGGTGGTGAGCGTGGCGAACAGACCCAGCCCGGCCGCCAGACCGTCCAGCCCGTCGATCAGATTGAAGGCGTTGGTGCAGGCGAGCAGCCACAACACGGTAATCGGGATGGTGGACCAGCCCGGGAGTCCGTAGCCCACGACGGCCTGAATTCCAATCCCTGCCCAGCAGGCCAGACCGGCTCCCGCGATTTGCGCGGTCAACTTTTGCCACGGCTTCAGGCCAATCAGGTCGTCGAGGAGGCCGGCGGCAAGAATCAGCGCGGGGGCCGGCAGCAGGCGCCAGAGGAGCGGAAAGCCATGTTTCACTACGGCTCCGCCACTGAGGGGAGAGGCGACTAACAGCGCCAGCGCGGCCGCGCACGAGATCACGATGGCCACTCCCCCGGTGCGGGGCACGGCGCGGAGGTGCGTTTTGCGGTAGCCGTCCGGCTGGTCCACCCACCCACGGCGCAGGCACACATCGCGGCAGAGGAGCGTCACCACCAGGGAGATCAGGAACGCGACCGTCAGCACAAACAGTATCGAGAACATGGCGTCCACAGTGGAGCGCGGGCTCGCGGCGTGACGGGCTGGAAAGCGGCGCGTCCGGGTATCGCTCACGCTCCGGGAGCCCCAAAGTCTAACTCTGGGATCCTCTGCGTGACGAATCATGTATCGGCGGGGGAAGACTCGAACTGTAGGCCGGACGGGGACCCGAAAACCTGGCTCTCGCGGGGAAAGAGTCGCTAAGTTGCTGTGACCGTTCCGGCCTGCGGGTCCAGGCCAGGAACCAAAGTGAACTCGATTAAAGCGTCTTCCGCTCTACCTTGTCGAGGTAGGTATTGGGCAGGGGCCGGCTCTGGTGGAGGTCGAAGTCCTGGACGTTGCTCAGCGCGAAGGTCGGCACATCCGAAGGATGCGGGGCCTTGATGTAGGAGAAGCTCGCGCCATGGACGTCCTCGAGGACGAAGGCCGGGCGGGCGTCCGCTTTCAGGCAGGCGATTTCGACATGGCTCAGCTCGACGCCCTTCACATGGCGCATAAAGAAGCCGTGGGAGGGCATGGCGCCGAACATATCGGGCTCGGGATAGGCGCTCTCGCGCTCCTGGGGCTTGATCGCGGCGTATTCTTTGGTCCCGCTGCCCTGGTGGAGAATCTGGATGTCGCTCAGCTTCAGGTCTTCGATGTAATGGCCGGGGATGCCGCTGATGATGGAGCCAAAGTGCGAAACCGCATTCGAGCAGACCAGGTTGCTGACGATCACGCGCCGCAGCGTGCCCACCGGAGTGCCTTCGGGACCGCGCATGCGGCTGCCCAGCCGGAGAAAGATGGGTGCGCTAACGATGTCGCGCATCGAGATGTTGGTGATGGTGACGTCTTCGACCAGCGCGCCGTCCACGCTCTCGAGCGCCAGTCCCTGGCAGCCCTCGAAGATGCAGTTGGAGACGGTAATGTTCCGGAAGCCGCCGTTGGATTCGGTGCCGAACTTGATCCGCCCGTAGCGGGGACGCCGGGCGCCGGGCGGGATGGGCTTGCGAGTAGCGTCGAGCAGTGTGCCCTCTTGGAAGCAGCCCGAGACGTAGCAGTTCGTGATGGTGACCATCTCGGTGGGCTTCGCCGAGCCGAGCCCGTAGGAACTCTTCAGGCAGATCCCGTCGTCCCACGGCGAGTTGACGGCACAATTCGACACCCGTACGTTGCGGCAGCAATCGATGTCCATCCCGTCGCGGTTGGTGTCGATCTGGAGGTTGTCGATGGTGACGTTGTCCCCCCCCGTCGTCAGAATGCCGAAGTGCCCGCCGTTAAGGATCGCGAAATCGCGCAGCAGGACGTTGCGGCAATTCTTCAAGGCGATGGCCTTGTTGCCGACGCCGGGAACTTCCGGGGCCGGTCCCGATCCGTAACCCTTGGCGAGGCCCTTGCCCCAGATGAGCCCGGGGCCGAGGATGGAGACATTCTCGAGCCCTTCGCCCCAGATCAGGCTGTTGCGCCAGTGGCTGTGGCCGAAGTCCTGGAACTTGTCCCACTGATTCGGCTCGGGCAGGTCGTACCCGCCGCTAGCGCCTTTCGGCGGCGGATCGGCGGCCACGATTTTGGCGCCATGGCCGAGGTACAGCGCCACGTTGCTCTTGAGCCGGATCGTATAGCATAGGTAGCTCCCGGCCGGGAAACGCACCGTACCGCCTCCCGCTGCGGCGGCCGCTTCGATCGCCTTGTTGATGGAAGGAGTGTCGAGCGTCTTACCATCGCCGGTGGCCCCGAACGCTCTCACGTCGAAAGTGCCAGCCACGGGGTCCGTCCCGGCCGTCGGGCCGGCGCCCTGGCCCGCCCGGACCAATCCCGCGCCGGCGAGGCTCGCGCCGGTCAGTTTCAGGAAGTCTCTTCTTGGGTTTTGCTCAGTGGACATGGTTGATCTCCGCTAACCTGGTTGCGCCAGAGACGATGATATCACCGGGCCGGAGAGATTCAGCAGCGCGGGCGCCAAAGCCGCCGAATCGGCCGGCGATTCTCGACGCGGGTAGCGCCGGCGCCGGTCTTGCCGCCGGTGTGTTGCGGCTAAAATGGTGGGAATATGCCCATGGTCCCTGTCGTTCTCATTCTGGCCGCGTCGCTGGCGTCAGCGGCGGAACCGGCCACGTCGTTCAAGTTCGCCTTCACTCCCGGAAAAGCCGCGCCGGGCTATATCCAGGTGCCGCCGAGCGCGGTCTACACCAAAGAGGCTGGCTCCGGGTTCGATCTGGGAACGACGGGAGCGGCGGCGCCTTTCTACTTTTCGGTCGCCGTGCCGGAGGGTAACTATAACGTCACGGCCACGCTGGGGGATGCGGCCGCGGAGTGCGTCACCACGGTCAGAGCCGAGTCGCGGAGGCTGATGCTCGAGAAGGTGCGCACCGGGCCGGGGAAATTCGAGGCTCGGACTTTCACCGTCAACGTTCGCAACAGCCGCCTCGCCCCGCCGCCCGCCAACGCCCCCGGCGGCTCGCAAGTGAGGCTGAACGACCGGGAGCAGGGGGTTCTCCATTGGGACGACAAGCTGACCCTGGAGTTCCACAGCGCGCGCCCGTGCCTTTCCGCGCTCGAAATCGAGAAGGTGGACGATATCCCCACGGTCTACCTGGCGGGAGACTCGACGGTGACCGATCAGGCGCGCGGACCCACCACAAGCTGGGGGCAAATGCTGCCCCGCTTCTTCAAGCCCGGCGTGGCCGTCGCCAACCATGCCGAATCCGGCGAGACGCTCAAATCCTTCATCACCGCGCTGCGGCTGGACAAGGTTCTGAGCCAGATGAAGAAGGGCGACTACCTTTTCATCCAATTCGGCCACAACGACATGAAACAGAACTGGCCGCAGACTTACGTGGAGCCGTCGACGACTTACAAGGCTTACCTCAAGGTCTTCATTGCCGAAGCGCGGCGGCGCGGCGCGACGCCCGTGCTGGTGACCTCGATGCATCGCCGAAGTTTCGGCCCGGACGGCAAGATCGCGAACACGCTGGGGGAGTTTCCCGAAGCTGTGCGCCAGACGGCGAAGGAGGAGCAGGTCGCCCTGATCGACTTACACGCCATGAGCGCGGCCCTTTACGAAGCCCTGGGGCCGGAGAAATCCACGCTGGCCTTTGGAGCGAACGGGCGCGATGGAACCCACCACAGCGCTTACGGCGCCTATGAGCTGGCCAAGTGCGTGGTCGAGGGCATCAAGGCCAACAAGCTGGACCTCGCGAAGTACCTCGTCGACGATGTGCCGCCATTCGATCCCGCCCACCCGGATCCCCCCGAGGCCTGGAGCGTCCCGGAGACCGCCGCGCAGGCGCCGCCCCCGATGCCCATGCCCGAACCCGCCGATCCCAAGCTGCCATCGCTGTTCCTGATCGGCGATTCGACGGTGAGGAACGGACGGGGAGACGGCCGGAATGGCCAGTGGGGGTGGGGCGAGCCCATCGCCGGCCTCTTCGACAAGACCAAGATCAACGTGGTGAGCCGGGCCTTGGGCGGGCGCAGCAGCCGCACCTACCTGACCGAGGGGCAGTGGGACAGGGTGCTGGCCATGCTCAAGCCCGGCGACTTCGTCATGATGCAGTTCGGCCACAACGACGGCGGGGCGGTCAACGACACCTCCCGGGCGCGCGGCGCGCTGAAGGGCATCGGCGAGGAAACCGAGGAAATCGACAACCTCCTCACCAGGAAGCACGAGATCGTCCACACTTACGGCTGGTATCTGCGGAAATTCATCGCCGACGCGCGGGCCAAGGGCGCGACGCCGATGGTCTGCTCGCTAATACCGCGGAAGACCTGGAAGGACGGCAAAATCGTTCGCAGTTCCGAGACCTATCAGAAGTGGGCGAGGGAGGTGGCCGCGTCGGAGAAGGTGGGGTTCATCGATCTGAACGAGACGATCGCCGCGCGCTACGACGCCTTGGGACCGGAGGGTGTCGAGCCGCTGTTCGGCGATCCCCACACGCACACCAGCCGCGCCGGCGCCGAGTTGAACGCCGAGTGCGTGATCGCGGGGCTGAAGGGGCTGGCGGCGAATCCGCTGGCGCAATTCTTTTCGGAGAAGGCCAAGGGCGTGGCGGCGTATTCGGCGGCGCGATGACGTGGCGCGGGCACTCGTGCCCAATGCCAC
>PLEM01000055.1:1277-3009 GCA_003137035.1 Bryobacterales bacterium | reverse complement strand
TGGCCTTCACCGCGTTGCGTATGTAGTTGACGCTGCCCATATCGGGCACATCCACGGCGCGCGAATAGGGATGCGCGTCGGAGGTGGTGTAGCCGTCGATCATCCACACCAGCCGCCCGTCGCCGGCGATCACCAGGTACGGGTCCGTGTCCCACTGGAGGAATCCGGCCAGTTGCTGGACGCGCTCGCGCACCCGGCGGAAGATCATCATGCGGCTATGGGGCGTGAGATAGTCGGTCAGCAGAATGTTGGGCTCGCCTTCGCGGACGGCGGCGGCCAGCCGCATCAAAAACGAGGAAATCGGGAACCCGCCCTCGCCTTCATAACGCGAGGTCACGTTCTTCTCGCCCGAGGGATAGTTGAACTCCGGCTGCGCGGTGTCCACGAAGACCGGCTCGTGGGACACTTCGCCGTAGTAAATCTCGGGCCGCGTGAGCTTGAGGCTCTTGGCCTTGACTTCGGGCGGGGCGTTGTCGATGAGCAGCACCGGCAGGCCGTCGGGGGTGATCTGGCTGACTCCGGCCAGCACCAGGCCGTAGCCGTGGGTGTAAATGAAGGCGGGGTTGATCCAGTTGGCGCGCGCGGCGGGAAGCTGGCTGAGATCCAGCTCGCGCGGCGCCAGCAGCACCTGGCGGTACTGGCCGTCGATGGTGTAGCGGTCCACGTCGCTNNACGTCGATGGGGGCCTCGGGCTGGGCCTTGAATTCCACCTCGCGCACGCGCTGTTCCAGGCCGTAGGCGCTGCGCGTGGCGTGGATATGCGTCTGGATGTAGGGGCGCTGGAGCGAGATTTCGTTGGGGCGCACGTAGAGCGCGGAAACGGCGGGCGGCACGATGAAGGCAACTACCAGCGCCAGCGCCATGGAGGCCCCCAGAAGCCAGCGGCCCATCGAGACCAGCACGGCGGCCGCCAGACAGGCCAGAATCAACATCCATTGCAGCGGCAGCCCGAAGTTCAGGTCCACGTAGTCCACGCCCACCAGGAACGTGCCGTGCTCGTTGTAGAGCATCTCATAGCGTCCCAGGAAGAAACGTAGAGCCACGGCCAGCAGCAGCGCCACCGTGGCGCCGCGCAGAAAGCGGGATTCCAGACCGCCTTCCAGGCGCAAAAAGGTCAAATCCAGATCGTGGGCGTCCCGCAGCTCGGAAAACCGGTGCCGCACTTGCCAGCCGCGCGCCGCCAGCCAGTAAACCAGAATGCACACGATGGCCAGGGCCAGCGCATAAGTGCGCAGCAGTTGGTAGAAAGGCAGGTCGAACAGGTAAAAGGAGAGCGGCTTCTGGAAGATGGCGTCGCGCCACACCGTCGCCGCCGCGGGCAGGCCGCGCGAACCCGCGAAGCGCACCACCGTCCAGGTGTCGATCGACGAGGCGGCAATCAGATAGCCCACGAGCAGAAGCGCCAGCGCGCTGATGCGCGCGTAGATGCGGTGCTCGCCCAGCGAGGTTCCCGCGAACTTGAGGGCGCGCGCGTGCGCGATCCACAAGGCCGCGAAGGCCAGCAGTGTGGCGGCCGTGAGCGGCGCCGTGCTGTAGTAGAGCATGCTGAGCCACGTGTGGAACTGGCCCAGCTCCTTCCACCATTCGATTTCGATGGTGTACGAGGCCAGAACCCGCGCGCTCAGAAGCACCAGGCCGAGGATGACGAAGAGAGCGATACGGGTGGCTCGGGAACCGGGGCCCCGGCGCCCGCGTCCAATTTGAAGCGGCATGACCCAAGCGTAGCACCGGC
>PLEM01000055.1:0-1269 GCA_003137035.1 Bryobacterales bacterium | reverse complement strand
CCTTCCAGGGCGCCTCGATGGACGTCGAGATCCAGGCCTCTCTCCCCAAGCTCAAGAAACAGGGGCGGTTGCACGCCCTGCGGCGCATCTCGGCACTGGGCCGCATTACCTATGAAATGCTGCGCTTCGAGGGCGACGGCACGGTCAAGAACCAGGTGATCGCGCGTTACCTCACCGCCGAAGCCGAGGCCCAGGCCGACCAGGCTCCGTCGCTGGCCGTCACCCCGGCCAACTACAAGTTCAAGTACAAAGGCCGCGACCAATTCGAAGGGCGCAGCGTCTATATCTTTCAGGTGACTCCGCGCCAGAAACGCCAAGGGCTCTTCAAGGGCGATCTCTGGATCGATGCGGGCACCTACCTGCGCGTGGAGGAATCCGGGTATCTGGTGAAAAATCCGTCCATCTTCCTGAAGAAAGTCGCGTTCATAAGAAAGTACGAGATTCGGGACGGAATTTCGGTGCCCCTGGAAGTGCAGAGCGAAGTGGACACCCGGCTGGCGGGTAAGGCGGAGTTGACCATCGACTTCAGCAATTTCTCGATTGACAGCGCCAGGCCGGGCGCCATGAGCGACGCCGGCAGCCAGTAGCGCCCCCGGAAGCTCGTTCGACTGGAGAGCAGATGAGAACACTGTTTCTGAATCCGCCGTCTTTTGAAGGGTTCGACGGCGGCGCCAGTTCCCGCTGGCCGGCCTCGCGCGAAATCGAGTCCTACTGGTATCCGGTGTGGCTCTGCTACCCGGCCGGCATGCTCCCCGACAGCAAGGTGGTGGACGCGCCGCCGCACAAGATCTCCATCGGGCAGACGGTCGAGATGGCCAAGGATTTCGAGCTGCTGGTGCTCTACACCTCCACTCCCGGTTTCCACGTGGACACCAAAATAGCCGGGATGATGAAGGACTCGAACCCCAAGCTGAAGGTGGCGTTCGTAGGGCCGCCCGTGACTACCGAGCCGGAGAAAACTCTGCGCGGCTCGACCGCCATCGATTTCGTGGTGCGGCGGGAGTTCGATCGCCAGATCGTGGACTACGCCAACGGCAAGCCACTGGAGGATCTGCCGGGCGTGAGTTACCGCAGGAACGGCTCCATCGTCAACAACCCCGAAGGGCCGGCTATCGAAGACCTGGATGCCCTGCCCTGGGTGACCCGGGTTTACAAGCGCGATCTGGACATCACGCGCTACAACGTGCCGTTCCTGCTGCACCCCTTCGTGGCCATGTACACGTCACGCGGATGCCCGGCCCTGTGCACGTTCTGCCTGTGGCCGCAGAC
>PLEM01000089.1:420-18280 GCA_003137035.1 Bryobacterales bacterium | reverse complement strand
GCATGCCCAACCGGACCACCGTCAATGTATCCCTCACCCCGGAACTGAACGCGTTTCTTCGGAGCCGGGTGAAATCCGGCCGGTACCAAACCACCAGCGAGGTAGTTCGGGAAGCTCTGCGGCTGCTGGAACGCCAGGAGCAGGAACGGGAAGCGGGCCTCCTCCAGCTCAAGTCCAAGCTCAAGCGTGGAGCAGCCCAGGCTGAACGGGGAGAGGAGGCCGACGGCGATGCGGTTTTCGACGAGCTCCGCGAAATGATCCAGAAGCGCCGGCAGGCCGGGAAGAAGGCGCCTCGTCCGTGAAGTGCCGTTTCGTACTCACTCCCGAGGCGGCCGCCGATCTTCGCGAGATCCTGCTGGACAAAGCCGAGGTCAGCCGGGCCAAAACCTTCCCCATAGGCAGAGATTATGGCCATTCCGCCAGCCGTTGAGCCGCAGCAAATGTCCATATAAGCCATTGAAAAAACAAGTAGTTATCCTGTCGGCTGGGATCGCGTTATGGACACGGATCACCTCCCCTGTCCAAAACCTCCGGCTGTGCCCGGATGCCACTTCGCCCCACGCCGAGCGCCCTCCGAGCGGATCTTGCCCTCGTTCCTCAGTTCCTGGATTAGCACCTTGATCTGCCGCCGCGAAAGGGCAGGCAGTACATCCTCAAACTCCTTCATGGACGCGTCCCGGCCACCGCTCTCCTGGATGTGCTTCACCAGCAGGGCCTTATTCGTTTCCTGGTCCAGATCCATGCGCAGGGATCGGCCCCCGCGCCGCATCGGCTGAATCGGCATTGTCTTAACCTTCTATCTGTATCACTTTGTGGTCCTGACGGGGTAGTCTGGCGGAGAGTGGGAGTCGCCGGTTACGTGGGCGGCTCGGCGCCCAAGTCCTGACAGACGGCGTCCACGAATGAGGGCACTGCCTCTTTTAGCACGGCGAGCTGCTCCGGCAGGGTTCGGCCGAGGTTTCGCGCCTGCGCGTGGAGCTTGTCGATCACGACCGCCGGATTGAGATCGTATTGGTGTTTCAGAAATGTGCTCGGCCCCTGAACTTCAATGCCCCAGGGTTCGGTAGCAGCGGGTGGGAAATGCCGCCTGTTGTACGTGACGATCAAAGGAGCGCCGCATTTCACCGCTGCGGCAAGCACGTGGCGATCTTCGGGGTCGTTGGCCATCAGTGCGAGCAGAGGCTCGTACCCCAGGACCCACGAATCTTCGAAGTGATCGCGCAGTTTCCCAACCAGGTATGCCGTCTTCTCGCCGGTGAGCCCAATGCGGCTTTCGAGATTGCGAACCGTCTCCGCGATGATCTCGTCAGACCAGCGCGGCACGTACAGTCGAGGGTATTCGGCGAGCCGTAGCAGCGTGTCTCGGAGCGCCGCCGGGATCAGGACGCATGCGTCCAGGACCACCAGGAAATCCGCTGTCACTCGTCTTCAGCCCCCTCGGGCAGCACCACACTATCATAGGTGCCTGCCTCCATCTCCGACCGCGCCATGTCGTTGATGGCTTCATGCCGTGCGGCGTCACGGCGGCGCTTGTAGTCTAGGAGATCCCGGAGGTAGATCCGGCGGTGGGAGCCGACCATGTGGAAGGGGATGTCGCCGTCTTCGACCAGCCTTACCAGAAAGGGACGGGAGACACCGAGGATGTTGGCGGCCCGCTGCGTCGTGAGCTGTCGATGCTCCGGCACGATGGAAATCGCGTTGCCAGACTGCAAGTTATTAAGAATCAACAGTAGAAGCTCGTGTACTGGCTCTGGAATCGCGATTTCACGGCCGTCCGGTCCCACGAGCCTGGCCTCGCGGCGTTGGATTAAGCGCCGAAGATCGCGGACCTGGGCCTCCTGGGCTTCCGGGATCGAGATAGGAGCAGCAGCCATAGTTTCCTCGGCAACATAATACCACATCCGAAACAAACGAAACAAGCGAAATATGCGCATAGGCGCGTCATTGGTCCCCCAGAGGCCGTTCCGGCCCGTTCACAAGCATTCCCGACTTTTCTTCTCTTTCCCCTCAATAACTTCCCCACCATCGCCCCTCTCAGCCGCCCCACTCCCCCCTTACCATGGAATTAACTGGTTGTCCCCGGCAGCGGGGGCAACTGCATTGCGCAAAGGGATCCGGACGCCCTGTTCGCCTTGTTTGGTGTTCTGCGCTCTCGGGAGCCGCGGTCAGGCAGCGCCATGGCCGTCAAGGGGTACGACCAATTTGGTTCGAATCCAAGGTGAAAGAGAGCTTGCCGCTCCGAAATATAGGAGAAGAAGAGCGGGACTAGAGGAATCGATTCCTAAGCAGAGATCGTGGTAGTCGCTTAGTCAATTCTTTCGGTCAAGGAGCCGTTGCTTCGTCCACTTCGTGCCGATCGCGCGGGGTGGGTGTCACGGTTCCCTTCTTCGGGGTTGGCCTGTTAAAGCCGCCATTGATCTTTCACACCGCGTTGGGTAATCCGGCAGAACCGGATACCCAACGCCGGGCGATACCCCAGTTTTACCCCCAACGTTAGCGCCGAAGTGTCTCTACCAGCTCCACGAACGTGCCGTCCAGATCCTCGATGCGGATGCGCAGATGTTTGCGCGCCTGCAACTGCTGCTCGGAGACCTCGAACCGCACCGCCAGCATGCGGTCCATCGACTGGTGCGCGGCGATCTTGGTCCGCACGATCAGGCTCTCGTTGTACTTCTGGCCCAGGGCGGGGAAGTATTCGAACAGGCGGCGCGCGTCCATCTCCGAGATCGGCACGCCCTCCAGCGTGTTCCCGCTCTGGTCCACCAGCGTGGTGTCCGCCAGGCGCACCACGAACTTGTAGTCGGAGGGGTTGGTGACCCGGAAATCCAGGATCGCGGCGGCGCTCTTGTCGTCCAGCGCCAGCGTGCGCACCTTGAGGATGGAGCCGTTCAGTTGCAACTGCGCGCCGCGCTGGGAGAACACGATCCAGGCCAGCGCGATCCCCACCACCACCAGGCCGATCCCGAAGAACGGCGCCAGCCTGATGTAAGGCTCGAGGGCTTTCTTCATTCGGCTCATGGCTTGGAAACCACTCGCCCTAGAACGACAGCGAGATCATAAGCTCCACCTGATTCCGCCGTGAGGAGGTGGAGAATGCCTGGAACGGTTCGGCCATCCAGCGGGTGTACCGCACTTCCGGTATCACGCGGATTCCCACCGGATCGATCAACTGCACGCCGAACCCGCCCACGAAACCCTTAACGCTCTTGTGCGCGGGCGTGGCCGCGACGGTGATGCAACAGCTTGTCGTGCCGTCGTTGATGGTCGTATCGGTCGAGCTGCCGACGCTGGATACCCGGCGGAGCACGCCGCCGCCCTCGAAGAAGGCGCGCGGGCCGGGCGAGTGCCGGCTGCTGGTGTAGTAACGCACGGTCACCGGAAAATCGATCAACCTGGCGTGCGTGTTCTCGTTGGTGACGGTGTGCGTGCGTTCGTCCGCAACCGTGTTGGGATTATCCACGCCCGTGTAGACGTCGCTGTTCAGCGTATATCCCATCCGCCTCAAAAACGCGCCCGCGCTCACCGCAATGTGGTCCGTGATAGACGCTTGAGCCGTCACCCCGTACCCGATCCACTGCGAGTAGCCCTTGGCGCGCGTGGTGTTGTACGCGGCACTCATCGGCGGAGTCGTGGTAGAGGCCTGCGTGGAGCCGTTCCCCATCGAGCTTAAGCCCAGGACGCTCAACGTCACCCCGGCTGAGATCCGCCGGACGTAAGCTTCCTGTTTCGGCGCCTTCGGAGCGGCCGGAGGAGTCTGGCTTTGGGCGCAGACCGCGGCGCCCGACAACAGCGCGACCAGCAGACAGCGTTTGATTTGCATCGGAATGAAGATTGTATCAGAAATGGGGGGTGGGCTTTAGCCCGCGCGCGGCTTCAGCCGCGCCCCGCTGCACTAATCCCCCAACAAATGTCCGTACGGCTTGAGCTGCTCCACATTGTCGCAAACCGCCTTCAGGGCCGCCGTCAGCGGGATGGCCAGGATCAGGCCTGTGGCGCCCCACAGTACGCTCCAGAACATCAGGGCCACCGTCACCACCAGAGGATTCAGATGCACGCGCGGGCCGACGATCTTGGGATAGAGCAGGTTCATGGCCACCAGATGCAGGAACGCAACCACCGTCAGGATCACCACGTAGGCCGTCATGGTGTTGTAAACCGCCAGCGCGCCCACCAGCGGTGGCAGCAGCGCCAGCGGCAGCCCCACGTACGGAACCATGCTCAGAAATCCGCTTAGCGGCCCCAGCAGGACCGGATAGGGGAGGTGAAAGAGCCAGAACACCAGCGTGCTGACGGCGGCCACCACCAGGCCCAGTACGGAATTGCCCACCACGAAGGCGCGCACCATGCTGGCGATGCCGTCCAGGCTATTGGCTGCCACCATGCGCCCCTGGTCCTCGAACAACTGTAGGAAACCGCGCTGGATGTGGTCGCGCCAGCTCAGCATGAAGTAGACCAGGAAAGGGACGAAGGAGGCCATCAGCAGCATCTCGTAGGCGGGGCCCAGGTGCGAGAAGACGAAAACCGTCAGCGGGATGCGGACCTCGGGCGGCGCCGGCTGGGGCGGGTTGGGCTCCGGAGCGCGCTGGCGCCTGGCGGCGGTCTTGGCGGGCGCGGGTGGCAAGGGTTGCTGCCGGAACCGTTTCGGCATCACCAGGTCCCGGATCTTTTGCTCGATGGATTCCGTCGTGGCAACCGCCTGGTCGGCGATGTCGTTGATCCGCTGTTCGTACTTGGGGTATTCCTCCGCCGCGCCCGCAACCTGCGTGTAGACGCCCAGCCCCAGCAGGTACACCGCGCAGATCGCCAGGCTGCAGACCACGAAGCTGCCCAGCGCCCGGGGCACCCGAATACGCAGCAAAAGCCCCACAAACGGTTCCAGGATGAACGCCAGAATCACGGCGATCGATAACGTCACCAGGAAGGCGCGCCCGTAGTACAGGAGCGCGATCACGCTTGCTAGCGCGATCACCGACGCGCTCAGGCTGCGGGGCCGGATTGTGCGGAGCGAACGGTTCACCACGGAATTGCTACCCGTTACTCTAGCATGCAGCGCCTTATAATGAAATCGGCGCGCAAGGTTGCCCCATCGTGTTCCATAACAAACCTCGAATCCTCGCTCTGGATGTCGGCAAGGCCCGCATCGGAGTGGCCATCAGCGACGAACTGGGACTCACCGCCCAGGGACTGGACACCCTCCAGCGCAAGAACAATCGGGAGGACTACGCCGCTCTCTCCCGGGTGGCCGCCGAGAAACAGGTGGCCATGATCTTGGTCGGGAACCCCATACACATGAGCGGCCACGAAGGCCGGCAGGCCGGTTGGGTGCGCCAGTTCGCCGAGGCGCTCTCGGCCCACGCCGGTCTGCCGGTGAAGATGTGGGATGAGCGCTTGACCACGCTGGAGGCCGAGCGAGTGCTGCGAAAGAGCGGCATCAGCATCCAGAAGCGCGCGCGCGCCGTGGACCGCCTCGCCGCGGTCCTGTTGCTCCAAAGCTATCTCGATTCGCTGGCGCTAGGGAGTTTGGAGGGCGGACTTCAGTCCGCAGCCCGGCTTCAGCCGGGCTCGGAGCCTGAAGCATGAGGTGGAAGCTGCTGGCTACGCTGCTGCTGGGGATCGCGGCCGCCGTTGCCGCGGCGTCCTGGTGGGTGCGCGTGCCCTACGCGGGCTTCCACGAGCCGGTCTTCGTCGATATCCCCAAGGGTACGGGAACCCGCGGCATTGCGCGCCTGCTGGCCAGGGCCGGCGTAATCGAGCACCCGCTTCAGTTGTTGTTGGTGCGGGCCATGCATCCGGGCACCCGGTTGAAGGCCGGCGAATACCGTTTTGAAAAGCCGGCCAGCCCGTGGCAGATCTTCGACCGCATCGCGCGCGGCGACATCTTCTATTACGCCCTGCCGGCGCCCGAGGGCAACACGATTTTCGACATCGCGGCCGCCCTCGAACGCGAGCGCATCATGCCGGCGCGGGCGTTTCTCGATGCCGCGCGCGCCCCGGCCCCCATCCGCGATCTCGATCCCAAGGCCCCCAGCCTGGAAGGCTACCTCTTCCCGGACACCTACCGCGTCGCGCGCCACACCACCGCCGGCGAGCTCTGCCGCATGATGACCGAGCGGTTCCGCAAAGCCTGGCAGCGGCTCGAAGCCCCCCAGGTCGACATGCACACCATCGTCACGCTGGCCTCGCTGGTCGAGAAGGAAGCGCGCCTTCCCGAGGAGCGGCCGGTGATCGCGTCGGTGTACCTCAACAGGTTGCGGCTGCATCTCCCGCTGCAGTGCGATCCGACCACCATCTACGCGGCGCTTCTGGAGAACCGCTACCGGGGCGCCATCCATCGCTCGGACCTGGAGAGCCGGCAGCTCTACAACACCTACCAGCACGCGGGCCTGCCGCCCGGCCCCATCGCCAATCCCGGCATTGAGTCGCTCCGGGCGGCGCTGCACCCGGCCGATACCGGGTTCCTCTACTTCGTTCTGCGGCCCGACGGCTCGGGCGGCCATGAGTTCTCGAAAGACCTGGCGCAGCACGACCGCGCCGTTCAGAAATATCGACGTGGACTCCGCAAAGCGCAACAAGCGAAAGGAACTGGCCGCGTACCTGGAGCAACGCCGCCCCGCCATCGTAACGGAAGCGGAGCAGGCCGAGCTGCGGACCCGGCTCGCTCCCATCTCCGATAGTTACCTGCGGCGCCTGCTGCGGGCCAGCGGAGCGCCGCTGGCGCCACTCGTGGCAGGCGTGCGCCAGAGTTCGCTCGAGGAGCTGGAGCGCAGCCTCCTGGAGATCGGCGACGAATACGCCCGGGCCCTGGCCGCCGGCGATGCGGTGCGCGCGCGATGCTGCCGGCGTCTCGTTATTGAAGCCAAAGACCACGCCCGCTGGGCACTGCGCCGCGGTCACGCCGACAAAGAGGAAATGCTCCTCTGGATGCTGACCTGGCTCGAGAATCCCGGCGTGTTCCCAGCCTGGGTGGGCTTGCGGAAGAGCGCCCGCGGTTCATATACTAGCCGCCACCAGCCGCTTACGGCGCCAACATCCCGCCGTTGATCTCCAGCGTCTGGCCATGGAGGTAGCGGGCGGCTTCGGAGCACAGAAAGACGATCACGTCGGCGATATCCTCGTTAGTTCCCAGGCGTCCGGCGGGGGTCATGGCCATGGCGTTGTCGAGGATTTGCCGGGTCGAGAACTCGCGGTGAAAGTCGTTATCCACGGTGCCCGGGCTGACGGCGTTGACGCGAATCCCCAGCGGCGCGAGTTCCTTGGCCAGCCCTTTGGTGATGGTCATGACCGCGGCTTTGGCGGCGGCGTAGATGGTGGCGCCGGGGCCTCCGCCGTTGCGCGCGGCGATCGAGCTCAGGTTGACCACGACGCCGCTGCCCTTGCGGATCATCGCGGGCGCCACAGCCTGCGTAATCGTCCAGGCGCTCTTCACGTTGAGGGTCATCACCTCGTCGTACAGCTCGCTGGTGAACTCGAGCAGTCGCGCGCGCCGCACCAGCGAGCCAGCGTTGTTGATCAGAATGTCGATTTCGGGTAACTGCGCCAGCAGCGCTTCGATCCCGGCAAGCGCGGCGAGATTCGCGCCCATCACTTCGCCGTCCGCCCCCGCCGCGCGCACTGCTTCGAGCGTTTCCAGCGCGCCTTCGCGGTGACGATTGTAGTGCACCAGGACCCGGGCCACGCCGCGCCGCGCCAAAGCTACCGCGGTCGCCGCGCCGATGCCGCGCGAAGCGCCCGTCACTAGCGCGGTCTTGCCGCTGAACTCATCGGGCATCCCAACCTCCCGCATGTATGGCCCAGTACGCGATCCAGGCCACCGTGGCGGCTGCCGGGATGGTCAGAAACCAGGCCCACATGATGTTCTTGGCCACCCCCCAGCGAACCGCTTTGACACGCTGAATGGAACCAACCCCAGCAATCGCTCCGGTGATCACGTGCGTGGTCGAGACGCCCACCCCCATCACGGTCGCCGCCAGGATCGAGATCGCCCCGGCCGTTTCCGCGCAGAAGCCGCTGCGCGGTTTCAGGCGCGTCAGCCGCGAACCCATGGTGTGGACAATCCGCCAGCCTCCGCTGAGGGTTCCCATGGCGATCGNNCATGGTCTTCTGCGCGTCGTTGGTGCCATGGGCAACGCTAAGGACGGCAGCCGAGAGCAATTGAAGGCGGCGGAAATAGACGTCCATCTTGAGCGGCGTAGAGTGCTGGAACATCCAGTAAACCGCGATCACCATGGCGTAGGCGACCAGAAGCCCCATCAGCGGGGCCATCACCATGAAGATCAGCGTTTTGATCCAACCGCTCCAGATGATCGGATCGATAGCGCGGTGGCCGAAAATCACCGAGCGCGACATGGCCGCGCCCGCGAATCCGCCGAACAGCGCGTGGGAGGAACTGGTCGGCAACCCCCGCCACCAGGTGATCAGGTCCCAGACGATGGCGCCGATGAGCCCCGCCAGGATCACGTAGGGTGTGACGTAAGCCAGGCTGACCATGCCCTCGCCGACCGTCCGGGCCACGCCCGTGCCAAAGCTGAAGGCGGAAATGAAATTGAAGACTGCGGCCCACAGCACCGCCTGGAAGGGCGTGAGCACCCGCGTCGCCACCACCGTGGCCACGGAGTTGCCCGCGTCGTTAAAGCCGTTGATGAAATCGAACAGAAGCGCGACCGCAATGATGACGTAGACCAGGATCAGCGTGGGAGACATCGGAACGTGGGCACCTGCGGAGTCTTAACTGTTCTTCACCACCACGCTCTGGAGCACGTCGGTAACGTCCTCGCAACGGTCCGTCGTGTCTTCCAGGAACTCGTAAATCTCCTTCTGCTTGATGAGCGCGATCGGATCCGTTTCCTGCTGGAACAAATCGGCGACGGCGCGGCGCACCAACTGGTCGGCGTAATCCTCGAGACGGTTAACCTCGATGCAGTGGTCCAGCAGCTTCTGGTCCTTGTTGAGCGCTTCGAAAGCCTTCTCGAGCGACAACGCGCAATCGTGCACCACCTGGCATAGCTCGATCACGGTCGGCGGGATGGGCTCCAGACGGTAGGCCACCATCCGGTAGGCGGCATCCTCGATGCCGTCGAGCACATCGTCCAGCCGCGAAGAAAGAGAATGGATGTCTTCGGGGTCCAGAGGCGTGATGAAGGTCTGATTGAGCCTGGTGAAGATGTCGTGGATGATCTCGTCGCCCTCGTGCTCGAGTTGCTGGATTCGCACGGCCGTCCGCGCGAGGTGGGAATTGCCGTCCTTCACGGCTTCCAGCAGCAGCCGGGAGGCCTCGGAAATCAGGCGGACCTGGCTTACGAACGAGGCAAAGAATTTTTCCTGGCGCGGTAAAAGTCGCATAGCTCCTTATGGTGCAGTCTATGGCCCAACGGTCGGGGGAAGACCCCTATCTTCGCACTGGAGGGCGGGCAGGTCAACCGGGTTCGGCGCCGCCCTTTCCGTCCAGGTCCAGGAAGCGGGTGTCGAGCAGCCGGCCCGGTTCCAGGTTACCCATGGCGGCCAGCATGTTCTCTTTGAGATACGGGTATTGCCGCTCCAGGCTGGCGAACAGGCCGCGCAGGGTTGCGCGGACGGTACCAGTACGTTGCGAACAGCCGCAAGGCGTCAGCGGCGCGCCCAGGTACTCGGCGAACCGGCGGGTGAGGTCCTCGTCCACGAACACCAGCGGCCGGATAAGCCGGAACTCCTTGTCCCGGGAGTGCGCCACCGGCGGCAGCGCGCTCAGCTTCCCGGTGAACAGCGCGTTGCGCAGCAAGGCCTCGCAGAAATCGTCGGCGGTGTGGCCAAAGGCGATCACATTGGAGCCCAGTCCCCGCGCCACCTCGTAGACCGCGCGGCGGCGGTAGCGGCTGCACAGATCGCAGCCGTGCCCGGGCTGCTCGGCGATCAGGCGCAGCGACGGGGTGTCGCGGTAGCAGGTCCAGGCCACCTCTTTTTTCTTGAGGTACTCGGCCAGCGGATCGAGGGGTCTCAGGAACTTGCCCTGCTCGATGGTGAAGGCGCACACCGAGAACTCCACCGGGGCGCGCTTCTCCAACAGCAGCAGGGCTTCCAGCAGGGAGAGCGAGTCCTTGCCCCCGGAGAGCGCGACGGCCACGCGGTCCCCGTCGCGGATCATCTTGAAACGCCCGATCGCCTCCCCGACCTTTCGAAGCAGGGCCTTCTCAAGTTCCACGTCTTATTATAGGTAACGTGGTCTCTCCAGCGCGCGCCATGGCGTTCCGAATCCTGTGCCTGGTCGAAGAGGGCGGGTATGCCTCGGACCTGCTGGCCGCGCGCATGGGCGGCTTGGAGTCCCGCGACGCGGGGCTGGCCGAGGAGATTGTGCTCGGATCGCTGCGCCTCCAGGGGCAGTTGGACTTTCTGATCGGGCATTTCTCGGGCCGCCCGGCCGCTCGCCTGGACCCCGAGGTCCGCGTCGCGCTGCGGATGGGCATCTACCAGATGCGCTACCTCGAGCGCGTGCCGGCCCACGCCGCCGTGAGCGAAAGCGCCGAGCTGGTGAAACAGGCCCGGAAGCGCTCGGCGGTCGGGTTTGTGAACGCGGTCCTGCGGAAGGTGGGCCGGGAGCCGGTTGCCTGGCCCGACCGCGCCACCGAACTCTCCCATCCCGCCTGGTTGCTCGAGCGGTGGGAGCGCCAGTATGGCGAGGAACTGGCCGCCAGGATCGCCCGGGCCAACCTGGAGACGCCCGAGACGTATGTTCGCGGACCGCTGCCCGACGGGACTGTGAATGAATGCCCGCACAGGCTGAATGCCTGTGCCACGGGGGATCGCAACCGCTCGACGTGGCACAGGCCTTCAGCCTGTGTCGGTCGCGCCTCGGAAGGCGAATTCGAAGCCACCGACGTGCCGGGGTGCTACCGCCTGCTCGGCGGCGATGCGCGGGGGCTGCGGATTCAGGACATCGGGTCGCAATCCATCGTGCCGCTGCTGGAACTGGAGCCGGGGCAGACCTTCCTGGACGTCGCGGCGGCGCCGGGAAACAAGACGGCGCAGGCCCTGGAGTCGGGCGTGCGCGCGGTGGCCTGCGACCGCAACTTCAACCGCCTGGCGCCCATGCGTGCGCTGGGCTGCGGCCTGGTGGTCCTCGACGGCACGCAGCCGCTGCCGTTCCGCGCCCGGTTCGACCGGATCCTGGTCGACGCGCCCTGCTCGGGCACCGGCACGCTGGCCCGCAACCCGGAGATCAAGTGGCGGCTCCGGCCGGCCGACCTTCCCGAGTTCCAGGCCCGGCAGGCCAGCCTTCTGAAAAACGCGCTGGAACGGCTGGCGCCCGGCGGACGTCTGGTTTATTCGACCTGCTCGCTGGAGCGGGAGGAGAACGAGGGTGTCGTCGAACAGGCTCCGGCGAGGGTGCTGCGCCTGTGGCGGCGCCTGCCGGGCCAGGACGCCGGAGATGGCTTTTTCGCTGCTGTGCTAACATCGGAATAACCGCTAAATGGTTCAAATCGTTCCGTCTATCCTGTCTGCCGATTTTGCCCGCCTGGGGGAGGAAATCCTGCGAGTCGAGCGGGCCGGAGCCACCATGCTGCACGTGGACATCATGGATGGCCATTTCGTCCCAAACCTGACGGTTGGCCCTCCCGTGGTGGCGTCGATTCGCAAGATCACCCGGATGACCCTGGACGTCCACCTGATGATCTCCGACCCCGACAAGTACGCCCCCATCTTCATCGAGGCGGGCGCCGATCAAGTCTCGGTCCATCAGGAGGCCTGCCTCCACCTGGACGCCACCCTGCGCGCCATTCGGGCCAGGGGGAAGCGCGCTGGGGTGGTGATCAATCCGGCTACGCCGGTGGCACTGCTTGAGGACGTGCTGGGGCTGGTGGATTATGTGCTGGTGATGAGCGTGAATCCCGGGTTCGGCGGGCAGCAGTTCATCCCGCAGTCGCTGGACAAAGTGCGGGCGCTCGACCGGCGCCGCAAGGAGCTGGGGCTGAACTACGCCATCGAGATCGACGGCGGGGTGAACCTGGACAACGTTGCCGAGATCGTGCGGGCGGGGTGTGACTGGCTGGTGAGCGGGGCCTCGATCTTCCATAGCGAGGATCCCGGGGCCACGCTGGCGCAAATGCGCGCGATTGTCCGGGAGGCGACTTCGATGCGTGCGTAGGGCAGGCGGAACCGCCCGCATCGAAGACTGTGGGAGAATGTTTAGACGTTGCTTGGTGCGGCAACTTGGATCGCAAGGCGTGATATGAAGCTTCAGAGAAACTTGTTTACCTACGGCGTGGCGGTGGTGCTGGTGGCCGTACTCTCGACTTCCTGCGTCTACCGTCGCAAGAAGTACGAAAACCCGATCACCAAGAGCACCGAGCAGCCCGACAAAGTGCTGTTCGACAAAGCGGTCAAGGATCTCGAGCGCGGCCGGTTCGAGATCGCGCGGCTTACCCTCAACACGCTCATGAATACGTACGACCAGAGCGAGTACCTGGCCAAAGCCAAGCTGGCCATCGCCGACAGTTGGATGCGGGAGGGCGGCTCGCACGGCATGGCCCAGGCCGAGGCGGAGTACAAGGACTTCATCCTGTTCTATCCCCAAATGGAGGAAGCGGCCGAGGCGCAGGAGAAGGTCTGCAAGATTCACATCGCGCAAATGGAGAAGGCGGACCGCGATAACAGCCACGCGATACGCGCCGAGGAAGAGTGCCGCCAGGTGCTGACGCAGTTCCCCAACAGCAAGTTCGCGCCGGAGGTTCAGCAGCGTTTGCGCGACATCCAGGAAGTGCTGGCGGACAGCGAGTTCGCCGTTGGCACTTTCTACTACACCAAGGGAGTCTATTACTCTTCCGCCAACCGGCTGCAGGCCCTCGCGGATCACTTCCCGCTGTACAGCCGCGCGGACGAGGCGCTGTGGAAGCTCGGGGAATCCTACACCAAGATGCTCAAGATGGCGCCGAAGCTGCGCGACAAGGCGTCCGCGGCGTACTCCAAGCTGGTTCGGGACTACCCGCTCAGCTCCTGGGTGCCGGACGCCAAGCGGCGGCTCAAGGAGATGGAGCAGCCCGTCCCCGAGCCCGATCCGGTGGCGCTGGCCCGTCAGAAGTACGAGATCGAGAACCGCACCAAGCCCGGACTGATGAGCCATTTCTGGGGGATCTTCCGAAAGAACCCGGACATGAGCCAGGCGGCCAAGTCGGGAGAGCCCGCCATGGAGAGTCTGCGGCCTGCCGTTCCGGTGACGGTGCCCCCGGCCGCGCCTGTTGGAACGGGAGGCTCCGACGTCACCGTCACGCCGGTCTCCGGATCGACCGTGCTGGACACGCAGCCCGATGCCCGCCCAGGGCAGCAACTGAAGTCTGCGCCGCCGGACCCGACAGTGCCGGATCCCTCCGCCCAGCAGCCTGACAGCAAGACCACCAAGAAACCCAAGAAATGAGCCGGATTCTGCTGGCCGACGACAGCCCGCACGCCCAGCGTATGGGGGAGCGGATTCTGCGCGAGGAGGGGTTTGAGGTGGTCACCGTCACCGACGGCGAGACCGCGTTGATTCGACTGGCGGACGTGGATCCCGACCTGGTGATGGCCGACGTGTTCCTCCCTCAGAAGTCCGGCTACGAAATCTGCCAGCACATCCGAAGCGACGCGAGATTCCGGCACACGCGCGTGGTGTTGCTGGCGGGCCTGCTGGAACCGGTCGACGAGGCCGAAGCCGAGCGGGTGAAAGCCGACGGGATACTGAAGAAACCGTTCGAAGCGTCTATGGTGCTGGCCACCGTCCGGCCATTGATCGAAGCGGCCATGCTGGCGCGCGAGGTGCTTGGAGAGCGGGCTGTCCCCGCGGCGGAGGAGCCTGCACCCGTTGCGACGGTGGAGCCCCCGGCGCCCCCGATCACCGAAGTTGAGATCGACCCGGAGCGGGTGCGCGCCGCGGTAACCATTGCGCTCGACCAGGCGATGCCAGTCCTGATCGAGGAGCTCACCGAGCGCGTCCTGGCGGCATTGAAGCGCTGAACACGGCAGGCGAAACCGCCTGCCCCGCGCGACCAGGTCGCTCAATAGTGCGTGTGGTTGGCGATGGAGTTCCGCCGGTACTCCGAATCGCGTTGCACCGCTTTCGCCTGCACGTGGCGGTAGCCGTAGACGCGCAGGACATTGCGATCCCAGGTAATCACTTGCTCGGCGCCGTTCCCGAGAAAATCGAACATGTGATGCACCGTCTCTTTGAAGAACAGCGTGCCCTTGCCGTCGCCGCCCAGCTTGAAGCGGTGCCAGAAGAACTGCTTGCCGCCGTCGCCGTACCAATCGCCGCGCACGAAGTTCGGGTTTCCGTTGAGCGGGTTGCGCGGCCACCGGAATAGAAGGTTGCCGCGGTTGTCGAACCAGTAGAGCCAGGCCGACAGTCCGCCGGCCTCGCGCGAGCCGTAGATGCGCCCGCCGGCCACCACCTGTGGCGTCTTCACGCCCTTGAGGATGTAGCCCGCGGCGATCTGCTGCGTGTGGTCCGCCAGGTTCTGCCACAGCAACTCCCCGGTTTGCGCGCGATACGCCAGCGCGCCCACGTCGCTTTGTCCCGCGATCAGCTCGAGCTTGCCATCGCCGTCCAGATCGAAGAACTCCAGGGCGTCCATGTGATCGTGGTTGTCGTCGAACAGGGCGTAATTGTTCCAGATCTCCTTGCCCTTGGAATCCAGACAGAGATGGCTCACCACCACTTCGTCGATGCCGTCGCCATTGAGATCCACCGGGTAGAGGTAGTGGCCGAAGAAATCCTTCTTCCGCTTCTCGATGTGCTGCCAGAGCTGGTTCAGATCGCGGTCGTAGGCGGTCACGCCGATCAGGCCGCCCGAATCCGTGAACACCACGAGGTTATCCGCGTAGCCGGGATGGAACTTCGCGATCGCCGTCCGATAATTGTTGTAGACGTGAGGCATCGGAGGAGCCGGCCAGGGCACCTTCCGCTTGATGGCGCCAGTTCTGCCGTCCGCCATGACCAGCCACTCCCGGCCGTCGATGATGCGCCAGTGAATCACCTCTGCGAAGCCGTCCTGGTCGAAGTCCCAGATGGAGCCGGGCGCCTCGAATTGGCCGCGCAGGCGGGCATCCTGCTCGGGCGCGTCCCAATGCCACAACTCCTTGCCGTCATGATTGTACATGTACGCCGAGTAGCTGGGAGTAATCACCAGGAAGTCGGGCCGCCCGTCTCCATCCACGTCGCCGAATTTGATGATGTTCGCGCGCGGGATCTTGTAGTCTCTCAGCAGTTCGACTTCTTCCGGCAGCTCTAGCGGCCGGAGGTCCTCCTCGGTGAAATTCGGATTCCTGGAAAGGATGATCACGTTGAGCGTGGGTTTCGGCTGAATGGAAGTGAGGCGAATTTCCACCGCGCCCTTCTTCAGCTCGAAGGTGTTGCTGGGGCTCCACGCCATGGGACCGGAGCCGAACACGCTCTCGGCCGTCTTGCCGTCCACGGCGACACGGAAGCTGCTTCCCGAAGCGCCCTGGCTGCGCACGAAGAGCCGGTATGCGCCGGACTCCGGCACGGCGACCTTGGCCACCGCGTCCTCTTTCGAGCCTAGCGTGAGCACGCTGTTGTTGAACAGCCAGCCGCTGTCGCCGGCGCCAAAACTACCGCCCATGTTATCCCCGGCGGGAATCGCGTCGTAGAACTCCGAGGCATCTACCACGATGGTTCCCGGCGGCTGGTGTGCCGGCGATTGCGCCGCGGCAACGGCCGCCAGCAGGAACACAGATAGTCGTTTCATCGCACCCTCTCGGGGAAAGAGAAGATCGGACGGACATCCACCGGAACCTCGGCCGCCGCGGCTAGCGCGCTGGTCAGATCCGGCGGCATTTTGCTGTATTTGTCGAACCACGCTTCGGCCCGTGCGCGATCGCCCGCGGCTTCGATCTCCAGAAGCTCCTTGGCCAGCGCCGCAATCGCATCCGGCAGGCGCGCATAGTCGATGGTGTACCGGCCGCCATCGTGCGAAATCGCGCGATTCTCCAGCAGGTAGGTGAACTCCATCAGTTCGGCCCGGCTGTGCGCCTCGCCGGCTCCGAAGCGCAGCGTGCGCAGCAGGCCCGCCACGTATGACGCGTAGCACCCCTCCAGCCGCTCCTTCGGCATGGCGTTACGATCCACCAGCCACTTCAGTCCGAACATCCCGACCGCATCCGCTTTCGCCTCTTCCAGACTGGCGTAAGCCGGGCCGATCGCCTCGTTGATTTCGATCTGCTTGCCATCCCGGTGCGCGAATGCCGGACCCAGATCGTGCGCGATCTCGTGCATGAGCGAGCCGGTGAGGTATCCATCCGCCGAGACTTTCGCCGCCTGCGCGGGCGCCATCAGCTTCAGCGCCAGTGGCAGGATGACGTAGTTCACCCGAGCGTCACCGAAGTTCTTGAAGAAGATTTTCTTGGACCCCTTCTCCTGGTGCAGGCGCGGATCGTTCGGCAGATTGTCCGCCACGGCCTGATAGCCGTGCAGCAGGTCGCCGGCCCGGTAGGGTGCGTCCATCACCTCCATCGGGGTGAGGTGGCCGCGCTTGGAAGGGCGATCCGCGGCGCCGAGGGGCAGCGCATCCTGAATCTCCGGCACGTACTTCTCGTACACCTCCAGCTTGCGGCTCTCTTCGTCGTCACGAATCAGGATCGATGCGCCGTAGGTGGTCTTGACGCCGAGCAGCCCGTCGGTATCCGTTTCGTAGGGCGCGAAGATCAGGTCGATCTTCGGGGACTTCAGATCGAGCCACGCGAGGTCGCTCTGATAATAGTCGTCGGTCAGCAGCGCCTCGGCGCGCAACCGCAGGTAGTTCGCGAACGCCTTGTCGTCGCTGAGCGCCGCGGCTTCGCGCAGCGCCTTCGCCATAGGCTCCAGAAACGGCCTGTACACCTCGTGGTACTTGACGCCCACCAGACGCGAGCCCTGCCATCGCACCACCGTGTAAGGGTCGTAGATGGCGGCCCGGTCCTCCGGATGCTGCCGCAGATAGTCGTCCACTTGCGCTTGCGTGAGGTCGTGCGGATACCACTCGCGCCCCGGCGGCATGGGAACTTCGCCCAGGAAGGGATGGTTGCGATCCAGCAGATCCCACCGGCCGCCCATAACGCCGAGGAGGTCCTTCAAGGTGCGGTCGCGGGTGGCCTTGTACACTGCCAGGCCCCCGAAATCGCTTTGGCGCCAGTAGACGTCGTCGAGCAGTTGGCAGGCTTCGACCAGCTTCCCGATCATCTGGCGCTGCCGCGCCGATAATCCGGCGGAGTGGAACGGCATTTCCACCGGCCTCCAGCGGGCCAGCCGCTCCGCCTGATCGTGGAATGGCCTGCCGCCCGCGTTCTGCGCGGCTAGCGGAGCCGCGCACAGCAACAGCATGGCGAAGCGATAAGGACTCATCTCGATAGCACACCACTGCCTTCCGGAGGATGTCAAGGCACAGGCTGAAGGCCTGTGCCACGTGGCACGGGCCTTCAGCCTGTGCTGTGATATAGTTTGAATTCCCCCGGAACACGGATGCGGCCAGAATTCGCTTCGCTTCGAAACCACCCCAATGTCTCCGTGCTGATCGTCGGAGGCGGCATCAACGGCATCGGCTTGCTCAATGAGCTGGCGCTGCAAGGAATCGACGTTCTGCTGGTCGAGAAGTCCGACTTCTGCGCCGGAACCAGCGCGGCCATGACCCGCGTGATTCACGGCGGCCTGCGCTATCTGGAGAACGCGGAATTCCGCCTGGTGCGCGAGAGCCTCCGGGAGCGGAACCTGCTGTTGAAGAACGCGCCTCACTACGTCAAGCCGCTGCCTACGACCATTCCGATCTTCAATTGGACGGCCGGGCTCGTTCCGGCCATCCGCAACCTGCTGGGATGGCCCACCAAACCGGCCAATCGGGGAGCGCTGCTCATCAAGACCGGCCTGATG
>PLEM01000089.1:0-305 GCA_003137035.1 Bryobacterales bacterium | reverse complement strand
TCAGGACGCCGAAGCCGCGTGTGGCGAGGCGCGCGCATTGAACTACGTGCGGCCCCAGAGCGCCGCGGGCGGAGTCGTCGTTTTGCGCGACGAGGTCACGGGCGAGACCTGCGAGGTGCGGCCGCGGATCGTGGTCAACGCCACGGGCCCCTGGATCGATTTCACCAATCGGGGTCTGGGGCGCGAGTCGGGGTTCATCGGCGGAACCAAGGGTTCCCACATTGTGCTGGACCACCCCGAACTGGTCAAGGCGACCGGGGACGGGATGATCTACTTCGTCAACCGGGACGGCCGCATCTGCATCT
>PLEM01000223.1 GCA_003137035.1 Bryobacterales bacterium | reverse complement strand
TGAACTCGTCGACGATGATGACCTCGCCCTCTTTGACCAGGTAGTCCTTGTCGCGGTGGAACAGCACGTGCGCTTTGAGCGCTTGCTCGACGTGGTGTTTCCACTCGATGGTGGCCATGTCCCACAGGCTGGGCAAGCCGAGCATCCGGGCGGCCTTGTCGAAACCCTCGTCGGTAAGCGCCACCGAGCGGCCTTTTTCATCGACCGTGTAATCTCCGGTGTAGTATTTCTCCCCGGGCTCCTTGCCCTCGATCACTTCGCCGCGGACCAGCTTGGGAATGATCCGGTTCACCTTGAAGTACTTGTCGGTGGATTCTTCGCTCGGGCCGGAGATGATCAGCGGGGTGCGCGCCTCGTCGATGAGGATCGAGTCCACCTCGTCGACGATTCCGAAGTTGTGCCCGCGCTGGACGCAATGTTCCACCTGGAACTTCATGTTGTCGCGCAGGTAGTCGAANNTTGGTGCCGTAGGTGATGTCGCTGCCGTAGGCCCGCTGCCGTTCCTGGTCGTCGAGGTCGTGGACGATCACCCCCACGGACATGCCCAGAAACTTGTAGAGCTTGCCCATCCACTCCGAGTCGCGGCGGGCCAGGTAGTCGTTTACCGTCACCACATGGACGCCCTTGCCCTCCAGCGCGTTCAGGTACACGGGCAGCGTCGCGACCAGCGTTTTTCCTTCGCCGGTCTTCATCTCGGCGATTTTCCCGCTGTGCAGAACGTTGCCGCCAACGAGCTGCACATCGAAGTGGCGCATGTTGAGGACGCGCCGTCCCACCTCGCGCACCGCCGCGAACGCTTCCACCAGCAGGTCGTCGAGCGGGGCGCCCTGCGCCAGCTTCTGCTTGAACTCGACGGTCTTGTGCGCCAGTTCCTGGTCGGAGAGCCGCTGCATGGCGGGCTCCAGGTCGTTGATGGCGGCTATGATCGGCCGCATGGCCTTGATCTGCCGCTCGTTCTTGGTGCCGAAGATCTTCGCGAGTATGGCGTCGAACATGTTGGGGGCTTGGCTCTAGTTTATCAACTAGAGGCTCCGCTGGAACAGTCAGCGGCGGGGGTCCTCAGTCTGCCATAGCATGCCAAAGCCCCGCGGCAGCTTCCAGCGACCCCCCGTCATCTGGAACGTGGCGATGCCCAGCAGCGCCCGGGCGGCGGTCGCTGATCTCCGGGCAGTGGCGGGGCCCGGCAACGGCTCCAGGCCGGGCAACCGGTCGACGGACTTCAGCAGCCCGAAGAACTCTCCCCGTTTGTCGCCGAACTCGAGCTCGGAGAACTCCAGCCCGGCCAGGATGTGTTCGACCGGAAGGGCTGCTTTCTCCAGCCGCCGGATGCGCCCCTTGAGCACGGCGCCGTTCGGCACCACCGGGAGGCCCGGTTTCCCAGTCACCCCCGACACGCGCGCCGTGATGAGATCCCCGACCTTCGCTTTCGCCAGGTCGATTTCCGTCACGAGCTCCGCGCGCAACCCGAGGCCGGCCGGGATCGCAATCTCGGTGCTGCGGCGCACGGGCGCCTCCGTCCCCGGGACCGGCTCGCCATAGGTGATGACCGACTCGGCCGAGTACTGCCGGCAGTGGCTGAATTCGACGGTGTTTTGGTGCTGCCAGCCGTTGACGTCGGTGAGGGATAGCTGCGCGGTCTGGGGCAGCAGCACGTCGGAGCTGCCGATGCGCACCTTCCCGTAGTCGATGCGGCTGACCATTTCCCGCACCGGCAAATTGGTCGGCACCCTGTTGGCGTGGATTTCGAGGCGAACGAGCTGGAGTGACTGCGCGTCTGCCCAGAAGGATCCGCGGGCCCCCACCTCTCCCGAGGCGTCCCCCACGCGGATGGTCCAGGAGTTCAGCAGGGGCGGAACGTCGAAGTCGTAGCGTAGCGCC
The DNA here is from genome assembly GCA_003137035.1 of Bryobacterales bacterium. Lineage (GTDB taxonomy): Bacteria > Acidobacteriota > Terriglobia > Bryobacterales > Bryobacteraceae > Fen-330. Next base: position 8,938 of record PLEM01000223.1, on the reverse strand, counting down.
CGCCGCCCATCCATTTCCTCTTCGCCATGCCAGGCGATGGCAGCGAACCTCCCAAACACCGCCCGCAGGTGAAGAGCAAACTCCCCGGTCGAGGTCAGGCCGCTGCCCACGATTCCGCTGGGGAGCCGTTCCTCAAAGCGGTTCGAGCCGGGCAGGGAAAACAGCTCCTTGTTGCCCACGTGCGCCACCTCCACGCGCACGGTGTCCACCTGCTTCTGTACATGCGCGGCGTCATTGCGGGTAGAGCGCTCGATGGTTGCCAGGCAGGTGTAATCCGGCAATTGCGCCAGCTCGCTCTGGACGTTCCGGCGAATCTCGGTGAGCGCCAGTACCTCGCGCGGCGGACTGGCGTTCTGCGCCGCGCAATCCGCCGGCATGAAACAGGCGGCGGCAGCCAGTGCCCAGGACGCCGCGGCAATGCCAAAGAAGCGCCGAATAACCATGCTGCCTCACCCAGAAGCATGGCAGAGTCTCCCTATAGCGTCAATCCGCCCGTGATCCCGTTTTGCCTAGATCCGCTCACGGTCGCGGTTCGGTAATGAGGGTCGCGTGGCAGCACTGAACCGCGACCGTGAGGGAGCGATCCTCCCCGGCGGGGCTGAAGAGGGACTTGCAGAATTCCTGGAAACCGCTCCCTTGCGGTCGCGGCTCGGAAACGGAGCGCTGATTCTCGACGGGTTACCGAGCCGCGCGCGTCAGCAAGCGGAGCTTCTAGGAATTCTGCAAGTACCTCTGAAGCCCCGCGCGGACTCGAAGTCCGCCCTCCTTACGGCTGCGTTTCGGGAGGACCGCCGGGGTCCGAGAGGCGCAGCGGAATCCAGAAGGTAAACACCGCGCCTTCGCCGGGCGAACTCTCGACCGTTACTTCCCCACGCATCAGGTGGACCAGTTCCCGCACCAGCGCCAGCCCCAGGCCGAGACCCGCGTACCTGCGCGTGAACCCACTATCGAGCTGGCGAAAGGACTCGAACACGAGCAGCAACTGGTCGGCGGGGATGCCGATCCCCGTATCGCGCAGAGCGATCTGCAAGCGGAAGCTTCCGGGCGACAGGAGCGTCCAACTCGCCGTCAGTTCGATCTCCCCGTGGGGAGTGAACTTGATGGCGTTGGCGAGCAACTGCACCAGGATCTGGCGTAAGCGTACCGCGTCGCCAACCACCGGGCCGGGCAGCGGCCTCGCCAAGGTCATGAACAACCGGACGCCCCCGTCCCGGGCGGTTGGTTCCAGGTCCGCCACCACCGCCTGGAGCGTCTCCAGCAGATCGAAAACCGACTCTTCGAGAGGAAGGTGTCCGGCCACCAGCGCGGCGAATTCCAGCAGCGAGCCGAACTGGACTAGCGTCTCTTCCGCGCACCTCCGGGCCGCCAGGACGTACTCCTTCTGCCGATCGTCGAGCCGAGTCTCCAGCAGCAGGTCGGCCATGCCGACAATGCCCGTGAGCGGGGTTCGGAACTCGTCGTTGACACCCGTCAGAAACTCGGACTTCAGCCGATGGAACTCCTCCGGCTCCAGCAACGGCGTGTTGGGGTGGCGGTCTCCAGCACTCATGCGCATTCATAGCATCGGCAGGCGGAATGGACAGCTTTAGGAAAGCAGCCTTGTCTTACAATGAGACAAGCTGCCTCCTATGCGTCTTTCGTTCCGCCTCCTGGCTTTGGGACTGCTGTGGTTTGGTCCGGGCTACGCCCGCCAGGTCCAGGGCGTCTGCGGGACTTATCGCGACAGGTTCCAGGAAGACCTCCAGCTTCACAGGAAGGTATTAAGGCTGCGCCGGGAGGCTCTGGGGCGGCCGGGGCCGGCGCAGAGCGCGCCGGTAAGCGCTGCGCGGCCGGATGCCGGCGACATCGCGCTGATCGAGGACACCGACGGCGTGGTCGCGCGCCGCGATGATTTCAACCTGGACCTGCAGACGCTCGCCTTTGCGCCCTCGGACGCTCCGGCCACGCGTTACCGGGTGCAGGTGGGCGGCTCGTCCTACGATGCCGCGGCGGCGAGCTCCGGCGTCCTCATCGCCGGTTTCGGCGATGACGATACCCGCCAGTTCACGCTCCCCTTCTCGTTCCCGTTTTTCGGCGCCGCCTACCGGCAGATCTACGTCAACTCGGACGGGAACCTCACCTTCGTTTCCGGCGATAGCGCCTCCATCGAGCGGTCGCTGGGCCGCCTGACAGCCGGGCCGCCGCGCATCGCGCCGCTGTTCGAGGATCTGGACCCAACGCAATCCCCCAAGGGCGTCATCGTGTTTTCCGACGCCAGCCGGTTCGTAGTGAGCTGGGTGTCGGTGCCTGAATACTCTCTATATGGCGCGGGCTCGCAGGAGACTTTTCAGGTCCGGCTGTATCCCGACGGCCGGATCGAGTTCGCCTACGCCGGCGTGCGCACCAGCGCCGCGGTAGTTGGAATCGCGCCGGGCGGATTGCAGGGCTCCAGCTCGGTGGTCTCGTTCATCGACCCCGCCACCCAGGCGCAGGAATTCTCGGCGGCGGTCGCCGAGCGCTTCGGCACGGATCTCGAGCTGGACCTCCTGACCGCCAGTCAGAAGTTCTACGGGACTCACGAGGACTCCTACGACTACCTGGTGATCTTCAACAACCTGGGCATTCCGGACAGTCCCTCTTCGCTGGCCTCGGAGCGCACGGTGCGCACCCACTGGACCGGGAACGGCGATCTGCCGGCGGACAACGGCGCCTGGTTCGGCTCGCCCAGCCGCCTGGAGGCGGTGATCAATATGGGGCCGCTGAGCCAGTATCCGAGCGATCTCAACGCCCCCGTGCCGCTGCGGACGATCGACAACTCGATCAGCATCCTGGCGCACGAATCGGGGCACCTGTTCCTGGCCTATGCGAGTGTTCCAAACCCGAACGATCCCAGCAATCCACCCATGCTGGGGGGACAGAACGCGCACTGGAGTTTCAACTTCAACTCGGATGCCTCGCTCGTGGAGGGCAACCGGATCCAGGATAATGGCGCGGGCGCCTCGCCGCGCTTCCTGACCACCGGCGCCGAGCAGCACTTTTCGCCGCTGGATCAGTACCTGATGGGCTTCCGCGCTTCCCAGGACGTCCCGCCGTTTCACGAGATGTTCTACGTGCCCGACTCGCCCTACGCCAGGACCAGGCTTCCGCAGACCGGGGTGCGCTTCAACGGAACCCGGAGGGACGTCTCTATCGACGAATTGATCGCCGCGGTCGGGCGCCGCACCCCGGATTACACCGTTGCCCAGCGGCACTTCCGCTTCGGTTTCATGCTGGTGGTTCCGCAGGGCACTCAACCCTCCGCGGCGGAGTTGGCCAAACTGAACAGTTTCCGCACGATGTTCGAGGCCTACTACCAGACGGTAGCAGCCTGCGACAACTGCCGTTTCTTCTCCCCGCAGCCGAGCGTCGACACGACGCTCCGGCGCGCTCTCCGGCTCTCCATTTTTCCGATGGCGGGCGTCCTCCAAGGCGGCACGATTTCGGTTACCGCCTCGGTGCTGGCGCCGGCGGTGGCGGATCTCGGTATCAGCCTGAACACGCAAAGTGGCCTGGTGAGCGTTCCGTCCGCGGTGGTCATCCCCGCGGGCTCGACCAGCGCGTCGTTCACGCTGACGGGAGTGAAACCGGGGGTCGAGGAGCTGGTTGCGACCCCGGGGGACGGGTCCTACGAGACCGTCTACTCGCGCGTGCAGGTGGCCGCCGGCGCGGCCGGCCTCATGCTGACTCTGGTCTCGGGCGGCGGGCAGGTGGCGTCGCCTGGAGTGCCCATGGCGCAGCCGGTGGTCTTTCGGGTGACCGATATCAACAACGTCGCCTACCCGGGCCTGACGGTGCGGGTCTCGGTCACCGGCGCCGGCACGGTGACTCCAGGGGCGGCCGTCACGGACTCCACCGGCTCGGCGAGCTTCCAGTGGACGCCGGGTTCGGTTTCGTTCAACCACCTCACCGCGACGTTGGACGGCGGCCCCAGCCTGATGGTCCCGGCGCTGGGCCGGCCCGCGTTCACCCAGGCGGGTGTGGTCAACGCCGCCTCCTTTTCTCACGACATCGGCGCCGGCTCGATCATCGCCCTGTTCGGAGAGAATCTCTGGACCGGGGTGGACGCCGACGCCCCGGGATTGCCCTGGCCCACTAGCCTGGCCGGCGTTCGCGTGATCTTGAACGGCCAGCCGGCGCAGTTGACGGCGGTTCGCGAGGGGCAGATCAATTTCGTGGTTCCTTCCGGCCTGGCTCCCGGAACGGTTACCGTGGTGGTTTCGAACAGCGTGGCGGACTCCGCGCCCGTCGAGGTTCCCATTGCGGCCGTGGCGCCGGCGATCTTCCGGGATGCGGCTACGAGTTTCGGGGCTATTCAGGTGGCCGGAACGGGTCTATGGACCAACGTGCACCCGGCGCAATCGAGCGATTACGTGGAGATCTACCTCACGGGTCTCGGGCCGGTCCACCTTTCCTCCGCGGGGCTCGAGGAAACCGACCAGCCCGTCAGGGTTTTTCTCGGCCTTCAGCAGATCACTGACGTGCCCTATTGCGGCCTGGTGCCCGGCTACGTTGGGCTGTACCAGATCAACGCCCGCATCCCCGCCGGCGCCTCCCCCGGGGTCGAGACGCTCTCGATCGACAGCGGCGGCAAGCGCAGCAACGTCGTGAACATCCTGCTGCGGTAGCCCCGCTACTTCACCTGAATCACGGTGTAGGGGTTGCTGGGGTAGGCCGAAGACGCCGGAACGCTGGGCACGGAGCTGTATTTGTCGCCGTACCAGAGCATGATCCACACCGGGCCGGGCGCAACCGTCGAAGGCACCTTGAAGTTGATCTGCCACACTCCGACCAGCGTCGGCGCGAGCCCCGAGAATTGCACGTCCGCATCGGCGACGAACTGGGTGCCTATGAAGACCCGCGGCTTCACCAGCGTGGGTTGTCCGCTGGCCCCGGCGCCGTCGTCCGGCATTCCGCTCACCAGCCCCTGGCCCAGCGCGTACAGCGTGATCACCTCGCCCCGATTGGCCGGCCGGACGCCTCCCGGGCAATACACCGGACTGGCGGTTGTGCCCGCCACTCCATTGCAGCTTACCGGATTGTCCCCATTATTCTGCGCGACCACCTGGATCCCCCTGGCTACTCCGGCGGGAAAGCCGGCATTGGTCAGCAGCGCCGGCGCCGCTGCGCTCATCGCGGCCATTCCGGAGGCCAGAACCTGTCCCGTGGAGGCCCGCGTCAACACCACGGTGGCCGCCGTGGTGCTGTCCGCGATTTTCGGCGCCTGGAAGTTCACCTGGCTCGAGTACACGTCCAGCAACGGCGCTGGAGTGCCGTTGAAGAGTAGCTGGACATCGCTCAGCGTGGTCGTCAAGGGCAGGCTGGGGGCATGCGCCCCGGCGATCGCCCCGAAGCTGTTCGCCGGCGAGAACGGCCATGCCGTGGACAGAGAGCCGGGCGCGCAGCAGGGCTGGTTGTAAGTGCTCAGCGTTTTGGCGTCCGGCAAGTAATTCCCCGAGCTGGTGACCCACAGCGGCGGGAAGTAGAACGAGACGCGGTTGGCGACCTCGCCCACCAGCAGGTTGCCGAACCCATCCAGCGCCACGGAGAGCGGATTGGTGACGGTAGGAAGAAGGTAATCGGGCAGCCCGGTCAGCGACGTCGTGACGAATTCCGGATACCGCAGAATGCGCCCGGCTTGGTTCGCGCCACCCAGCGCTTCGGCCACCCAGATCTCCCCATTCGCCGGATTCACCGTCACGCCCATCGGACTCTTCAGCGCCGTGGTGGCGGCCGAGTTGGTGATCGCGAGGACGGGAGCCGGACCGCCGCTGGGCCCGTAGTTGCTGGCCGCCCCGCCGTACACCAGAATGCGGTTGTTCCCGATGTCGGCCACATACAGGCGGCCGCTGGTGTCGGTGGCGATGCCTCTGGGGAACACCATCTTGTCGGAGAAGCCTTGCCCCGTGGTCGCACTGAACAGACTGGTTTGCCCAAATACTCCCGCGGCCGCCTGAGCGCTCGTGAAATCCCCGCCCTGGGGCTTCTTGAACAGCAGCACCCGGCTGTGGTTCATGTCCGAAACCAGGAGGTGACCCTCCAACTGCACGAAGGCCAGACCGTACGGCGCGGACATGTTGCGGTCGGTGACGCTGTCGTTCCTGGGGCTGGTGAAGTCGCTCTGGCCCAGCACCAGGTTGGCGGTCTGCAACATCAGGTTGGACTGATCGAACGGTCTGGGGAAACGCAACACTCTACCGTTGCCGCGGTCGGCCACGTACAGGTCTCCATTCGCGTCCACCGCCACTCCCGCCGGCACATACAGTCTGGTGCTGCTCGGCTTGTTCGGGTCGTTGACCTCCCCGTTGACGCCGGAACTGAATCCATCGGGCTGTCCGACCACCAGGGTGGCCGTGTCGCCGGGGCGGACATTGCGCGCGTCGCGGTAGCCCAGTACGCGATTATTGTACGGGTCGGAGATGTACAGGTGGGGAGGATCCGAAGTGGTGTCCACCGCAATTCCACCGCTGGTGGCGAAGGTCGCGCTCGCGATTCCGCTGATGGTGTAGAAGCCGGTGGACAGGTACAATTCCCGCCCTTCGATCAGGTTGGCCGCGAAGTAGGCGAAATCGCGCTGGCCCAGAACGCGGCTGGCGGTGGACACTCCCTGCGGAAACACCACCACGCGGTTGTTGGCCGAGTCCGCCACGAACAACTCAGTGCCCGAAAATGCCGCCTGGGTTGGGGCGCGCAATCCGGTGGAGGCCGCGCTGGCCGCGCTGCCCGAGAAATCCGCCTGGCCGATGACGCTGCGGGCGGGCGGCGAAGAAGTGCCGGTGGAGGGATCCGCGAGCCAGGCATCCAACGGATCGAAAACCGCGATGCGGTTATAGCCCGCATCGATCACCGCCAGGCTGCTGCCCATCATCACCAGCCCGACCGGCGCGCTGAACTGCGTGGCGTTTGGCGCCGCCGGCGGTTGCTGTCCCTGCGGAACCACGACCTGCCCCAGCATCTTCATCGCCGGGTTCCCCGCGGGCTGCGGATTGGCCTGGTAGATCAGCACCCGGCTGAGTGCGTCGCAGACATAGGTGCGGCCGGCCGCGTCCATCGCCACTCCGGTCGGATTCAGGAGACCCCCCAAGTTCAAGAACCCGGCATTGGTCACCGGCAGCGCCACCTTGCTCGTGAAGTTCTGCTGGCCGAGCACCATGTCGGCAGTCCCTTGCACCTTGCCGTCGGAGCCCTTGGGGAAGCGCAGCACGCGGTGGTTCCCGGTATCCGCGAACCACAGGTTCCCGTTCGCGTCGAAGGTCAGAGCTTGAGAAACCGGATTGCCGGAGACCATGGGCGAGATGCCGTCGGCAGACGGAGTCGCGCCGCCGTGGTTCGCGAGGTAACTATTGAAATCCGGCTGGCCGATTAGCACGTCCGGGTCCATCCGCCGGTCGGGCAGCGCAAACGGCTGAGGGTAGCGCAGGATGCGATTATTGCCCGCGTCGATGACGTACAAGTTGCCTTGCCCATCCACCGCCAATCCGGTGGGCCAATGCAGGCCGCGGGTCTGCTGGCGGTTGCAGGTTGCGCAAGGGCCTTCCGCGTTGGTGGAAGCCATAGCGAACGGGCCCGCCGGCTGGCCTACCACGATGTCGGCTGGAGCGCCGTTGGCGAAGCTCGCGGCGTTGCGCCATCCCAGCACACGATTGTTCAGCGAATCGCTCACGTACAGGCCCGGCTGAGAACCAGACGTATCCAGCGCTATCCCGGAGGGCGACCAGAACTCCTTGCCCTCGACCAGGTTGGGGGCGGTCGAGTACTGCACCGAATCGAGCGATGCCTGGCCCATGATTCGCGCCGGCGTGGCTCCGAATGGCGCCGCCGTCTGCTGCGCGTGGAGAGAGTGAACAGGCGCCAAACCTATGGCAAGGCACAGTACTAAGACTCTGGTGGTAGGCATATGATTACTCGGGATCGCGACGCGGGAACGACCTTCGTCAAAGATAACACACCGAGAATTCAGTGTACAACGAATCCGAGCGCGGCCATGCTATTCTGAACCATTGAATTCCCGGTTGCCACGACCCCCGAAGCCTCGAGTTTGCGCGGTCAAGTACCTTAATACCGTTCCGCTGGTCTGGGGGATGCTCCACGGAGCGCAGCGCACCAGCTTCGAGCTCGAGTTCTGCCTGCCCTCGGAATGCGCGGACCGGCTGGAAAGCGGCACGGCCGACGTCGGCATCGTGCCCTCGATTGAACTGCAGCGGCTGGGGCTGGAACTGATTCCCGGGGCGGGCATCGCCTGCCGCGGAGCGGTGCGCAGTATCCTGCTGTTCACGAAAGTCAGGCCGGAGCAGATCCGGACCCTGGCGGCGGATTCCAGTTCGCGAACCTCGGTCGAACTGGCGCGGATCGTCCTCGCCCGCCGGTACGGAGCCACGCCAAGCGTGGATTCGTTCCCGCCGGATCTGCCCACCATGCTCGAAAACGCCGACGCCGCGCTGCTCATCGGCGATCCCGCCCTGCGTCTGGGCGTGGCGCACCCGCCGTTCGCCGCCCTCGATTTGGGCGAGGAATGGTGGGCCATGACCGGGCTGCCGATGGTGTTCGCCGTCTGGGGCTGTCGCGAAGAAATGGCGTCATCGGACCTTGTGGAGGCCTTCGCCGACTCCTGCCGCTTCGGCCGCCGGCGTCTTCCGGAGATCGCGCGCCGCGAGGGCCCCCCGCGCCAGTTGAGCGAGGCGCTGGCCCTCGAGTACCTCAGCCATCACATCGTCAACGAACTGGGCGAGAATGAATACGAGGGGATGCGCCTGTTTCTCCGTTACGCGCGCGAGCTGGAACCATGACCCGCCAGGAAGCCCTGGACCTGTTTCGCAGCCCCGATCTCGTCGGGATCGGCATGGCGGCCGACGCCCTGCGCCGCAGGCTCCACCCCGAAGGCGTCGTAACCTACATCATCGATCGCAACATCAACTACACCAAC
>PLEM01000070.1 GCA_003137035.1 Bryobacterales bacterium | reverse complement strand
GATCGAAAGGAGCGCGGGGAACGAGGCCGGCATTGCACGCTTCCTGGCCGGGGTCGCGTTTGGTAACGGTCCGGCCGAACTGCGGTGCAACGCGTACCGCGAGCTGGATCGGTTCGATGAGAAGCGCTGGGACTGGACGAGTCCAGAAAACCTCAGGAAGCTGTTCGGGGGTGCGGGAGGGTTCCTGAAGGCCACGGCGCCGTTGTTCCAGGACAACGAGCTCGCGCAGATGTGCTACGGCCTTTTCGAGAAGCTGACGGACCGGTGGGCCGAACTGGCGGAAGCTCTCGCCGAGGACCGGGCGGCCGTGAAACAGTTCGCTGGCGCGTTGCAGCAGGCGGCCGGCAGCGACCCCCGGTGGCGGGCCGAATCGGCGAAGCTGCTGGCGAAGGTGGCGGTGAGCTTTCCAGAGGAAGGGCTGCCGGCGGTCAGCAAACTGTTGCGCGAAGCCGGCCTGCAATGGGGATGCTGGGACATTCCGGGCGACCTGTTGGCGGGATACAGCGCGTTCGCCGGGCGAATCCGAGACCAGGAGGCGCTGGCGGAGGAACTGGCTAGCGCGCTCTCCGCCATGCTGAGCCAGGTCACCTTCGAGGAGCGGTATGTTCCCGCAATCGAGCTGCTGACCAAGCTGGCGAAGGATCATCCCGGTTTACGGGAAGGGATCGCGGAGGGAGCGGCCGGGATTCTCACCGACCGCGATTGGGGCGATCGCGAACAGAAGGCGCCGCTGGACGAACTCGCCACGGCTGTGGGCTTGGAGGAGAAGCGCCTCGAGGTGGCCGAGACTGTGCCCGCGCCGCCTGAGACGCCGCCCGAGCCACCGCGGATAGCGTCCGAGGTTTGGGACCACCTGGAGATGCTTCCCGAGGCGCCGGTGAAGACCCTCGCGCAGTACGTCGCATTCCTCAAGGCCATGAACACGGCCACGGACCCGATGGCGGTCATCACGAGCTACGGGATGACGGTGGAGTCGTTTAGAGAGTGCGTGACGCAGTGGGGCCAGGTGATCGCGAGCAACGACGCGGGCGCGATGCGATACGGGCAATTGGTATCTTCTAGCCCAGCGTGATTTCCAGTTTGGTGACCGAGGCCGGGGGGAAGCGGTGCAGCACCACGGAGCCGCGCGCGGAGAGGGCCTCCGCCTTGGGCTCCACGGCTCCGGGCGCTTCGAAACTGTTGTGCGCGTGAACGTCGCTCGCCGCCAGCGTCACGGCCCGAATGGATTGAGCCGCGCCGCCCCGGATGGCGATCTGGGCCTCGCGCGGCTGGTCCAGGCTCGGATTGGTGACTGTCAGGGTCAACTGCTTCCCGTTGAGCGACGCCGAGCCGGCCAGCCCGGGCAGCGTAGCTGGCTGCGCGTTCCTCGAATACTTCACTTCCGGCGCCGTGAACACCGAGCGGACGGATTGCGCGCCTTGGTGCGCGGCGTACATGGCGAATACGTGATAGGTAGGGGTGAGGCAGAACTTGTCCTCGTGGGCCAGAAACGGCGATTGCAGGCAGTTGACGAGCTGCGCGATAGCGGCTAGCGCGACCTTGTCGGCGTGGCGATTGAAAATGTCCAGCGTCAAGCCGGCCAGCACGGCGTCGCGCATGGTGCTTTGCTGGCCCAGCAAAGCCTCCGGGAACGGCTCGGTGCCGGGGGCGTACCAGGCGCCCCACTCATCCACCACCAGCTTGACTTCATGCCGGGGATCGGATTCTCCCATCGCGCTCCAGTGGGCCTGAATGAGCGGCTCCATCCCGCTGGCCTCGCGCAAGAGTTCGTAGTACTGTTCGGAGTCGAACCTGAGAGCGTCGCCCTTGCCCTGGGCCCACTCGTGGGTACGTCCTCCGCTGACATTCCAGGAGTAGTTGTGCAGGGCCCAGCCCCACATGCCACGGAGCACGCCGCCTTCGGCCGCCTTCTTGAAGAACCGCCGGGTCCATTCGAGGTTGTCTCCGTTCGGTCCGGAGCCGACAAGAGACAGCCGCGTGCCGTAGCTCGGCAACCACGCCGAGTAGCGGCGATACTCGGTGGCATAATCCTCGGGGAGGAAGTTGCCGCCGCAGCCCCAGGATTCGTTGCCGACGCCCCAGAAACGCACGTCCAGCGGATCGCGCTCGCCGTCCGCGGCGCGCCTTTCAGCGAGCGTGGCGCTTCCCGCGGGCGCGTTGCAGTACTCCACCCAGCGCCAGAACTCCTGCGCGGGCAGACTGCGCACGTTGGCGGCGAAGTACGGCTGAGCGCCAGTGAGCTTCGCGAAGCGAGCAAACTCGACGGTGCCGAACTCGTTGGGGTCGAAACGCTCGGGACCGGTGCGCCGCGCCGCCTTGGGCCATTCCGCCGCGTCCACCCAGAAGTTGGTGCGCTTGGGCCGCTTCTCGCGGGGGCCGATGCCGTCCCGCCAGTCGTACTGGTCCGCGAAACAGCCGCCGGGCCAGCGGATCACGCCGGGTTTGATCTTGGCGAGTGCGTCGATCAGTTCCTTGCGAAGACCGCCGATGTTGGGGACTTTGGACTTCTCTCCGACCCAGATGCCGTCGTAGACCACTCCGCCGAGATGCTCGACGAAGTGGCCGTAGATTTCCGGGGCGATCCTGCCGATCGGCTCGCCGAGCAGGACCTCGACCCGGGACTCCGCGGTCTGCGCGGACAAGGGGGAGGAGACGATATCGCGTGCGGCCAGGCAGGCGGCGCCGGCGGCCGCGGTGTGTAGGAAATGGCGTCTGGTGGTCATGTTTGAAAGCGCTTTTAGGAGGATATGGTACGCTTACGGCAGTAAAACCGCAAGTCCGGCCTGGAGGCCGAACGCGGGCGTGGATGCCCGCCCTACGCTACAATCGACACTATCCAGATGCACACCTATTCCCTCTCGCTTCTGTTGCTCGCCTTGCCGGCCGCTGCCGTGGAAATCGAACAGCGGGTCGATGCGCTGCTCCAGCGGATGACGCTGGGAGAGAAGCTCGGCCAGATGTCGCAATCTAACGCGTTGCGCGGCGGGATTTCGCCCGAGGTCAAGGCGGAAATCCGCAAAGGGCGCTGGGGTTCGTTCCTCAACGCCGGCAGTTTCGAAGACCGGGCCGAGGCCCAGCGCATCGCGCTGAAAGAAAGTCGGCTCGGAATCCCGCTCATTTTCGGGAGGGACGTGATTCACGGCTACCGCACCGTGTTCCCGATCCCGCTGGGGCAATCGGCGAGCTGGGACCCGGAATTGGTGGCGCAGGCCGCGCGCATCGCCGCGCGCGAGACCGCGGCCATGGGTATCCAGTGGACCTTCGCCCCGATGCTGGATATCGCGCGCGATCCGCGCTGGGGCCGCATCGCCGAGTCGCTGGGCGAAGATCCGTACCTGGCGAGCCTGCTGGGCGCGGCCATGGTGCGCGGATTCCAGGGCGCCTCGCTGGACGCGCCGGATTCGATCGCGGCTTGCGCGAAGCACTACGTAGGCTACGGGGCGGCCGAAGGCGGGCGGGACTACAACACCACCTGGATCCCGGAGGCGGAACTGCGTAACGTCTACCTGCGCTCGTTCCAGGCCGCGCGCGCGGCGGGCGTCGCTACGTTCATGAGCGCCTTCAACAACCTCAACGGCATCCCCACCAGCGGCAACGTCTTCACGCTGCGCCAGGTGCTGCGCAAGGAATGGGGCTTCGACGGATTCGTGGTCAGCGACTGGAATTCCGTGACTCAGATGATCGCTCACGGCTACGCCGGCGACGCTGCCGAAGCCGCGTTCAAAGCGCTGCGCGCGGGTGTCGATATGGAGATGAACAGCACGTCGTACTACGACCAGCTCAAGTCTGAGGTCGAAGCCGGGAAGGTGGACCTGAAGCTGATCGACGAGGCGGTGCGGAACATCCTGCGGGTGAAGATGCGCCTCGGGCTGTTCGACAAGCCGGTCCCCACGGCCCCGGACAATGCGGCGATGTTCACTGCCGAAGGGCGGGAGGTCGCGAAGAGGCTGGCGACGGAGAGCACCGTGCTGCTCAAGAACGAGAACCGCACGCTGCCGCTTTCGAAATCGATCGGCAAGGTGGCCGTGATCGGCCCGCTGGCCGACAGCCCGGTGGACCAGATGGGTTGCTGGGTCCGGGACGCCGATCCGAGCGAAGTGCGCACGCCGCTCGCGGCGCTCAAGGAGACGCTAGGCGCAGCGCGTGTGGTCTATGCCCCGGGCCTCAAGGTCAGCCGGGATGTGAGCCGGGCCGGGTTCGCGGCCGCGCTCGAAGCCGCTCGTGCCGCGGACGCGGTGCTGCTGTTCCTGGGCGAAGAGCAGAGCCTCTCGGGAGAGGCGCACTCGCGTGCCTTTCTGGATTTGCCGGGGGCGCAGGAAGCGCTGGTCGAGGAGGTCGCCAGGGCGGGGAAGCCGATGGTGGCGGTGATCCTGGCGGGCCGGCCGCTCACTTTCCAAAAAGTCACGGAACGCGCCGGCGCGGTGCTCTTCGCCTGGCATCCGGGCTCGATGGGCGGGCCGGCGCTGGCGGACCTGCTCTTCGGCGACGCCGTACCGTCCGGCAAGTTGACGGCATCCTTCCCGCGCACCGTGGGCCAGACGCCGGTCTACTACAACCACATGAGCACGGGCCGGCCGCCGGTTCCCTCGGACCTGGGGATCAAGATGGGCATGCCGAAGGATCCCGCTCAGGACACCGCGAAGTACATCGACGTGGACTACACGCCCGAGTACCCGTTCGGTTTCGGGCTTTCCTACACCACGTTCGAGTATTCGAACCTCCGCCTGTCATCGCCTACGGCGCCGATGGGCGGGACGCTCACGGTGTCGGCCGAGGTCGCCAACAGCGGAGCGGTGGAGGCGGAGGAGATCGTGCAACTCTACACGCGACAACTCGCCGCGAGCGTCACACGTCCGGTCAGAGAGCTGAAAGGCTACCGCCGCGTGAGGATCAAGCCGGGCCAGAAGCAGACGGTCGAGTTCACGCTGCGGACTGCCGACCTGGCGTTCTACAACGAGCGCGGGCAACTGGTTACCGAGCCCGGCGCCTTCCAGGTCTGGGTGGCGCCCAACTCGGCCCGCGGTCTGCGCGGCGAGTTCCGGGTCACCGAATAGGCTGCGCGGGATCGCGGGAACATCGCATCACCGAATTTCGTTAGACGCAGTATGATCCAGGATATCCGCTACGCGCTGCGAATGCTGGTGAGGAATCCGGGGTTTGCGCTGGTGGCGGTGCTGGCGCTGGCGCTCGGGATCGGGCCGAACAGCGCCATTTTCAGCATCGTGAGCGCGGTTCTGCTGCGGCCGCTGCCGGTCAAGGATGCAGACCGCGTGGTGAGCGTTTGGGAAACCAACGCGAGAATCGGCCTGCCGCAGATTCCGGCCTCGGAAGCCAACTACCTGGACTGGAAGCAGCAGAACCAGGCCTTCGAGCAGATGGCGACCGCCTTCGCCCTGCCGGAATACGGCCTCAACGTGGTGGCGGGCCGCGAGCCGGAGCGCGTGCCGGCCGGCAAAGCCTCCGCAGCGTTCTTCGACGTCCTGGGCGTGAGGCCGGTGTTCGGCCGCGCGTTCCTGCCCGAAGAAGACCGGGCCGGCGGGCCGGGCGCCGCGCTGGTCAGCTACGGTTTCTGGCAGCGGATGCTGAATTCGGATCAGGCCGTGGTCGGACGCCGGATCACCGTGGACGGTGTGCCACGGACGGTGGTGGGGGTCCTGCCGGCGGACTTGCAGATGTTCGGCCGCATCGACGTCTGGATTCCGGTGGCGATGGATCCGAACAGCACCCAGCGCTCGAATCGCAGTTGGGGCGTGTTCGCGCGTCTGAAGCCGGGCGTAACCGTTCAGCAGGCGCAAGCGGAAATGAACGGTATCGCCGGTCGCCTGGCGCGCCAATACCCGGAGGCGGACGAAGGCTGGGGAGTTGCGGTGGTGCCGCTGCACAAGCTGGTTGGCGGCTTCCTGGCGCCGCCGTTGATGTTCCTGCTGGGGGCGGTCGGGCTGTTGCTGTTGCTGGCGTGCGCGAACGTCGCCAACCTGCTGCTGGCCAAGGCGGCCGGCCGTCAGAAGGAGATCGCGGTGCGTGTCGCGCTGGGCGCCGGGCGGCTGCGGGTAGTGCGCCAGTTGCTCACCGAGAGCGTCGTCATTGCCCTGGCTGGCGGGGCGTTCGGGTTGCTGCTGGCAAAGTGGTCCATCGGCCTGCTGCGCGGCCTGATCCCGGACGTCTTTCCGCTCATGCAGCAGGTGAGTATCGACAACCGTGTGCTGTTGTTCACCTTCGTCGTCGCACTGGTTACCGGCCTCATTTTCGGCGCCGCCCCGGCCATCCGGATCTCGAAGGCGGACCTCAACAGCACGCTCAAGGCGACCGGCCGTGCGGTGACCGGCGGTGGCGTGCAGAAGCTCCGCGACGGGCTGGTTACAGTGGAGATTGCGCTGGCGCTGGTGCTGGTGGTTGCGGCCGGGCTGATGGCGCGCAGCTTCGCGCGGCTGATGTCGGTGAACCCGGGCCTGCGCACCAACGACGTGCTGACCATGCAGCTCACGCTGCCCACGGCGCGCTATCCGGAGGAGGAGAAGCGCGCGCAGTTCTACCGGAACTTGGTGGAGCGGGTGGAGGCGCTGCCCGGCGTCGAATCGGCCGGCGCCATCCAGTTCCTGCCCTTCCGCGCGAACTTCCTGAACAGCCGCATCTCGGTGTGGCCTTTCCGTGTCCCGGGCGCGCCGCCGGTGCGCGAGGGCCAGGAACCGCTGGCCGATTTCCGGGTGGTAACGCCGCACTTCTTCACGGCGCTAGGCATCCCGCTTCGCCACGGGCGGTTCTTCGGCGAGCGCGACCAGCGCAACGCTCCCGCGGTAATCATCATCAACGAAGCGATGGCCAAGCGGCATCGGCTGGGCGAGAATCCGGTCGGCAAGCGGCTGTTGCTTCCGCCCTGGGATCAGCCGCCGCGCGAAATCGTTGGCGTGGTTGGGGATGTGAAGCTGTATTCGCTGGATTGGGCCGTGGAGCCCGCTGTGTATGTGCCACACTCCCAGCAGCCGGGCGAGGTGATGAGCCTGGTGGTGCACAGCCGTCAGGACCGGCAAGCGCTCACTAGCGCCATCCGCCATCAGGTGGAAGCGCTGGACCCGGAGCAGCCGATCGCCGACGTGCGCGCGATGCAAGCCGTGATGTCGGACTCGACCATGCTGCGGCGCCTGGCGATGGGCATGATCGGCGCGTTTGCCGTGCTGGCGCTGGTGCTGGCCACGGTCGGCATCTACGGTCTCACGGCGTACACCGTGAGCCAGCGCACGCACGAGATCGGACTGCGCATGGCGCTGGGCGCGCGCGGCGCGGACATTTTGCGTCACATCGTAGGCCGCGGCGCGGTGGTCGCCCTGATCGGGGTGGCGCTGGGAACCGCCGGGGCGCTCGGCGTCGCGCACCTATTGAAGAGCTTCCTATTCGGGATCGCGAGCACGGACCCGGTGATTCTGGTGGGCGCGCCCGTCGCGCTGCTGGGGATTGCCGTACTGGCGAGCTACTTCCCGGCGCGCCGGGCGGCGAAGGTGGACCCCATGGAGGCGCTCAGGTACGACTGACCCCGGGGCGCGAGGGGGAAATCGGTGATTGAGTGTACTGTCACGGGTTTTTTTCCAGGCTGCGCCAGAGGTACCAGGAGGCCACGGTCGAATAGGGACGCCACTCCCGCGCCAACTCCTCGACGTGCGCGGGGTTGGGCAACTCGGGGAGCCCGTACAGCTTGCGGAGGGCGGCGCGGATTCCCAGGTCGGCCGATGGCAGGACGTCCACGCGGCGGAGGGCGAAGATCAGGAACATCTGCGCGGTCCAGACGCCGATCCCTTTCACGCTGGTGAGTGAGCGGCAAACCTCGTCGTCCGGCAATGCCTGCAGGGCGCCGAAATCGACCTCGCCGGATCGAGTGCGGCGCGCCAGATCCCGGATATAGGCGACTTTCTGCTGGGAAAGGCCCGCGGCGCGCATCCTGGCTGGCCTGAGTTTCAGCACGCTTTCCGGGGTCAGCGGCCCGACGCCCGCGGCCGCAGCCAGGCGGTTGAAGATCACGCGGGCCACTTTCCCGCTGAGTTGCTGGTAAACAATCGACTTAACCAGCGTCTCGAAACACGGTTCGAGGTACTCGATGGCGTAAGGCCCGACCTCGCCGATCAGACGCTGGAGGACCGGGTCGCATCCCTTCAGGTGGAGCAAAGCCTCTTGCATGGGAGTAACTCAGCGCGGGCCGCGTGCATCTAGTAGTATGACACCAGCGCCTATGTACATTCCGAGTCTACTGATGCTGTCCGCCGTAATGCTGGCCCAGGAACCCGACACTCAACCCTCGATCAAGGTGGAGGTTGATGTGGTCAGCGTGCTGGCCTCGGTCCGCAACAAGCAGGGGGGCTTGGTTGGAAACCTCACCAAAGACAGTTTTCTGCTCAGCGAGGATGGCAAGCCGCAAACTATCAAGTACTTTACGCGGGAGACGGACCTGCCGCTTACCATCGGCCTCCTGGTGGACGTCAGCCGCAGCCAGGAGCGGCTAATCGACACCGAACGGGACGCCGCCTCGCAGTTCTTCTCCCAGGTGCTGCGGGCGAAGGACATGGCCTTCCTGATCAGCTTCGGCGAGGAATGCGAGCTGCTCCAGGACTACACGGGCTCGGCGCGGCTGCTGCGTGCGGGCCTTTCCGGGCTGAAGGTGAACGCGCCCGTCGGCGTCCTCAGCCCCACGCCGGGCCCGGTGCCTACCATTTACCAGCCGCGGGGCACGGTACTCTATGACGCGGTATTCCTGGCAGCCGACGAGAAGCTCAAGGGGCAGGTGGGGCGCAAGGTGCTGGTGCTGATTACCGACGGCGTCGATATGGGGAGCCGCCTCAAGATCTCGGACGCCCTGCGCGCGGCGCAGAAGGCCGACGCCATCATTTACAGCATCGACTACGAGGATCCCAGCGCTTATGGCGGCGGCGGGTTCGGGATCAGGCTCGGCGGGGGAATGGGCGAGTCGGAGCTCAGAAAGATGTCGGAGCAGACCGGGGGCCGCGTGTTCAAGGTCAGCCGCAAGCACCCGCTCAACGAGGCGTTCGCGGAAATCCAGGAGGAGATGCGCAGCCAGTACGCCATGGGCTACACGCCGATCAACGGCGTCCGGGACGGCAGCTTCCGCCACATCGACATCAAGACCACCGACAAGGATCTCAAGGTCCAGGCGCGCAAAGGCTACTTCGCCTCCAGGCCAGAGGAGCAGTAGCCCCCCCGAGCGCCTCGACGGCCGGTTCCATGGGCGCGAGCCGGCCGGCGATCCGCTCACAGGTTTTTGCGGTGCGCGAAATAGTCGCGCAGGGCGTCCTCGAGCGGAGGCATCTTGGGGAGGCCCAGCCGCTCGATTCCGGCGTTCGACAGCGCGGAGTACTTGGGCCGGCGCGCGGGGGTGCGGTACTCGCGTTCGCTGGTAGGCCGCAGCTCGGGCTGCAGGCCGGCCGCCTCGAAGATCAGCCGGGCGAAGTTGAACCAGGAGCTCGGCTGGCCGCCGCCGACGTGGAACACGCCGTGCTGGTCGCGCTCGACCAGATCCACGGAGCGGGCCGCCAGCAGCGGGGCGTAGGTGGGGGAGGCGACGTGGTCCTCGACCACCCGGATCGGCTTGCCCGATTCCGCCAGCCGCAGCATCAACTCGATGAAGTTCCCGCGCGCGGTCTGGAGCCCGGCCAGACCGAACAGGCCGGAAGTGCGCACGATCAGCGCGCCGTCGAGGTAGGCCTGGGCGTAAAGTTCCCCGGCCAGTTTCGAAACCGCGTAGGCGCCCAGCGGATGTGTGGGGTCCGCCTCGGTGTAGGGGCGGCCCGCCGTTCCGTCGAACACATAGTCGGTGGAGTAGTGGACCAGTTGGGCGTTCACCTGCCGGCAGGCCAGGGCCACGTTACGCACAGCCAGCGCGTTCACCAGAAAGGCGAGCTGGGGCTCCTGCTCGGCGACGTCCACCTGGTTGTAGGCGACGGCGTTGAAGACCACCTGGGGGTCGGCCTGCGCCAGGTGCTGCTCCACCAGCTCGCGCTCGGTGATGTCCAACTGCGCGCGGTCGGAGCCGATGACTTCATATCCCCGTTCGCCCAGCTCCCGCGTCAGCTCCACGCCGAGCTGACCCAGATTCCCGAACACGACCGCCCGTTTTGGCATACGAGCACTACGATACAAGAGAGGCGGGGCGAAAGGCAAAGCGGCGCGGCTAAGGTGGTCCGAGACATTCAGGCACAGCGTGGGGATGGCCGTTCCAGGAGTCTCCCAGCAGCTCGCGGGCGAGGCGAGACAGCTCGTGGGTTTGCAGCAGGGCGTGTTCGAGTTCCACGCCGATGGCGTAGCTGCCATTCACTAACTGGCAGTAGCACACCTCGCCAAGCAGCAGAATCTGGTCCCATTCGATCCGGAGTGTCACGCCCGCCGGGATCTTCCGGTCTACCAGCAGCCGCATTCCGGTCCCGGAGAGGTTGGCGATTTGCGCCGGAAGCTCCTCGGACCGCTCGCCCAGCGTGGTCAGGCGGACAGTCTGCTCATAGCCGATGCGCGGTTCGCCTCGCTGTTCCATGCTTCGCTTATCGGCAGGACCGCCGGGAATCTTAGGAGTCAAGAAACAACCATGTCGAGTGATTGCACTGGGGACGTGCGCCACGTCGGCATGGGACGGCTATTTCTTGGCGTCTCCTTGGCGGGCCACTTCGGTCACCGGGCGGCGCTGAATGCCGGCATGCGCCAGCACGACCTGGATGAAGCCCAGAGCGGCCTTGGACAAGGCTTTGTCCTTGCGGTAGACCAGGGCGATCTGGCGCAGCATCGGCTCCGGCGCCAGGGAGAGGGCGCATAGCCGGCCGGAGGCAAGGTCGTCCAGGCAATGCGAGACCGCCAGGAAGGAAATGCCGAGCCCCGCCATCACGAAGCGCTTCACCATCTCGGTGGAGTCCAATTCCATCGATACGCTGATGGAGTCCTCGACCAGCTCGAGCCATTCGTTCAGGCGCGACCGGGTGGTCCCGTACTTGGGCAACAGCAAGGGGTAATCTACCAGCTCGGTGGCGCTGACGGAGCGCTTGCCGGCCAGCGGGTGGCCCGCCGCGACGATCACCTTGATCTCGTCGGCGTGGATCTTGACCACCTGAATCCTGCGTTCCTGGAGGGGAAGCTGGGTGATGCCAAAATCGGCCACGTTTTCGAGCAGCGCCTCGACGATGCGCGACCCGTAGGACCGCTCCACTAGCAACTGTACATTGGGGAACTGGCGCTTGTACTCGGAAAAGACTTTAGGGAGGACGTAGATGCAGGTGGCCTCGTTTGCGGCAATCACCAGCTCGCCGCGGGGCGTGCGCTCCAGTTCGGCGATGGAGTCCTGCGCCTGGCGCCGCAAGTTCAGGATCTGCTCGGCGAACTGGCAGAAGATCCGGCCCGCGGTGGTCAGCGTGATCCGGCTGCCGAAGCGCTCGAAAAGCTGGGTGTTCAGCTCCTGCTCCAATTGCCGGACTTGGGCGCTGATGGCGGGCTGCGTGCGGTAGCAGGTTTGCGCCGCTTTGGAGAAGCTCTTCAACCGAACGATCTCAAGAAACGTGTGGAGCTGGTCGAGATCCATAGGCGCCGGCCGGACCGTCTCGAAACAAAAATTCAATGAGCGGCATAGAAATATTGAATTTCCCGCCGCCGCTGCAACTTGCTACTAATTGTAACAAGCGATCCCGGGTGGTGCGGTTGGATGTTGGGGTGCCGCAGCCACAAGGTCCTCTCCCTTCGGGGGGAGCAAGCGACCGCACCTCCAACCCGGGTCTTTCCCCCTGCCGGTCCGCGCTACTGCAAGATCACTACCGCCTGGTCGCCGACCTCTTTTGGCCGCGAGGCCGCCGTGACCGCCGACACCTTCCCGTCGCGAAGGGTCAGGGTCACCTCGTTGGGAGCGGAACCGTAGGACCAGGTGTCCACCGGCTGGGAGCCCTCGGGGGAGCTGACCTTCATGGCGGGCTGGCCGAACTTGGCGATGACTTCCTGGGCGGCCATGCCGATCTTGACCGCGGCCGGATCGGGAGCCGGCGAGAGCTTCACCGGGGCCGGATCGAGGGCCTGCGAGAGTTTGACCGCGCCCGCGGGGGCGGCGGACTTGGGAACCACGATCACGCTGCCGCCGGGTTTCGAAGCCGACTCCATAGTCCTGGCGGCCTTGTCGAACAGCGCCGAAGTGGCCTTGCCAATGCCCTGCATGCTGGCGGCCGAGCCGGCGGCGCCGGCCGTGCCGAGGGAATACTCGACCAGGGTTTGCGCCGGCAGAGCCAGCGCGAGCAGGAACAGCGGAGCGTGCCTAAGGAATCTCATAAGATCACCCTAGCGGGACTGAAGTCCCGCGCGGACTAAAGTCCACCCTCCTCGCAGATTGTAGCTCAGTTAGCGGGCCGGCTGTTCCTTGGTCTTGTCGTCGGGCAGCGCATCCGGGGTGTCGTACTTGATCTCCGCCTCGGCGGTGAACTTGCGGTAGAGCCGGAACTCCACGTCGTTCTTGGCCAGGAGCTTCCCCTGGCGCATGCGCACTTGCGCCTTCAGCGGAAGCATGAACTCCTGGGCGCCGATGGAGGCGAGGTCGTAGTCCAACGTGTCGGTCACCTGCTGGATGGGGAAGCTGACCGGAAGGTCCGCCTCGAAGACGATGCGCACCACCATGTTGTTGTCCCGGTCGATGAAGACCAGCCCGTGGTATGCGGGGACGATGTCATCGGTCTTCTCGTATGTGACGTGCCACTTCGAACGGGACTTCTCGACCCGGTAGGCGTAAACGTGCGCGACGCGGCCGCGCAGTTTGCCCCAGCGCTCCCAGCGGAAGTCCGCCTCGGCGGCCGGGTCGAACATCTCCTTCATCATGCTGCCGAATTCGCCGGTCGAGATGGAGCCGCCCACCGACTGATACGGTACGTCGTTGGTGATGGCATGATTGTTCACCAGCACCAGCTTGTAATTCTNNCTTCTGCTCGAAGAAGCTGAGGCGCGCGGTGAGAACGTCCTGCTGCTGCCAGTACTCCAGCCCGCTGGGGTCGACATAGCGGCGGGTCACCTGCGTGCAAATGAAGTTGGGGAGGTTCTTGGAGTAACCCAGCGCGAACTCGCGGGCCTGATCGATCACCC
>PLEM01000014.1 GCA_003137035.1 Bryobacterales bacterium | reverse complement strand
AGGGAATCATTCCAGGAACCAGCCTCACCTTCGCCGCCTGTTCATAGGCATAACCCAAGCCCAGTAGTCGCGCCTCGCTCCAGGCAGGGCCGACGAATGATAGACCAACGGGCAGTCGTTTCACCGCCCCCATCGGCACAGTGAGGTGTGGGTAGCCCGCTACCGCGGCAAGGTCTCCTGCGCCGGAGCCGGAGATCTGGTCGCCGTTGACGGCGTCGATCTTCCATGCGGGAGGCATGGTTGGAAAGACCAGAGCCGCGACATCATTGGCGGCGAGCATGCGATCGATGCCCCCGGGGCCTGCCATCTGGAAGGACAGGGCGCGCGCCGCCCTGTAATCGGGGTCGTCCAGCCCTTTGGTCGCCCCCGCTTTCTCGAATGTATCCTGGCCGAATAGCGCCATCTCGGTGACGTCGTTTTCCTTGTTGAATGCGATGACCTGGGACAGGGTGCGTGTCCTCACCGCCGCCGGCGTGGTGGCGAGGTAAGCGTTGAGATCGGCTTTCAGTTCGGTGTGAAGCACCATTGTTTCTTCCTTGCCGATGCGCTGGCGATCCTCGAATTCTTTGATCTCGACCAATGTCGCACCCTGGGCTTTCAGGACTTCCAGGGCGTGTTCGAACAACGCGTCGACCGGGGCCGACCAGCCTGCGGCAAAGCGCAGCACCCCGATGCGCTTGCCCTTCAGCGCGCCAGCGTCGAGCGCGGCGACATAGTCGGTCTTAAGTGCGTCGGCATCTCTGGTCGCGGCATCGGCAGCGTCCGACCCGGCGATTGCGGCAAGTACCCGCGCGGCAGTTCGGACATCCTTAGTCATCGGGCCGGCGGTGTCCTGGCTGTGGCTGATGGGCACAATGTGTGTGCGGCTGACGAGTCCTACGGTTGGCTTCAGCCCGACGATCCCGTTGATCGAGGCCGGACAGGTGATGGACCCATCGGTTTCGGTTCCGATCGACGCGGATACCATGCCCGCCGCTACCGCTGCGGCTGAGCCGGAAGAGGAGCCGCAGGGATTGCGGTCGAGGGCGAACGGGTTGCGTGTCTGGCCGCCCACCGCACTCCAGCCGGAGATCGATGCACTCGAGCGAATATTCGCCCACTCCGAGAGGTTGGTCTTGCCCACGATCACGGCCCCGGCTGCTCTCAGCCGTTCGACGAGGGGAGCGTCGCGCCCGGTGACGTTGTTTTTGAGCGCGAGGCTTCCGGCAGTCGTGGGCATGCTCCCCTTGGATTCAATGTTGTCCTTGATTAAGATGGGCAGGCCGAACAGCGGTCCCCGAGCCGTCCGCGTCCGGTCCAAAGCGCGGGCTTGCGCCAGTGCGTCGGGGTCGACTGCGATTACGGCATGGATCTGTGGATTGAGCTTCTCAATCCTCGTGATGGCAGCCGCGGTTTCCGCCTCGGCGCTGATCTGAGCCGGGGCGCCGGCAGGCAGCAAGAGCACAAGCAGAGTGAGCAGGGGCCTAAAGGTCATCGTATTCTCCAGAAAATCGATGCGACGATTCGAAAAATAAACCTACAGCCAAAACAAGCTGCATTTGCGGTGCAGCCTACACATGATACCTTCTTGGCTTCCGAGTTGTGGAAATGCGTTAGATGCGTCCGGCTGCTCCGTTGGCTCCCATGACGGCAACACCCCCGATCTTATGTCGGTGTCATCCACCTCATTTGGACGGGGTGGGATCGGGGCGGCAGCAGCGCTCCTCCGCCCTTCATGAAGGTCAGCGCGGAGCACATCCACCGAAATCTCCTCTCTCGGTTATTCCTGCCTCAATGCAAACGAACCCTTGAATCCGCCAAACTCCAGACGCAATAGTCCGCTTCCCCGGGGGAGGCGGGCTGCTTTCCTACCCAGCCGCTCTGTACGAGTCGCGCGTGACTCGTTCCTAAATGCCCTTGCCATTCGGCGCGACTTCTGCGTAGTATCATATGGTAGTAGGATACTTTGTATGCCGCGCGGCAACCCATCACCGAAGCTTGCCATCACTGTAGACCCCGACATTCACAAAAACATCCGTGCGGCGGCCGCCCGCGACGGGGTGAGCATCTCCGCCTGGATGACCGCCGCGGCGCGCGAAGCACTACAGCGGCGGGCTGGTTTGGCAGCGGTCGCGCTGTGGGAAAAGCAGCACGGACGCTTCACGACAGAAGAGATGAATGAAGCTCGCCGCAGCGTCCTGGATCAGCTCCGAACATCGCGAACGGTCCGGCGTTCGGCATGAGCACCGTCGTCTACGACGCCGCCGTTCTCGTGGCCGCTGATAAAAACGAGCGGCGGGCATGGGCCGAACACAAGGCCCGTTTGGAACTTGGCGTTGTTCCATTGGTTCCCGCGCCGGTGGTCGTCCAGGTCAGCCGGTCCCCACAACAAGCCCAACTCCGGCGCTTCCTGACTGGGTGCGTGGTCGTTCCGCTTGGCGAGTCCGAGGCGCACGACGCCGGGCGGCTGTTAGGCATAACCAAAACGTCGGATGTCGTTGACGCCGTTGTGGTGACGACAGCCGTTCGGCAAAAAGCTACGATTCT
>PLEM01000516.1 GCA_003137035.1 Bryobacterales bacterium | reverse complement strand
CACGCTGACTGGCGAGGTCAACTCTCCATCCGAGCGAGCCCGGGCCGCGCAGGTTTCCTCCGGGGTGCCATACGTGAGGCAGGTCGTGAACGAACTGCAGGTTAAGGATCAAAAGGCCAGTTCGCCGAGGTGAAAACCGCTGCGGAACCGGCTATTTTCTGTGCCACCCGGCCAGGAACAGCTCCGAGGCGAGAGCTTCTTGTTCGCGGTCCGCGGTAGTCTGCCATTCGGCTAGGCGCCTCTGGCGGAGCATTTCGAGCACGCGGACGTCGCGCTCCGCCTGGATCACCTGCTGCTGTTGTGCGGTAACGCGCCCTTGGCACCCGGTGCGCTCCTTCCGGAGGCGCTCTTTCTCCCGCGCTACGTGGAGCCGGTAGGCGTCCAGCGCCGCCAGTTCGCGCGCCTCGATGCGCGGCGAAGACAACACCGCCCGGTCCGCCGCGGTCTTCTCCGCATCCAGCCGCTCTTCGGACAGATCGACTCGGCGCAGTTCCTCAAACAGGCGCTGGAGCTTGGTCTTTTCCAGCTCGAGATGCAGGCGGCGCCATCCCAGCACGGTCTCGAGACGGAACTGGAAGCTTCGCATTGAAATTCGTCAGGAAAGCTGCCGGGCCAGGTCCTGCATGCGGCTTACGGTCTCTTCCAGCGGCGACTTCCCGGCGATGTCCTGCTGGAGGAATTCGAGCACCTGCGGGCGGGCCCGGATGGCCGAATCGAGCCGCGGGTTCGAGCCCGAAACATACGCTCCCAACTGGATCAGGTCCTCCGACTGCCGATACGTGCTCAGCGCCTCGCGCAACCGCCGGCCCGCGTCGAGCTGCTCCGGGCTGGCCACCCGCGAACTCAGCCGGCTGACCGAATTCAAGATGTCGATGGCCGGATAGTGCCCGCTGGCGGCAAGCTGGCGCGAGAGCAACACATGGCCGTCCAGAAGGGCGCGAACCGCGTCGGAGATCGGCTCGTTGATGTCGTCGCCCTCCACCAGCACCGTGAAGAACCCGGTGATCGACCCGCGCCGGAACTTCCCCGCCCGTTCAAACACCTGCGGCAGCAGACTGAATACGGAAGGCGTGTAGCCCTTCTGGCTCGGCGGTTCGCCGGCCGCCAGCCCGATCTCGCGTTGCGCCATGGCAAACCGGGTCACCGAATCCATCGCCAGGAGCACGTCGGCGCCCTGGTCGCGGAAATACTCGGCAATGGCCAGCGCCACGAAGCAGGCGCGGATGCGCAGGGGCGCCGGCCGGTCCGAGGTCGCCGCCACCACCACCGAACGCTGCATGCCCTCCGGACCCAGGTCCTGCTCGATGAATGCGCGGACCTCGCGGTTCCGCTCTCCGATCAGAGCCACCACGCTCACATCGGCGAAGTTGTGGCGGCACATCGACCCCAGCAACATGCTCTTGCCCACCCCGCTGCCGCCGAAAATCCCAATCCTCTGCCCCTTGCCGCAAGCCAGCAGGCTGTCGATGGCGCGGATGCCCGTCACCAGCCGCTCGTCGATGGGCTCCCGCTCGAGCGGCCCGGGCGGCGCCTTGTACAGCTCGTAGGCGGCGGCCGCTTCCAGGGGCGGACCGGAGTCCATCGGCTTGCCGAATCCGTCGAGCACGCGGCCGAGCAGCCCGGGACCCACCTCGACCCGCGCGTCCTCCTTGCGTGCCACCACCAGGCTGCCCAGCTCCAGCCCGCTGGTCTCCTCGAACGGCATCGAGAGCACGTGGCCGTCGCGGAAGCCGATCACCTGCGCGCGGATGCGGCGCCCGTCGTTGCTGTGGATTTCGCAGAAATCGCCGACCGCCACTGCGGGTCCGGCCGATTCCACCAGCAAGCCCGTCATCCCCACCACGGTTCCGGTCCAGCGGCAGGGGTTCGACTGCTCGACGCTTTGAACGTACCAGGGGAGGTTGAGCCGATCGGGGTTCGGCATGGCTGCCGATGCAATCTGTCCACCAGCCCGCGCTGGATCTCCTCGAGCTGCGTATCCACCGAGACGTCCAGATTGCCGCAGGCCGTCTCGAACACCACCGCTCCCCGCTCCAGGCGCGGGTCCGCGACCACTTCCAGCCGCTGGCTCCGGCCCAGCCGATCGAGGTGCTTCCTCACGATCTCGGCGTTCTCGGGGTGAACCCGCACGCGATCCACTTCGCGTCCCTCGAGCTTCTCGAGCGCGGCCTTCACCACGCCCAGAATCGCTTCCGGGTCCATACTCAGCTCGCGGTGGACGATGCGCCGGCCGATCGCCAGCGCCAGTTTGACCACGTCCTGTTCCGCGTCCTGCCGGAGCTTGCGCCGGGATTGGGAGAGAGCCGCGACGGTCCGTGCCAGTTGTTCCGCCACCGGGTCCAGCCGCGCGATCGCCTGGTCCTGCCCTGCGGATTCCCCTTTGCGAAAGCCCGCCTCGAATGCCTGCTGCTCGCGTTGGGGGATCTCCTGCTCCAGTTGCGCGATACGCGCCAGCAGCGCGTCGAGTTGCGTTTGCGCGGCCGCTTCGCCGCCGGCTGTGAGCCTCCTCCAGGAGAGTGGCTGGGCTGGCAGCGCGTCCGCGCCGGAGAGCACCTTCGTCGCCATACACTTCACCCCAATGGTGTCTAACATATCTTCGGCGGATTCACGGCCGTTCTTTAGGAGGCCGTCGAGCAGCGCCGTGCCCAGCCGGGTTTCATGTTAGAACTGGAAATCATGTCCTACTCGGTTGAACCAGGCCGCCCCCACCCCCTCGGCGCTACTCCCACGGCGGAGGGCGTGAATTTCTCGCTGTACTCCGGAAACGCGACCGGGGTCGAGCTGCTGCTTTTCAACCAGCACGACGACCAGCAGCCCAGCCAGACGATCATGCTCGATCCCTTCGTGAACAAGACCTTCCATTTCTGGCACGTTCACGTGCTGGGGCTGAAGCCTTGCGCGAACTATGCCTATCGCGTGGACGGCCCTTACGAACCCAATAAAGGACATCGTTTCAATTTCAACAAGGTCCTGATCGATCCCTACGCCCGGGGCAACACCAACAACCTCTGGAAGCGGGCCGACGCCTGCACCCCCGACGACAATGTCGCCACCTCGATGCGCTCGCTGGTCATCGATCCCTCGGTCTACGACTGGGAAGGCGATCGCCCCCTCGACCGCCCCATCGAAGACAGCATCATCTATGAGCTGCACCTGGCGGGCTTCACCAAGTCGCCCACCGCGGGGGTCGCCCACCCGGGCGCCTTCCGCGGCCTCATCGAGAAGATCCCGTACCTGAAGGAATTGGGCGTGACGGCCGTCGAGCTGCTTCCGATTTTCGATTTCGACGAAACCGATGTCCTCCGCCAGGTGAACGGGCAATCGCTCAGAAATTTCTGGGGCTACAGCACCATGGGTTTCTTCGCCCCGCAGTCGGCTTACTGCGTGAACCCGGAGGCCGGCCATCACCTGAACGAGTTTCGCGACATGGTGAAGGCCCTGCACAAGGCCGGCATCGAGGTGATCCTGGACGTGGTCTTCAACCACACGGATGAGGGCAACCACCTGGGCCCGGTGTTCTCGTTCAAGGGCATCGACAACCGGGTGTACTACTATCTGGCGCCCGGGGACCGGCAGTTCTACTACGATTACTCCGGCTGCGGGAACACCTTCAACTGCAACCATCCCATCGCCGAGAAGCTGATCGTGGAATCGCTGCGTTACTGGGTGCGCGAGGGGCACGTCGACGGGTTCCGCTTCGACGAAGGCTCGGTGCTGGCGCGGGACGAGAACGGGATGCCGGTGGCCCATCCTCCCGTGATCTGGCAGATCGAGCTGGACGAGGATCTCATGGACTCCAAGGTGATTGCGGAGGCCTGGGACGCCGCGGGGCTGTACCAGATCGGCCGTTTCCCCGGCGACCGCTGGTCGGAATGGAATGGCCGTTATCGCGACGACATCCGGCGTTTCGTGCGCGGCGAGGCGGGAGTGGTCGGCGCGGTGGCCACTCGCATCGGCGGCAGCTCGGATCTCTACCAGTCCCAGGGTGAGACGCCGGCCAACACCATCAACTTCGTGACCTGCCACGACGGCTTCACGATGAACGACCTGGTCTCCTACAACGTCAAGCACAACGACGCCAACGGCGAGGGCAGCCGCGACGGCATCAACGAAAACCTGAGCTGGAACTGTGGCATCGAGGGCGTCGCCGACGATCCCGAGATCGAGGCGCTGCGCACCCGGCAGGTGAAGAACTTCGCCACCATCCTGATGCTCTCGCGCGGTGTGCCCATGATCCTGGCCGGCGACGAGTTCCGCCGCACGCAGCTCGGCAACAACAACGCCTACTGTCAGGACAACGAGCTAAGCTGGATCGACTGGAGCCTGCCGGGGAAGAACGCTGGCCTGCTGCGCTTCTGGAAGCGGATCATCGACTTCCGCAAACGCCACGCGGTACTCCGCAAGAACCGTTTCTTCGGAGGCGCGCTGAACGACCGGGGCATACCCGAGGTGGCCTGGCACGGTTGCCGGCTCAACCAACCCGGCTGGGCCGACCCGGAGGCGCGGGTACTGGCCTACACCTTGGCCGGCTTCAACGGCGACGCGGATCTCCACGTGATGATGAACATGTACTGGGAGCCCCTGGATTTCGATGTCCCGCCGCTCGCCGGACGATACTGGTACCTGGCCGTGGACACCGCGGAGGCATCCCCGGGCGACATCGCCGACCCCGGCGACGAGGTGCAGTATTTCGGCGAGAGTTACCCCGTGAAAGGCCGCAGCATCGTGGTGCTCGTGTCGCGATGACGTCGACGTGGCAGTAGTGGACTGGTCCTCAAGCAGCAGGCTTCGGCCCGGCGGCTCACCCAGGCCGAAGCGCTAGCGCAGCCCACCCGACAAACGGCTCCGCAGCGCCACCCATTCCTCGCTCGAGAAGATGCGCGGCCCAACTTCAACCAGCCGCGGGATCATGTTGAAAACCGCGCTGGCCGTCCACAGCGCTCCCTGACGGGTTCGGAAGCCGCGACCGTTCAATTCCTCGGCGACCCTGCTGAGGGAATGGTCTTCGACAATCAGATCCATCATCCGCACCAGCGTCTCCCTTTCGGCCGCGTTCTCCTCCAGGTGCAGGCCATCCTGGGCCAGACGGAGCCCATAGGGAACCTCCTCCCGAAGGCTGGCAGTCTCGTCGCGGGGTTGGTCCGTCTCGATCTCGCGCTCCCACTCCAGACTGATTCCGATCAGGGACCAACCCTGTTCCGCCTTCTGCTGGAGATACTCCGGGGCCAGCGGGCCCGCCAGGACTTCGCGCACTCGTTCGCGCTTGGACATGCGACACCCCCTTCCCTTTGGACGTGGCAACTGGGAGGCCAGCGCTAACCCATTGAGTTTTGGAGCACCACCGGACCTCCGGCGTGCGTTTGTGGGATTGGCTGTGGCGAAGGTGGGACGTGGCCGGGACTCAGACCGGGTGAACCAGGTCCTCCAGGGTGCGGCGGCCCTTGATCTCGGGCTCCCCTTCGGGGTATCCAATCGGCAGGATGGCGACCGGCGCCATATCTTCCGGCACGCCTATGACCTCCCGCACGGCATCCGGATCGAAGGCCCCGACCCAGACCGCCCCGAGGCCCTGGGCCGTAGCCGCCAGTTGAGCGTAGGCGCACGCGATCGTGGCATCCTGAACCGAGTAAAGCCCCCGGCCGCGCTCTCCGTACCGCTCCAGCAGGCGCACCGGGTTGGTGCAGAACACCAGCGATACGGGCGCCACCAGCACGAATCCCTGCCCGCGCGCAGCCTTGCACAGCGCCGCACGCTGCTTCACTTTCGTGACCACGTAGATCTCGTAGGATTGCAGGTTCGCCGCCGATGGCGCCAGGTTCGCCGCTTCCAGGATGCGGTTCAGTTTCTCCGCCTCGACCGGCTGCGAGCTGTAGTTTCGGATCGAGTGCCGTTGGCGGACTAGCTCAAAGAACTCCATTGCGACCTCCGGCCCTGCCGCGGTTTATGAGATAGACGAGCCTGAAGGCCTATTTTACCGCACCCGCGAACAGACGGCGCCCGGTTCGGGGCGGGAACCAGCGTTCGAACAGCTCCAGCCTCCGCCGCAAACACTCCGCCGGGAGGTGTTCCGGCCCGCTGCGCACGGTGACATCGTGCCACAGCGCGTGAACGTATTCGGCCAGCGTCGAGGCGAAGGCAACCCCTGCATAGCGCAGCAGACGTCTCGGACTTCGGGCGAGCGTGCGGCTGCCCAACAGCCGACGCTTCTCCTCCAACGCTTCCTCGTCAATCTCCCCGGTGACGTTCCCGCGCATCTCCGCGTCCAGCAGCTTCAGCCAGGCGGCGCGTTCCTCTCGCGTCGTGGACTCCCAAAGCGCCTGCCCCAGACACAACAGCGCTTCCAGGGCCAGGTCGTGCGGTTCGGCCCCCGAGACCGCCACCTCCACCTCCAGACCAGTCCCGGTTGCGGTCCACTGTGAGGTGGCTTCCGGATCCGCCAGGTGGGGCAGCAACAGGATGCGACATGGCCCCAGCCGCGAAGCCAGCCCCTCCGGAACGGCATCCAGAGCCGGAGCGATGAACTCCAGTATCGTAGGCGACTCACCGGTAAGACGCACCCAGCTCATACGCCGAAATCATAGCGCGATTCGCTCTATCCGGACGAATCGGGACCGGCCCTCACTCCTCCGCCGTTCCGCGAAGGGGACGCTCGGCGCAACACCGGGCCGTGCAGCGGTGTTCGGGGTACATTTCCGCAAACGAGCGGCGCAGAAAGTCCCAGGCTTCCCGCAGCGAGGTGAAGGTGCGCCCACCCTCCAGTTCCCTGCCCTCAAACCGCGCGTTCCACTGCCGGCTGCGCGACCGGGTCGCCTGTAGGTGCACGGGGCCGTCGGAGGTGGCGTGGGTCCATCCCACTGCGTCGTCCAGAGCGCCGCAAGCTTCGCGGATCGCGCCTACGAACTCGTCCAGTTCCGCCAGCCGCTCCCGACACCCCGCGCAGACCAGCAGGTGTTCCTCGATCCGCGCCAGCTTGGCTCCGCGGGCCTTGCCCATCACGTGGCTTTCGAGAGCCTCTTCGTCCGGGTGGATGTCCCAGGTGGTGGTGCGCACAGCGCCTCCACCCAACATATCGGCCACGAGGCCCTGACGCGCAGCGCAATTCCCCGGTGCGTCACTGCACGGGGGTCAGCTTGTACAATTCCGCGCCGTGGGAGGGCACGGAGAAGACGCATCCCCCGCGGACCGGCCCCATCTGCTTCCTCTCCCACAGGTCGCGCAGCTCGCAGTTCTCCGGAAGGCCCAGCTCGCTCCAGTTGACCCGGATATCCGCCACGCCCTGGTCGCCCACGTTGAATACCGCCAGATACTTCGACTTCCCATCGGGCGCATCCGAGACCCAGGCAATCCGTTCGCCGCGCGAGAACAGCTCGCGGCTGGCGGTGGCTTTCTGGTTCACGGCCAGCACCTCGTCGTTGGTGATCAGCGCCAGCGTGGACTCGTCGTTCGATGGCAGGTCGCCGCCAAACATTAGCGGGGATCGCGCGATCGACCACAGCGTCATCAAGGTGCGCTGCTCGTCGCGCGTGAAGCGTGTCCGGCGGTCGTCGCCGCGCTCCGCGCGAATGCCGATGCGTCCCAGCGGCAGCATGTCGCCGTCGGGCCAGGAGCCCGGCCGCACATGGGGCGCCCAATCCCGGAGCAGCGCGAAGTTCTTGCGCAGGTCCTGCCAGCGATCCCAGAAATCGTCCGAAACCCGCCACAACTGCGCGTGCTCGGCGTAGAAGGCGGCCTTGGCGAGTTCGGCTGGGCCAGGCGACAGGCTCAGCACGATGGGCCGGCCGCACTTCCCGATCGCCTGGCTGAGCGCCGCGATCTCATCGGCGTGCAGCGGCGAGGCGATGTCGTCCGCCTTGATGTAGTCCACGCCCCAGTCGGCGTACAGCTTCACCAGCGAATCGTAGTAGTCCTGGGCGCCGGGCCGGCTCATATTCACGCCGTACATGTCCGTGTTCCACCGGCAGGTGGAGTTCATGTCGGCGATCTCGGAGGCGCGGACCTTCGTCCCATATACCGGCAGGTTCGCGCGAACCGCCTGGCGTGGGATCCCGCGCATGATGTGAATGCCGAACTTCAGCCCCTTCCCGTGGACGTAGCCGGCCAGCGGCTTGAAGCCCCGCCCGTTGGCGGCGGATGGAAACCGGTTCGGCGCCGGCAGCAGCCTGCCGTACTGGTCCATCAGCAACTCCGCATCCGGCCGGTAGCCGTGCGCCCGGGCGTTGGGTTCGTACCACTGTATGTCCACCACGATGTACTGCCAGCCGTGCTGCTTCAGGTGCGCGGCCATGGAGTCGGCGTTGGCCTTAACCTCGGCTTCGGTCACGCTGGTCCCATACGCGTCCCAACTGTTCCAGCCCATGGGCGGAGTGGGCGCCACGGACGCCGCCAGGAGCATCGCCAGCCAGTTCAAGTGTGTCACGCTAACCCCCGGTCCCCATTATCATGGAATGAATGACACGCAGGCAGGCACTAGCCCTGATGGCGGCTTCGGCGGGCAGTCTCCGCGCCCAGCGGGGTGGGATGGCCTCTCGCGGGGTCAAGCCCACGCCGCGCGGCAAGCCTTCCGGCCGGCCATTCAACGCCCGCTTCACGGACGTCGCCGAGCAGGCTGGCCTGCTCGCGCCGGCGATTTACGGCCGGCCCGACCGTGTCGACTACATCGTCGAAACCACCGGGGCCGGCATCGCCTTCCTGGATTACGACAACGACGGCTGGCTCGACATCTTCATGCTCTCCGGCACGCGCCTGAGCGGTGCGCCGCCCGGCGCCACCAACCGTCTCTACAAGAACAACCGCGACGGCACCTTCACCGATGTCACCGTGCAGGCCGGCCTCACCCGCACCGGCTGGGCCTGCGGGGTGACCGTGGGCGACTACAACAACGACGGCTTCGACGACATCTTCATCACCTACTGGGGCCAGAACGTGCTTTACCGCAACAACGGCAACGGCACCTTCACCGACGTCACCCAGAAGGCGGGCCTGCTGCGGCCGCTTCGTTGGGGTACCGGCTGCACTTGGATCGACTACGACCGCGATGGAAAGCTCGACCTCTTCGTTTCCAACTACGTCGCCTTCGATCGCAAGGCGGTGCCCCCCACCGGCGAGGACGCCAACTGCAACTGGAAGGGCATCCCGGTGAACTGCGGGCCGCGCGGGCTGCCGCCGGAATCGAACCTGCTGTTCCACAACAACGGCGACGGCACGTTCACCGACGTCAGCGAACGCGCCGGGATCTCGAAGCTGAAAGGCAGCTACGGGCTGACCGCGGTGGCCGCCGATTTCGACGACGACGGCTGGCCCGACATCTACGTCGCGGGCGACTCCACCCCCGCCCTGCTGTTCCACAACAACCATGACGGCACGTTCACCGAGGACGGGCTCGAGCGCGGCATCGCCCTCAACGACGACGGGCAGGAGCAGGCCGGCATGGGCATCGCCGTCGGCGATTACAACCTGGACGGCCAGCTCGACATTTTCAAGACCCACTTCACCGAGGACACCCCGGCCCTCTACCAGAACAACGGAAAGGGCAACTTCGCCGACGTCACCATCCGCGCCGGCCTGGGCGTCGAGACCCGCTTCATCTGCTGGGGCACGGGCTTTGCCGACCTCGATAACGACGGCTACCCGGACGTTTTCGTGGCCACCGGCAGCGTCTATCCCGAAGTCGAGAAGAAGTACCCGGAGCAGCCCCACCGAACGCCGCGCTTCATTTACCGCAACCTCGGCGACGGCAAGTTCGAGGAATTGATCGATCAGGCCGGGCCGGGAATCGCGGCGGCCCACGCCAGCCGCGGCGTAGCTTTCGGCGATTTCGACAACGACGGCGACGTAGACGTGCTGATCATGAATCAGAACGAGCCCCCCTCCCTGCTGCGCAACGACGTCACCGGCGGCAACCACTGGCTGAAGGTGAAGCTCGAAGGCGTGAAATCCAACCGCAGCGCCATCGGAGCCCGCGTCACCGCGCACTACGGCGGCAAGAAGCAGGCCCAGGAAGTCCTCGCCCAGTCCAGTTACTTATCCGTGAGCGACCGCCGCCTCCACTTCGGCCTGGGCCCAGCCGAATCCGCCGACCTGGAAATCCGCTGGCCCAATGGCAACCTCGAGAGAATAGCCAAGGCCCCCGCCGACCGGCTGGTGGTGGTCCGAGAGGGCACCGGAATCGTGAGCTCCGTGCCGTTTCCAGCCTCACGGAGAAGCCTGCCGTTCCCTCCCTAATGGTCGCGGTTCGGTGCTCGGGTTGCCCGGCAGCACTGAACTGCGCGCGTGAGCAAGCGGCTTGCGTTCCGAGAGAGCATCAAAGGAAGAAAAACCGCATCGGAGCCGGTTCAGTCGACTTCTAGAACCGGCCCCGATGCGGTCCGCCCGAGAAATCGGGCTGAGATCCGGCGTCGGCTGGCTGGAGTACGCTACCCGTCAGCAGCGGTTGCTCCCGGTGAGGCCCGCGTCCAACATTCCTGCACCTGGATACCACCACCCTTGGCCGAAACCTGGATCTCCGGCGAGGAGTCCAAAATCAGAGCTGTCGATGCTAAGACAGGCGAGCCGCGATTTTAACGACAGCAAGTTTGCGGTGTCGTTAAAATAGAGCGCAGGCTGTCTTAGGTGCAGTAAGGAGGATTACCGGTGTGCGGATAGGTGTTGTTTTCTTAATGGCCTGCCAAATGCTCTTTGGCCAGGCTGGCATCGCGTTGGTCGGAGCCGGCTACGTGAACCCCATCCCGGTGCGGGTGGCGCCTGGGCAGGTGGTGACATTCTTTCTGACGGGGCTCCAGACGGTGCTGCCTCCGCCGTTCCGCGCCGAGCGCGCTCCTTCGGTGCCCTTGCCCGTGACGCTGGCGGGGATTTCGGCGATCATCCGCCAGTCCGGCCCCGGCACGTCCCTGCCGGTGCCCCTGCTCTCGGTGGAACAGCTCAACACTTGCAGCGATCCGCTGGCGCTGTCGCCGGATTGCATGCTCACGGCGGTGACCTTGCAGGTTCCCTTCGAGATGAAGCCGCGCAATCCGCTGATCATGACCCTGATCGATCTGATCGGAACCACGGACATCACCTTTACGGAGAATGGGTTGCCGGGCAGGTCGTTCCAGCTTTCCCCGGTGATGGACTCGATCCACGCCCTGACCAATTGCGGCAACGCGCGCACCGACGATTCCGGATCGCTGCCTTGCCAGTCTCTGGTCACCCACGCCGGCGGAGCCCTGGTATCGGCCTCGCAGCCTGCCAAGCCCGGCGAAGAGCTGGTCATTTATGCGTACGGCCTGGGGAACACCACCCCGGCGGCGGAAACCGGTGCAGCCGCGCCTTGGGGGGCGCTCGCAAGTCCGGTCCGGATCGATCTCGATTTCCGCCCCAACGCCGGCACTTCCCGCCCCGCCTCCGGCATCGCGGCCACGTATCAGCCGACCTATGTCGGCCTGGCGGCGGGCTCGGTCGGACTGTACCAAGTGAACTTCCAGGTTCCGCAGCCCCCCTCCGACACTCCCCCATGCGGGGGCGGCGTGGATTCCAACCTGACCGCGACGATACAGGGCTTCCAATCCTTCGATGGGGCCAAACTCTGCGTGCAGACGCAGTAGTGTGCCCCGGCTTGCACCAACATCATGCCCGACCCAGTGGCCCAAGGCGGGATGGAGAGTTTGAACGTGGCCGGATTGCATCTTGAGCGCGCCGCGACGACCATGCACGACCAGGTCGAGCGGTTGTTCCTCGAGGCCCGCGACGATGTGTATCGCTACTTGCTGACGCTGGGCCTCCATCCCCCGCTGGCCCAGGATGCCACCCAAGACGTCTTCCTCAGCCTCTACGTAGCGCTACAAAAAGGGGAGGACATCCGCAACACACGCGCCTGGGTTTTCCGCGTGGCTCACAACCACGGGCTCAACCTGCGTGAAAAGCAGGATTACACCCGGCCCTTCGAGCCCGAGATGGAAGCCTGTCTGCCGGCCCCCGAAAAGAGCGCCGAGCAGTCGCTCATCGAACGTGAGAGACTCCTGCGGCTGCACAACGCCGTCGCGGGCCTCTCCGCGCAACAGAAATCGTGCCTGTTTCTTCGTGCCGAGGGTCTCCGTTATCAGGAGATCGCCCAGGTGATCGGGGTCGGCACTTCAACGGTCGGCGAGTTCCTGCGCCGCGCGATCACGAGATTGAGGAGGGCGAACCATGCTTAAGTTCGGTGCGCTCCACCCTGGTGAAGAGCAGTTGCTGCAGTTCGCCGATGGCGAGCTGCGGTCCAAGGAAGCGGCGGCCATTCGAGCCCATTTGGAGGCTTGTTGGAGCTGCCGCACGCAATTCCAGGAGTTGACGCGAGAGATCGGCGACTACATGCATTACCACGAGGGCGGGCTGAAGCCGAGCCTGCCCGCGCCGCCCCGGCCCTGGGACGACATCCGCGTGCGCATGCGCCGGATCGACCAGGCGCGCCCGAGCGCCCCCCGCCGCGCCCCGAGCCGCTGGCTGGCCGCTGCCGCCGTGCTGCTGCTGGCCTGCCTGGCGGCCTACCGATTCGGGCGGCCGCCGGTGGCCAGCGCCGCCGAGTTGCTCCGGAAAGCGGTGGCCGCGGACGCATCCGCTCCGCGCGAGCGCCGGCAGATCCGGGTGCGGACGCGGACGCATTCATTCACCCGCGCCGCCTCTCACTCGTCCCAGACCACCGCCGCCGCCGAGCCCCTCGAAACGCTATTCGCCTCGGCGCGCTTCAACTGGCAAGACCCTCTGAGCGCCCGATCCTATGCCGCATGGCGCGACCAGCTTGCCGACAAGCGCGATGAGGTGGAACCCCTCCCCGCGCCAGGTATGTACCGCATCCGCACCACCACCGCTCACAGCCCTCTGACTGAAGCCACCATCACCCTGCGCGGCCAGGATCTCTCTCCGGTCAGCGAGACGTTCCAATTTGGCGGGAATGAGTGGGTCGAAATCACCGAGATTCAAGGCGAGCCAGTGCTTCCCTCCCCGGCCGCGCCGCTGATCGCCGAGGCCCGGGCGCCCGAGGCCGCGCTGGAGCCCGCTCCCCATCTCGAGACGAGTGCCACAGCCACTCAGGAGTTGCAGGTCATCGCCGCGCTCCACGGCATCGGAGCCGATCTGGGAGAGCCGATCGAGTTGACCCGAAGCGGCCGGAAGCTCGTCGTCACCGGTACCGGCATGGAACCCGAGCGCCAGGAACAAGTCCGGTCCTCGCTGGCCCGCGTGCCGGGCGTGGCCGTGCGCTTCGACGACCCGCGTCCGTTGGACCCGGAAGCCGGCGCCTCCAAAACGGCCATGTCGGTTGCCGCTGCGCGCGTCCCTCTGCAGGCCGAGCTCGAGAAGGCCGTCGGCGGCCGGGTTGCCTTCGAGAAGTTCGCCAACCGGGTGCTGGAGCTTAGCGAGGCCTCCATGGCCCGCGCTCACGCGCTGCGGAACCTGGCGGAACGGTTTCCACCTTCCGCCGAGTCGCAGCTCGGCGATCGCGACAAGACTTTGCTCGCCACTCTGCGGCGCGAACACGCGCAGGCGCTCTCCGGATCGGCCGGCGAAATCCTGAATTCCGTCAAACCCGCGCTTGCGGCTCTGGGCGAGGGCAGCGAGCGCGCGCCGGCCGAAACCGCGCTTGGGCCGGACTGGCAGGCGGGAGCCGTGCAGGTGTTCGTTTCCGCCCAACAGGTGGATCAACTCCTGAACGTGTTGCTGGCCGGCGCCGATAGCCGGCTGGCCCCGGCTGAAATCCCCTCGCGGCTGGCCTCTGCTTCGGCGCGCTTCCGGGCGCTTGCCGCGGCATATCGCGACAGCCTGAAGGAGGGCGCGCGGTAATGCGTCTGGCCTGGGTCCTTTCCGGATGTCTGCTTCTCTCGGCTGCGCTCCAGGCGCAGCAGGGTGCGCAGGTATTCGGCCTGATCAAGGACCCTTCCGACGCCGTGGTGCCCGGAGCCACCGTGACCGTAGTGAGCCAGGCCACTGGCATCCGGCGTTCCTCCCATTCCAACCAGGAAGGGATGTACGTCATCGCCTCGCTCCAGCCGGGCCTCTACAAGGTCACCGCCCGCAAGGAGGGCTTCCAGACCCTGGCGCGGCTGGGGGTGCGGTTCGAAGTCGCCCAGAATGCGCGAATCGACTTCACGCTTCAGGTCGGCAACATGGAGCAGGAGTTGACGGTGCAGGGCGGTCCGGCCCCCGTCAACCTCCAGGATGGTTCGGTCGGGATGGTGATCGGGCGGGAGTTGATCGGGACCCTGCCGCTGAACGGCCGCGGGCTGCTGGGTCTGCTCGAGCTGGNNAGCTGGCCCCCGGCGTTCTGGTTACTCCCGCCACGGCCGGAGAGGCCGGCCAGTTCTCCACCAACGGCCAGCGGGCCAACACCAACTACTTCACCCTGGACGGCGTCAGCGCCAACACCGGCGTCAGCGGCACCGGGATGCCGGCTCAATTCAGCGGCGGTTCCCTGCCCGGAATGACCGCTTTCGGCAGCACGCACAACCTCATCTCCATCGAAGCGCTGGAGGAGTTCCGCATCGAGACCTCCAGTTTCGCGCCCGAGTACGGACGCCTGCCGGGCGCCCAGGTGGTGGTCAGCAGCCGGTCCGGATCCAACGACTACCACGGGAGCCTGTTCGAGTACCTGCGCAACCAGCGGCTGGAGGCCAACGACTGGTTCGCCAACGCTCAGGGCCTCGGCAGCGGCCCGTTGCGCCTCAATGACTTCGGCGCCACGCTGGGCGGACCGGTGCGCCGCAATCGCACCTTTTTCTTCGCGTCCTACGAAGGACTCCGTCTGCGCCAGCCCTACACCTGGATGGAGGCCGTGCCGTCGCTTCTGGTTCGCCGCTACGCGCCCGGACCGGTCCAGCCAATCCTCAACGCCTTCCCGCTTCCCAACGGGCGCGACCTGGGCGGCGGGTTGACCGAACTGACTGCCAGCACCTTGCGACCTTCCGCGCTGGATGCCGGGAGCCTGCGTCTGGATCACGCCCTTAGCGCGCGCCTGAGCCTGTTTGCCCGGTACAGCCGGACGCCCTCCACGACCGAGTCCGGCTACTCGCAGATCAACGTCTCGCACTTCCGTTCCGATATCCTGACCATTGGACTGACCGCCTCGTTCAGCCCCAGCATTAACAATGAGTTACGGCTGAACACGGCCCAAACCAAGGTCGGCGCAGACTGGCGCACCAGTCCCGAGGGCGGCGCAATCCCCCTGAACCTCTCCAGCCTGCCGCTACCAATTGCCGTCCCGGCGGGCGGGTCGTTCTATCGACTGTCGGTGAGTGGAGTCGGCGAACTCATCACCGGTACGCCCGGCACAAACAGCGAGGGGCAGTTCAACCTTGTGGATACGCTGGCGGTGACGCGGGGAACTCACCAGCTCCGGTTTGGCGGCGATTACCGCAGGCTGGCCGCCCGCCGTGGCGACCCCCCTTACAATGTGGGCATCACCTTCGAGAGTCTGGCCGACCTGGCTGCCAACCAGAACATGTTGGTGACCTACTCGGAAGCCTCGCAAGTGTCCAGTGTGGTGCGAAACGTCTCCCTGTTCCTCCAGGACACTTGGCGGGTGCATCCCCGGTTGACCCTCACCTACGGCTCGCGATGGGAGCTCAACCCACCGTCGGCGGCCTTGCGGAGCGCCGAGTACGTGCTGTCGGAAAGCGCCGATCAGTCCTCCGTTCAGGCGCTGAGTCCAGGAGCCGCTCTGTGGCGAATGGGTTACTTCAATTTTGGCCCTAGAATCGGTGTTGCGTATGGACTTACGCGCGACGGCAAGACCGTCCTGCGAACCGGGGCGGGGGCCTACTACGACGCCGGATTCAGCGCGGAGGCCGACGCCGTCAACGGAGCCCCATACAACAGCCTGCGGATGTCCATGGGCTCGCCCTACGGCCATGCCGCCTCCACCATGGGCATCCCCATTCGCTATGGAGTGGCGCCCAACCTGCGCCTGCCGCTCTCCTTGGAATGGAACTTCACCCTGGAGCGGGCGCTGGGCGCCTATGGTGTGGGCGCAGTCTCTTACGTGGGCTCCTCCGGAAGCGGCCTGCTGCGGCGCGAAGCGTTCCTCAGGCCCGATATCGGCGCGGTGGACGTCGCCGTGGCCACCAACCACGGAGCCGCCAGTTACAGCGCTCTGCAACTTCAATACCGGCGCTCGATGGCCCGGGGACTACAGGGCGTCCTCTCCTACAACTGGTCGCATTCCATCGACACGGTCTCCTACGCATCGGCGCTGCAGTTGGTACAGCCCGGATTTGGAGCGGCCGAGGACCGCGGTTCCTCGAGCTTCGATGCCCGGCACGCGCTAACCGCCGCTTTCTCCTACGAGGTTCCGGCTGGGCGCCTCCATCTGCTGCGAGGCTGGGCGATGCACGGCATGGTCCGCTCCCGGACGGGCTTTCCCATCGACATTCTCACCCGGCAGGACGCCTTCGGCCTGGGCTTGAGCAACGTGATCCGTCCGGATCTCCGCTCGGGCGTCCCCCTCTGGCTCGCCGACTCCGCCGCGCCGGGAGGCAAGCGCCTGAATCCCGCGGCGTTCACGCTGCCGCACAATCTGGCCCAGGGAACCCTCGGAAGGAACGTGGTGGAGGGACTGGGCATGTACCAGATCGACCTCGCGTTGCGCCGCCAGTTTCACCTCTCCGAGCGGTTCTCGCTCGACACCCGGATCGAAGCGTTCAACGTCCTCAATCACGCCAATTTCGGCGATCCCGTCCGCTACCTCGCCAGCCCCCTGTTCGGGCAGTCCGCCTCCATGCTCAATCTGATGATGGGCAACGGCAGCCCCAACAGCGGCCTGGCCCCGGCCCTGCAAGCCGGC
This sequence comes from Bryobacterales bacterium, assembly GCA_003137035.1. GTDB lineage: Bacteria > Acidobacteriota > Terriglobia > Bryobacterales > Bryobacteraceae > Fen-330. Next base: position 19,442 of record PLEM01000516.1, on the reverse strand, counting down.
GGCCCCCGCTCGATGCAATTGGCGCTGCGGCTGCGATTCTGAGTGTGGGGCAGGCTCTACAGCCTGCGGACTCGGCTTTGCGGCTCGCCCGTTATGTTGGCACTTCCACTCAGATGCGGGTCAACCTGCCAGCCAAGCACGACCTCCGCCAGGAAGCCGAAGAGCGAATCCTGGGTTACAATCGACGGAGAGGACGGACAACCATGCTCTGGTGGACTCGTATGCAGCTCAAGTCCGAATCGGCCGACGTCAGGAAGAAGGCGGTTCAGGCGCTTGCTCAGTCACGGGCGCGCCAAGCGCCGGCGCTTCTTGCCGCGGTGTTGCGAACGGACCCAAAATTCGAAATCCGCCAGCGAGCGGCGCAGGCTCTCGGCGAGCGCGACGCCCCCGAGTGGGTCAGCGAGATCGTGGGCGTGTTGGACGACGCGGACCCGCACACTCGCGGACTCGCCGCCAAGGCGCTGAGGAAAGGCGGCAAGGGCCGTGTCGAGGACTTTACCAAGTTACTGACGGACGCACACTGGCCGGCGCGCGAAGAGGCGACGCAGGCGTTGCTATCGCTCGGCTGGCGCCCGGCAAACAAGTCCGAAGAGTCCCTGGTTGGAATCGTGCGCGCGCTCGGGCCGTCCAAGTATCTGCCGGGGATTGACGAAAGAGGGCGCACCGCCTATACCCCGCAAATCACCGCCAACGCCGCGCGTATCATCGAGGAGCTCGGCACAGATGCGTTCGAGCACCTCACCGTCATGCTGGGCTCTGCCGATACGGACCGGCGGGGGGTCGCGGGTAAAGCCATTCATGCAATCCTCGGGCAGTCGCAGAATCCCGAGTTCCTCCGCGCTGCCCTTGGCTCTCCGGTTCCTGAAGTCCGCGAGGGGGCGGCCACGGGCCTGGGGCGCCTGCGCTCAGCCCGGTCTGTTGACGCGCTTGTCTTTGCTCTCGACGATCCCGAGGATCAGGTGTCTGACGCCGCAGCGACGGCGTTGGGTGCGATTGGCGAGCGCAGCGCCGTTCTACCCTTGATGAGGCGCGCATTGCTCCAACGTGGCCGCCGGTCTTCCTACGACGCCCTTGGTCAGCTTCGACATCCGCTTGCGGTGGACATGCTGCTCGATCTTTTTATCGATGGTAGCGACTACAAAAGCTTCTCCATTGACGCCCTCCGCAAGATCGGAGACCCTCGATCGCTGGACCGCCTGGAGAAGTGGTCTCTGAAGTGGGCTCCTAACCCCAGCAAGGAGTTTTCCGAGATATTTGACAGCCTGCGTCAAGCGCCTCCGCTTCCTGCCGTCAACTTCGAGGCACTTTTCGGAGAGCGTCTACGGGCCTTGGCCAACCATTCGACAGGGGCCAGCGACCCGTCCAGGTGGCGCTTCGAGGAGTCCGACCCGCTGTATTGGGAGTATCGGTCATCCGAGGAAAAGGCGAAAGATGCTGCACCGGAGACATTCCATGTGCCGACAATAGGGGATTTTAAGTCCATCGCACGGTCTCAACTGAGAAAGGCCGGGAAGCCGACTGAAGGAGCGGCGCTTGAAGAAGGGATGGATGAACTGCTGACAAAGAAGTACTCAGCCTCCTATGCCAGCGACTATAGACGGTTGCTCGAGGGCCTCGAGGACCTCAAGCGCTACACGCGCGGCGACAGCAGGGCGCTGGGCAGGCTGGACCGGGCAATTGAGAGAGAAACAACGGGGTTCTTCACCAGGAGGGCGGTTGCGCCTGTGTCTAGGTGGCTCTGGTACAACACGGTCATGACCAAGACGCTGATATCGGATCTGAAGGCGTCGCCCCTCCTGAAGTCGTGGGACCGTATTGTCAATTCGGACGGTCAAGATGGAGAGATCGCCGAGATTGCGGCCCAATATGGGCTGCTGCACCGCCAGGTGTATCGCGCGTTCCTCGAGGTGCGAGGCGGCCGCGGCGCAAGAGTAGTTAAGGCGATGGACACAATGATACCGTCCCTCGGCGTGGTTAACAGTCATGTTTACCGCTGTTCCAACGAGGAACGCCCTGTCGATTTTCCGCCATACCTGCTGCTCATCGCCCTGGATGGTATCGACTCGGTGGTGGACGCCACCGCCCTTGCTCGAGTTTTTCATTGCGAAGCCCTGTCCTCGGCAATCGCCGCAATGAGAGCTGGCATGTCCGGCGGATCCTAGAGGATTGGAAGACCCCGCGTCTCCGCGCTCGCAGCGCGGGAGTGGAGTGCTTCGGAAGGTATTCCACGCGCGCAAGTTCAAACGCTGCGAGTGAGACGCTTCTCTTGCTGAGCATCCCGACTATCTGCTCTGAATCCGGTGAGGAACTCCTGGCGCACCGATCTCGCACGGGCCGACCGGCCTGGCCCCCGCCCTGCAAGCCGGCGGCCCCCGCTCGATGCAATTGGCGCTGCGGCTGCGGTTCTGAACGGGCGCCGGACGGGCCTGTTGCCTAAGAATGATAGAATGCCGGCAGAGTGTTCTTCGAGGTCCGCGGTGAGATTGCCGGGGTCGAAACGTTCGCGGTCGGCAACTCCATTCGTGAACTGCCCCGTCTGCGGAAGCTTTACGGCCCCGGACGGTGGCGTAAACGCAAGGGGTATGCGGAAGTGAAGCTCCCCAATGGTACGATACGGCAAGCGGAGCCCCATTGGTACCAAGCGTCGGGCATCGGAAAGAAGGAACTGAAGGTAAAGCGTCTTGTGGACTAGCCATGCGCACTCATAGGGCCAGAACAGAGGGTTTCGCGGTGTGCCTCCGAAATCGTGGCTATGCCGCGTCACTCGAGGTCCGAAAGTTGTATCCGGTCGTGAACGACGCAGATGCAGCGGCGAACGATCTCATCCGTGTGATCGACGAATCGGGTGAGGACTATCTGTACCCAGCCCGTCTCTTCCAGAAGCTCGCGCTTCCAATCGAACTCCAGCGCGCCCTGCGCGTGGCTTCCTAGCGAGATCGGAAATCCGAAACGTGATCGGAGCGCGTCCGAGGCCCCGGCGCCCTCCTTTCTCCCTGTCTTACAATTCTTTACAGCGACCGCTCCCGCGGCGGTAACCTTCACATTCTCCGAGACATCCTTACTTCGAGGTTGGATACTCAAGGAGGAGCGTGAGGGCTGCCGTGATCCATAGATTCCTCATCATCGCCGCGCTTGTGGCCGGGACACTGGCTGCCGCCGAAGAGCGCGGTTCGGTTACCTCGGCGGGACTTCCGATCCCCGGGGCGATCGTCACCGCCACGTTGGGCGACGCCAGACTCGTCACCAGCACCGACGACGCGGGTAGGTATGTGTTCGAGGACCTGGGCCCCGGCGCCTGGGCCATCGAGGTCGAGGCGTTCGGCTTCGACAAAACCCAGCGCGTCGTCACCGTTCCGGCTGGCGCCGCCCTGACCTGGGATTTGAAGCTCAGGTCCGCTCAGCCACATCCGGAGCAACCTCCCGCGCCGCCGGTTGTCGCAGCTCAGGCAGCCGCGCCGAATCCTGCTGCGCCAAAGACCGCACCGGCCCAGGCTGCCGCCGCAACAAGGCCCGCCACGCCGCAAGGCGCGCGCCCGAACGCCCCCAATGGCTCCTTCCAGCGCTTGGGCGTCAATCAGACGGCGCAGGCGGACGCGCTAGTTGCCCTGGCGGCACAACCTGCTCCCGACATGAACGGCGCCGACATGAGCCAGAACGCCAACGAGTCCTTCCTGGTCAACGGCAGCCTCAGTCGTGGATTGCAGATGCCCCGGCAAGAGGGCGACATGATGGCGTTCGGGGGCTTCGGCGGCGGCCCTGGAGGCCCAGGGATGCCCGGCGGCGCGCAAGACGGGAATCCTCCCGGCTTTGACAGCGGACAGGGACCAGGGGGTGGTCCTCCGGGCATGGGCGGGGGACCGGGCGGACGCGGAATGGGCGGCCCCGGTGGTTTCGGCGGTCGCGGAGGATTTGGCGGCCCGGGAGGCAGGATGGGACAGGGCGGCCAGCGCGGTCCGGGTGGGCGTCCCGACTGGCAGAACCGTCAGGGAACCACGGCCTTCGGCAACCGCATCGGGCGAGGCCGGGAGGCGTTTCGCGGCGCCATGTTCTTCAGCCTCGACAATTCCGCCCTCGACGCGCGTCCCTATTCGCTTACCGGGCAGACCGTCGTCAAGCCCTCCTATGCCCAGTCCCGCTTCGGGTTCTCCGGCGGTGGCCCACTGCGCATTCCCAAGCTCATCAACAGCCCGAAGACTTTCATCTTCGTCAACTACTCCGGCACTCGCAGCAAGAGCCCATACAACAACACGTCGACGTTGCCCTCGCCGCTGGAGAGAATCGGGGATTTCTCCCAGGCCATGGCGAACGGGCCCATCACCATCTACGATCCGACCACTCACCTCCCGTTCTCGAACAACCAGATTCCCTCTTCGCGCATCAACCCGGTGGCCAGCGGCCTGCTCCAGTTCATCCCCTTGCCGAACCAGCCCGGGCTTGTCCAGAACTACCAGATCGTGAGATCCGTGCCGCAGAACACCGACAACCTGGGCCTGCGCATGTTCCACAGCCTGACGCAAAAGGACCGGATCGGCGGTTCCTTCAATCTCCAGCAACGCGGATCGGTCAGCCAACAACTCTTTGGGTTCCAGGATTCGCTCAGCGGCCGCGGGATCAGCCTGAACCTCTCCTGGACGCACAACCTCAAGACCGGCCTCATCAACAACCTGAACTGGAGCTTCTCGCGCAACCGCAGCACCACCTCGCCGTTTTTCGCCAACGGCCCCAACGTGGCGGCTCAACTGGGCATCGCGGGCGCTTCCAGCAACCCGCTCGACTATGGCCCGCCCAATCTCTCGTTCACCAACTTCGGGGGTTTGTCGGACGGAGCCGCGGCGCTCATGCGCAACCAGACCTCGACCATCGGCGACAGCGTGATCGTGGTGCGCGGGAAGCACACCTGGACCTTCGGCGCCCAGTATCAGCGGCTCCAGCTCAACAACCGCAGCGACCAGAACGGCCGCGGCTCGTTCACTTTCTCCGGACTCTCCACCAGCGCCTTCGACTCCAATGGGCAACCGCTACCTTCCACCGGCTTCGATCTTGCCGACTTCCTGCTCGGGCTGCCCAACTCCAGCACCATACGCTACGGCAGCGCCGACACCTACTTCCGGGGCTCCAAGTACAGCTTCTTCGCGCAGGACGACTGGCGCGTGCGCTCCAACCTCAGCTTCAATCTGGGCGTGCGCTATGAGTTGCCGTCCCCGCTGACGGAGAAGTACAACCGGATGGTGAACCTGGACATCGCTCCGGGCTTCACCGCCGTGGCCCCAGTCACTCCCGGAGCCACCGGCCCGTACTCCGGAGTCTTCCCCGCGGGGCTCATCAATCCGGATCGCAACAACATCGCGCCCCGTCTCGCGGTGGCCTGGAAGCCGTTCCCGAAAAAAGCCATGACGGTGCGCGCCGGCTACGGCGTCTACTTCAACGGCAGCGTGTACAACCAGGCGGCCACTTTGATGGCCCAGCAGCCGCCCTTCGCCAATTCCTCGACCTTCCAGACCAGCTTGGCGAATCCGCTCACCTTGCAGAACGGTTTCACCGGCGCCTCCACCACTCAGATCACCAACACCTACGCGGTAGACAAGAACTACAAGGTTGGCTACGCGCAGACCTGGAACTTCTCGGTGCAGCGCGACCTGCCGCTTTCCATGGTGGCGGAGTTGGGCTACCTGGGCACCAAGGGCACGCGGCTGGACATTCAGGGAATCCCCAACCGCTCCGCGCCCGGATCGCCGCTGACCGCCGAGCAGCGCCGCCAGATCGGCAACGCGGTGGGCTTCACCTTCGACACCTCCAACGGGAACTCCATCTACCACGCCGCGCAGGCGCGCTTGAGCCGGCGATTCCGCCGCGGAATTTCGGGCAACCTTCTGTACACGTTCTCGAAATCCATCGACAATGCCTCAACCTTCGGCGGCGGCAACGTGGTTGCCCAGGACGCCAACAATCTCCGGGCCGAGCGCGGCTTGTCAAGCTTCGACCGCCGCCACAGCCTCAGTATGTCCTACGTGTTTTCGTCCCCCAGCAGCGGGACCACTAGCAGCTTCGCGGCCAAAGGATGGCACGGCAAACTGGTCCGCAACTGGACGCTGAGCGGCTCCATCACCGGGCAATCCGGCTCCCCGTTCACCGCGACGGTTCTGGGCAACCGATCCGACGCGGGCGGCACCGGGGCGGCCGGCAGCTCTCGGGCCGAGGCCAGCGGGTTACCGGTTGAAGTAGGAACCAGTCTGTTCAATCTGCTGGCGTTTGTACTGCCTCCGTCCGGCCAGTTTGGGAACGCGGGCCGCAACACGATTCCGGGGCCGTTCAGCTTCACCACGAACATTTCACTGGGCCGGGACTTCCCGATCGGTGAGGGCCGCCGCAGCGTGAACCTCCGAATGGACAGCACCAACGCGTTGAACATCATGAACGTCACCCGGGTCGGGACCACGGTGAACGCTTCCAACTACGGCCTGCCGCTCTCGACCGGCAGCATGCGGACGACGCAGGCGACTTTGCGCTTCCGGTTCTAGCCATGCGAATCACACCAGTTCTCCTTCTCACCGCGCTGACGGTCGGCGGCCAGCAGCCGCAGCGCGAATTCACTTTCAACGTCACCAGCCAACTGGTGATCGTCAATGTGGCGGTGCGCGATTCCTCCGGCCGCGCTGTCGAGAACCTCAAGGCCGGCGACTTCACGCTCTCCGAGGACGACAAGCCGCAGAAACTCTCGGTGTTCGAGTACCAGAAACTCGAAGCGACGCCGCTGCCTCCTATCGTTCCCACTCCCGCCCTGGCGGCTCGGCCCGCCGCGCCCGCGCCCAAACCGCCGGTGCGCGAGGCCATCAGCACCTCCAAGCCAGGTCAGATCCGCTACAAGGACCGGCGCCTGATGGTCCTGTTCTTCGATTTCTCCTCCATGGAGCAGCCCGAGCAGATCCGCGCGCAGAAGGCCGCCACGCAGTTCCTTCAGCAGCAGATGACCGAAGCGGACCTGGTCGCGATCATGGCCTTCTCCAACCAGCTTCAAGTCCTTCAGGACTTCACCGGCGACCGCGATCGATTACTGCAAGTGATCAAGGGCTTCCACATCGGCGAGGGAAGCGAACTCGCGGCCCTGGGCGCCACCGACACGGACGACGCGGCCCAGGATACCGGAGCCGCCTTCACCGCCGACGACACCGAGTTCAACATCTTCAACACCGACCGGAAGCTCAGCGCGCTGGAATCGGCCGCCAAGATGCTCGCGTCGCTGCCCGAGAAGAAAGCGCTCGTCTACTTCTCGAGCGGCGTCGGCAAGACCGGCGTCGAGAACCAGTCGCAGTTGCGCGCCACCGTCAATGCGGCGGTGCGCTCCAACGTTTCCTTCTACACCATCGACGCCCGCGGCCTGGTGGCGACACCTGCCGGCGGCGACGCGACTCAGGCCTCAACCAGGGGCAACGCCATGTATTCGGGATCCGCTCAGCGATCCCGCTCCGCCAGTTTCAACGATTCCCAGGAGACCCTCACCACGCTCGCCGGAGACACCGGCGGAAAGGCGTTGCTGGACTCCAACGATCTCACCCTCGGCATGCGCCAGGCCCAGGAGAGTGTTTCCAGCTACTACATCCTCGGCTACTACTCCACCAACCCGGCGCTGGACGGCCGCTACCGCCGCGTCAAAGTGCAGCTCGCCTCGCATCTCAAGGCCAAGCTGGACTACCGCTCCGGGTACTTCGCTCCCAAACAGTTCAAGGAGTACAACACCTCGGACAAAGAGCGCCAACTCGAAGAGGCGCTGCTGCTGGGCGACCCCATCACCGACCTCTCGCTCGCTCTCGAAGTGAACTACTTCCGCCTGGCCCGCGACCGCTACTTTGTGCCGCTGGCGGTGAAGATTCCCGGCTCGGAACTCGAACTGGCCCGCAAGGGCGGCAACGAGAGCACGGTTCTGGATTTCATCGGCCAGGTCCGCGACACCCGGGGGAGAATCGCGGGCACGGTGCGCGACTCGATCGAAGTGAAACTCAAGGGCGAGAACCTGGGGCAGTTGGGGAAACGCTTCCTCCAGTACGGCGGCGGCTTCACGCTGATTCCGGGAGACTACACCCTGAAGTTTCTGTGCCGCGAAAACGCCACCGGCAAGATGGGCACGTTCGAGACCAAGTTCACCGTGCCCGACGTGGTGGCCGACCAGAAATCCCTGCGGCTCAGCTCGGTGGTCTGGGCCAATCAGCGCGAGCCGCTTTCCGCCGCGGTAGGCTCGGCCGAACGCAACAAGAAGCTGCTCGCCGACGACCCGTTAGTCAAGGACGGATACAAGCTGGTTCCGAGCATCACCAAGGTTTACCGCAAAGATCAGGACCTGTACGTGTTCTTCGAGGTCTACGACCCGGGTGCGGAACCCACCCACAAAACCGCGGACATCTCCGCCAGCGTGAGTTTCTTCCGCGGCAAGCTGCAAGCTTTCCAGTCCGAGCCTCTGCGGCTGACCGAGACCCCCGCGAAAGGCAACGTAGTGGGGGTCCACTTCCGCATCCCGCTGGCCACCTTCGCCCCCGGCCCGTACACCTGCCAGGTGAACGTAATCGACGAGCTGGGCAAGAAGTTCGCCTTCCGCCGCGCTCCCATGGTGCTGTTGCCGTAGGACAAGGAGGACGTGATGTTGCTTCGCACCGCAGCCGCCATCGGTTTCATCTCCGGTTCCGCCCTTCTGTTGGCGGGCGAGTTCTGGCAGGATAAACAACCTTCCGACTGGACCGACAAGGACATCCAGCGCCTGGTGACCAAGTCGCCCTGGGCCAAGGAAGCCAGCCTCAGCGCCAACTCGGATCGTAACGGAGCCGGGATGGGCCGGCGAGGCGGAATGGGCGGCATGGACGGCCGCGGTGGCATGGGTGGTCCGGGCATGGGCCGGCCCCGCGGCGAAGAGGGCTCGGGCGGGAGCAGGTCCAAGCCCCAGGTGACCGTGCGCTGGGACAGCGCCGCGCCGTTGCGCGAAGCGGCCGCCAAGGCTCACCCGGATGATGCCCAGGCGAAAAAGGTTGCGGAGTGGGCGCGGGAGTTCTACGTGGTCACCGTCACCGGAATGCCGATGCGGCAGGGGCGCGGCCGGGGCGAGGAACAACCGGAGTCCGATTCAGACCGCATAGCGCAGATGCAAGACCGCCTCAAGGAACTGTCCGTGTTGAAACTCAAAGGCAGCGGCGGCAGCATCGCGCCCACCCGGGTCGAGGTCTCCAACGCCCCAGGAGGGCGGGTGATCTCTCTTCTTTTCCCTCGCACCGAGGCGATCAGCCTCGACGACCAGGAAGTCGACTTCGAAACCGCGGTGGGACGGCGCGAGATCAAAGTCAAGTTCACACTGAAGGAAATGGTTTATCGCGGGAAACTGGAATTGTAATACGCAGGTCCTTTTAGGCAATAATGGGTAATGCTGAAATGGAGCCGGGGGCCGCACCGGCGCTATAACCCGCTGAACGGGGAGTGGGTGCTGGTCTCTCCCCACCGCAACCAGAGGCCCTGGCAGGGCCAGGTCGAGCATGTGGCCCGCACGGACCAGCCGCTTTACGATCCGGAGTGTTATCTGTGCCCCGGCAATGCCCGCGCCGGCCACGCGCGTAATCCGAGCTATACCTCGACGTTCGTCTTCGACAACGACTTCGCGGCCATGCAGCTCGATACTCCGGTAGTGCGGTTTGAGAAGCAAGGCCTGCTGGTTGCCGAGACCGAGCCCGGCTCTTGCCGCGTCATCTGTTTCTCGCCGCGTCACGATCTGACCGTCTCGCAAATGGATTTGGTAGCGCTGCGCGAGGTGGTGAACACCTGGGTTTCCCAGTACCAGGAGCTGGGCGCGCATCCTGCGATCAACTACGTGGAGATCTTCGAGAACCGCGGCGCCATGATGGGGTGCAGCAACCGGCACCCGCACTGCCAGCTCTGGGCCAACCGGACGCTGCCCAACGAGCCGCTCAAGGAGCAGCAGTCGCAAGCCGCGTACCAGGGCTCAAAGCGGGCGTGCCTGCTGTGCGACTACGTCACCCTGGAGTGCGCATCCGCCGAGCGCATCGTCTGCCGGAACGCCTCCTTCGTGGCGCTGGTCCCCTTCTGGGCCGTCTGGCCGTTCGAGACGCTGGTCCTCCCCACCCGCCACGTCACCGCCCTCGATGAACTTACCGGCGTTGCGCGCGATGATCTGGCCGAGATCCTCAAACGCCTCACCACGCGCTACGACAACCTGTTCGGGGTCTCCTTTCCCTACACCATGGGTTTCCATCAGCGGCCGACCGACGGTCAGGCCCATCCGGAGTGGCATCTTCACGCCCACTTCTATCCGCCACTGCTCCGCTCCGCCACCGTGCGCAAGTTCATGGTCGGCTACGAAATGCTGGCGATGCCTCAACGCGACACCACTCCCGAACAAGCGGCGGCGCGACTGCGCGAAACCCCGGAATCCCAAGGGATTTGACAAGTTTCTCCGCACCCGTGCCGTCTGGTTGTCGAGCCCGCGTGCCGGGACCGCCATTCCAACCGGACCGGAAAGTCCCAGGCAGGCCAAACGGCCTGCCTGACGCTGGCCCAAGCGGTCCGCCTGCGTCCCAGAACTGAACGGCCTTTCGCCGCGGGCTCCTACAGGATCGCTGCGCGCTATTTCACTGCGCCCCGCGAGACGTCAGCACCGTCTTGAGGGTCTGAAACAGGATGTAGATATCCAGCGTCGGAGAAATGTGCTTGATGTAATACAGGTCGTACTCCAGCTTGGTGATCGTATCCTCGATGGAGTCGCCGTACTTGTGGTTGATCTGCGCCCAACCCGTGATGCCGGGCTTGACGCAGTGCCGCTGGCGGTAATACGGGATCTTCTCGGCCAGCACCTTCACGAACTCAGGCCGTTCCGGCCGCGGCCCCACAATCGACATGTCCCCGTGCAGCACGTTCCACAACTGCGGCAGTTCGTCGATCCGCATGCGGCGTAGCCAGCGGCCCGCTGCGGTTACCCGCGGATCGTCTTTGCTGGCCCACACGGCGCCCGTCCGAGCCTCCGCATTGGCGTACATGGAACGAAACTTGAACAGGGTGAATACCTTGCCGTTCCTTCCCACGCGGGTCTGCCGGAACAAGACCGGGCCCCGCGAGGACAGCTTCACGGCCAGCGCCGCCAGCAACATTACCGGCAGCAGGATCAGGGCGCTCACCAAGGCCAGCGCCGCCGAGTAGAACCATTGCAGCGCAACCATGCCGCGCTGCGGCCCCATCTCCCCGGAGAAGATGAGCTGGGCCGGCCGCAGCTCCCTGGTGCAGACCCTCCTACAGGCGTCCTCATGAAGCGTCGCGGCGTCTTCGATGGGGATGCCCGAGAACCGCAGATCGAGCAGGTCCTGCACCGGCATGCGGGCGCGCCGCTCGGTCATGCCCACCACAATCCGGTCCGGCTCGGTCGCCGCGGCGATCTCGCGCAGGCTCTTCAACGGCCCCAGCACCTTCGCGCCGCTCACCAGAGTGCCCGGCTCGCGGGTATCGTCCAGGTACCCCAGGTTCGTGTAGCCCAGCTCCGGCCGCTTGGCCAACTCCTCGGAGACGTCCTCCACCACCGGGCTGATCCCCACGAACAGGATTCGTTCCTTCGCGAATGCCCGCACAAAGATGTGCCAGTATGTCAGGCGCCAGACGGAGAGCGTGACCAGAACCAGCACGCTGCCCCAGATCATGACATGCAACGGCAGCCGCCAGTTCTGGTCGGCGTAGGAAAGCAGCGCCTCCACAATGAAGGCCACGCCGATCGCTTGCAGGATCTCCAGCACCAGCGCCACGCGGGAGACGGTCCGGATCTCGGCATACAAATCCAGCAGGTGCAGCCACGACACGATGGCCAGCACGACCACCGCGATGCGGGCCAGGCCGCCGTCGTAGAGCAGGTACGTAGACGGGTCGACCTCCAGAACGAGGTACCCCGCCAAAGCGTAGCAGAACGTCAGTAACACTACTTCCGACAGCAGCAATACGAGGATGCTGGCCGGAACCGGAACCCCGGATTTACGAATCATGCGTGACTTCGAAGTCTAGCACGCCGGCCGCATCTCCGGCCTCGCACTGGCCCGCCATCCGCCACCTCTGGTAAAGTCGAATCTGATGCCCGCCCCCGCCGCTCCCCAGCCGGAGATGACCTTCAAGGCCGTCGCTCTCGGCCTCTTCCTGGCTCTCGTTTTCGGCGCCGCCAACGCCTACATCGGGATGAAAGCCGGCCAGACCGTCGCCGCGACCATCCCGGCCGCGGTCATCGCCGTCGCGGTCTTCCGGATTCCCCGCTTCCGAGGCGGCGTCCTCGAGCAGAACATCACCCGCACCGCCGCGTCGGTCGGAGAAGCGCTGGTGGCGGGCGCGGTCTTCACCATCCCCGCTTTCATGTTGGTCAACATCGGCGGCCAGCGCCTCTGGACGGACCTCGCCTCGCACTATTGGCAGGCCGCCTTCATCCTGCTCGCCGGCGGTCTCATCGGCGTGTTCTTCATCATTCTGCTCCGCCGCCCCCTGTGCGTCGAATCCGATCTCCCCTGGCCGGAGAGCGTCGCCAGCGCCGAGATCGTGAAGGCCGGCGACCGCTCCGGCGACGCCCCGCGCTACCTGTTCGGCGCCATGGGCCTCGGGGGCCTCCTCCAGTTCCTTACAGATAAGCACGGCATGCAGATTTTCCGCGAGTCCTCCAGCGGATTCCTCCACTTCTCGCGCGCCATCGTGCACCACGCCGATCTGGACAGCAAGCCTCTCGCCGACGTCACCTACGCGGGCGGCATCCCTTGGCAAACGCCGGCCCTCTCGCCCGCCCTGATCGGCATCGGCTACATCATCGGACCCCGCCTCTCCGCCATCACTGCCTCCGGCGGCATCATCGCCTGGTGGCTCCTGGTTCCACTGCTGCTGTTCTTCGATCCCGACCTCTCCACCCGCCTCCATTTTGCCGCCGACGCTCCCTGGGATGTGATCGCCAATTCGGTTTGGCTGAACATCGTTCGCCCCATCGCCGTGGGCATGATGCTGGTGGGAGCCTGCCACACCATGTTCTCGATGCGCGACTCCATCCTGCGCTCCCTCCGAGGCGCCTTCGCGGCTTCCTCCGCCGCCCGTGACGCTGCGCCGCTCGCGCCCTCCGAAAGGGACATCCCGGCTCGCTGGGTGCTCCTCGGCATCCTGGGACTGCTGGTTCCAATCACTGCCATCTACTTCTACTTCACGCATGGCTGGGGTTCCGCCATCGTCGCGGCGCTGGTCATGACCCTCACCGGATTCCTGCTCTCCGCCGTGGGCGGCTACCTGGTCGGTCTGGTGGGCAGTTCGAACCAGCCGGTTTCCGGGCTGACGCTCGCCGCTCTGGTCATTGCCGCCTTAGTGATGTTGGCCATTGGCGTAAAGGGAGTCGCCGGCGTGGCCGCCGTGCTGGGCGTCGCCGCCGTGGTCTGCTGCGCCTGTTGCGTCTCGGGCTCCCTCATCCAGGACCTCAAGGCCGGGCACCTGCTCGGCGGCACTCCCTGGAAGATGCAGGTGGTCGAGATTGCGGCCGTCACCATGCTCTCTTTCTTCCTCATGTGGCCGATCATCATCCTCCACCAGGCCTACGGCATCGGCAGCGCTGAGCTGCCTGCCCCGCAGGCCGGTCTCATGGCTCAGCTCGCCACCGGGATCGTCGGCGGCCAGCAGGCTTGGGGTCTGATCGGCATCGGCGCCGCATTCGGCGTGGCTCTTATCCTCTGCGGCGCCCGTTCGCTCATGCTGATCGCCGTCGGCCTGTACCTCCCGTTCAAAACTGATACTGCCATCTTCCTTGGAGGCCTCTTGCGCTGGGTCGCCGACCGCCTCGCCAAGGACCGCCCCTCCGCCGAGGAAAAAGGAACCTTGCTCGCCGCCGGACTCATTGCCGGCGAGGCTCTCCTCGGCATTCTCCTCGCAGTCCTGGCGGTCCGCGACGTCCCCCCGCTTGCCCGCTTCAGCTTCGTCCCCGCCTGGGGCGGCTGGCTCTCCCTCGTCGGCTTCGCCGTCCTGGCCTGGGCCCTCATCCGCCTCCCCCAAAAACCCGTGACAGTACACTCAATCACCAATTCTTAGGACGGGACGGCGGGCTTCCGCCGGCGCAGGACTCGAGTCCCGCAAAGGCCCGCGCCGGGATTATAATGGAAATCCGATGGCATCACCAGAAAATCCCTCCCGAATTGGGCGATACGAATTGCAAACCTACCTCGGGGGAGGAATGTCCCAGGTCTATAAGGCCTGGGACCCTGCCATGAACCGCCTAGTCGCCGTGAAGCTGCTCCCTGTGGAGTCGGCCGCGGATTCAGAAACCCGGGCGCGCTTCGCCAGGGAAGCTCAAACCGCCGGAGGAATGGTGCACGACAACGTGCTTCGCGTCTACGATTATGGCGAAGACCAGGGCCGCCCCTTTCTCGTGATGGAGTTCGTCCAGGGTGAGCAGCTCGATCACCTGATCCGCGATCGGCGCCTCACCAGCCTTCGGGGCAAGCTTGAGATCGCCCTGCAAATCGCAAAGGGCGCCGAACACATCCACGCCCACGGCATCGTGCATCGCGACCTCAAACCGCAGAACATCCACGTGGAGGCCTCCGGCCGGGTCCGCTTGATGGATTTCGGCATCGCCAAGACCCAGAGTTCCAACCTGACCCGTCCCGGCTATACCCTCGGGTCTCCCTACTACATGTCTCCCGAGCAGATCCTCGGCTCCGATGTCACCCATCTGGCCGACGTCTATTCCTTCGGCGTGCTGCTCTACGAGATGTTCGCGGGATTGCGGCCCTTCACCGCCGAATCCGTCGAGCAGCTCTTCCAGATCATCCGCGAGCGGCCGGTGAACCTCGAACCGCTCGGGCAGGCCGTGGTTCCCGAGCCGCTTCGCCGCTTGGTTGCCGAGTGCCTTGCCAAGGACCCCCAGGCGCGCCCCCAGTCTTTCACCGTCATACGGGAACGGTTGGAGCAGCTCTTAGTCGCCTCCAAAGCCTGGTTGGAGGTGCTGTTCGACCCGCGGAAGGGAGAACGGCTAGCGCTGTTGGACCAGATCCGGTTCACCATCGGGCGCAGCGCCGATCAGGATCTCGCCCTGACAGAGGACCGCAGGATCTCGCGCCATCACGCCGTCATTTCCAAGGATCCCGTCCGCGGCTTCACGGTCCTGAACATCGGTCCCAACGGGACTTTCGTGAACGCCCGCCGGATCCACGACGCGGTGGTCCTACACGACGGGGACAAGATCGGTTTCGGCTCCGCGGAGCCCCGGCTCCTCTTCCACCAGAACCCCTGACGTGGCACAGGCCTTCAGCCTGTGTCCTACGGTTTCTTGTACGCCGCGTCCGCCACGTTCGGGTTGATCTTCATCTCCGTCGTGGTCTGCTCGGCCCGCTTCTTGCCGCCCTGGTTTACCACCGCCTTAAACGGAATCTTCATCCCCTCCACCTCGCGGTAATCCGAGTACAGTTCCTCTGTATCGGTCGGAGGCCCCATGAATGCCGCCGTGTACGATTTCTTGACCAGCAGGCCCGTCTTGGCATCCACGTACAGCCTCACCACCAGCTTCCGCGCCGGGTCGCTCACCGCGATCCCTTCCTCCGCCTTGCCATCCACCTCGGACGGCCCCAGCGCCTGCACCGTCAGCGCGCTGTTCTCGAAGTTCTGCAGCAGCCAGAATGTATCCCGGAACAGGGCTTCGTCCGCCTGCGCGGCCGGCATCTCCCGCACGTCTTGCCCCATCTTCATCCAGGACACCTTGCCGTCGTAGCCCTGCAGCATCTCCCCCATCGGCGTTACCGCTTTGGTCAGCATCTTGCCACCGAGGTTCTGCGTCGACTCCATCTTCATTGAGAACTCGCCCTGCGGCATCGACAGCGCCAGGTTGCCCACCACGGTGAAGTCTTTCACCTTCAGCACCGCCGCGCCGCCCATCGCTTCCCGCGTCGCCGACAGCAGCGCCTTGCCTTTCGCGATCGATTCCGGCGTCGCCGCCGGCAACGCTGCCTGCGCCGGCTTGGGGATGGTGATGTCGATCGGGGTCACCTTGCCCAGCGTCGCCAGCGGCTGGTCGAAGTCCTTCTCCTTGCCCAGCACCAGGATCGCCAACTGGTCCGTCTTCAGGTACTGCGTCGCCACCCGCAGCACGTCCGCCTTGGTCACCTTCTCGATGTTGGCCTGATACTGCTGCAGGTAGTCGCTCGGATACCCGAAGTAGTCGTAGGTCATCAGCCGCAGCACGATCTTCCCCGTCGAATCGAACTCGAACGCAAACCCCTTCAGGATCGCGTCCTTCGCTTTCGCCAGCTCGTCGTCGGTCACCTCCTCCGACATCTTCCCGAGCTCGGTCCGGATCGAGTTGACGATCTTGACCGTCGTCTCCGACTTCGTCCCGCCTTGTGCCACGAAGGTCCCCGGCCGGTCCCACCCGGCCCTCCAGCTCGACCCCACCGAGTACGCCAGGCCCTGATCGCTCCGCACGTGGTTCATCAGCCGCGAAGAGAAGCCGCCGCCCAGAACCACGTTCATCACCGTCAGCGCGTAGTAATCCGGGTCGTTCCGCTTACCCCCGATGAAGCCCATGTACACCGTCGACTGGTTCACGTCGTCCTTGTTGATCGCGTAAATCCCCGCGCGTTTCCGCGATCCGGGCTCCATCTCGGGAACTAGCGGCTTCGCCTGCCCGCCACGCGCCCACCCTCCTAGCGTCTTTTCGATCTTCGCCCGCATCTCCTCCGCTTTGAAGTCCCCCCACGCCCCCAGCATGATGTTCTCGGGCTGGAAGAACTGCTTGTGGAACGCGATCAGGTCCGCCTGCGTGATCGAGTCGATGGTGGCGTACTCCGGCATGTGCCCGTACGCGCTGTTCTTCCCGAACAGCATCCGGTCGAACTCCCGCGAAGCGATTTGCCCCGCATCGTCGTTTCGCCGCGCGATCACCTCCCGCTCCGTGATCTTTGCCAGGTCGATCTTGTCTTGCGGAAACGCCGGGTGCTGGAGGATGTCGGCCAGGATGCTCAGCCCGGTGTCGATATCTTCCTTCAGCACGGAAACCGACGCGTTCCCCGAATCCTCGCCGATCCCAGTTTCCACCGAGGCGCCCAGCCGGTCCAGTTCCTCGTCGAGTTGGTCGCCTTTGCGCGCCAGCGTGCCGCCTGTGCGCATCACCGTCCCCGCAATCGACGCCAATCCGGCCTTCTCCACCGGCTCCCACCGGTCGCCCGTCCGCACCATTGCCGACACGCTGATCGTCGGCAGCTCGTGGTCCTCCACCAGGTACACCACCATCCCGTTCCCAAGCACGAACCGGGTCGGCTCCGGCACCCTGATCTGGTTCGGCGGAGGATACTTCAGCGCCTTATAACTCGTCGCCACGCCCGGCTTCACCGCCGCCGGTTTCGCCGCCTGTGGCTTGGGCGCCTCCTGGGCGAACCCTACCAGCGCCACCACTGCCGCCATCACGCCGATTAGTTGTCTCATAAGTCGCCTCCGTGACTACTTCGCCTTCGCCGTTTCCAGCGGCTCGATCGTCCCCACCGTCCGGTTGCTCTTGATGAACACGGCCTTCGACACCCGCATGATGTCTTCCGGCGTAACGGCATTGATCTTGTCGAGCTGCCGGAACAGGTTCCGCCAGTCGCCCGTCAACACCTGCCAGTTCGCCAGTTGCAGCGCCAGGCTGGTGTTGTCTCCCAGCCCGTGGATCAGGCCCGCCCGCGCCCGCCGCTTTACGCCGTCCAGTTCCTCTTTCGTCACCGGCTCCTTCTTCAGCCGCTCGATCTCTTCCTCGATCGCCTTCTCCGATTCCGCGTTCGTATGCCCCTGCGCGGGAACCGAGAAGAAGATGAACAGCCCCGGGTATTTCGATCCCGGCAGCCCTGGAATCCCCGCCGCCTGCACCGCGATCTTCTTGTCCCGCACCAGCGACCGGTAGAGCCGGCTCGACCGCCCCTGGCTCATCAGGCTGCTGATGGCGTCGTACACCGCATTATCCGGGCTGTTGATATCCGGTTTGTGATAGCCCGTCAACAGGATGCGCTGCGACTCCAGTTCCAGGGTCACCCGCCGCTCCGCGCTCTGCGGCGGCTCCACCGTCCGTAGCGGCGCCGGCTTCGGCCCGCCGGAGATCCGCCCGAAGTACCTCTCCGCCATCTCGCGCGCCTGTTTCGGAATCACGTCCCCCACCACCACGCAGGTCAGGTCGCTCGGCCCGTAGTTCTTCTTGAAGAACGCCTCGGCATCCGCCCGCGTGATGCTCTGGAGATCGCTCATGTACCCCACCACCGGCTCGCCGTACGGGTGCGCTATGTAAGCCTCGTGCAGGAACTCTTCCAGCAGCTTCCCGATGGGCTGGCTCTCGGTCCGCAACCGCCGCTCCTCCATCACCACGTCCTTCTCTTTGTAGAACTCCCGCAGCACCGGGTCCCGGAACCGCTCCGACTCCAGGTAGAACCACAGTTCCGCTTCGTTCGAAGGCAGGCTGAAGAAGTACCGCGTCGAGTCCCATGCCGTGGTCGCGTTCAACCCGCGGCCGCCCGCCCGCTCGATGGCTTCTCCGAACTCGTTCTTCTCGACGAACTTCCCGGCAGCCTCTTGCGCGGCCTTAAACGCCGTCTCGAGCGCTTTCACTTTCTGCGGGTCGGCTTTCCCACCCTTGAGCCGTTCCGCATCGAGCGACGCGAAGGCCTGGTCCACCTGCTCCAGCGCCACCTTCTCCTTCGCGTAGTCCTTGGTTCCGATGGTCCGCGTCCCCTTGAATGCCATGTGCTCGAAGATGTGCGCCAGGCCCGTAATGCCCTTCACTTCCTGCACCGACCCCACATCCGCGTAGGTGAAGAACGCCGCCACCGGAGCCGTGTGCCGCTCCAGCACCAGGAACTTCATTCCGTTCTTCAGCGTGAATTCCGACACCCGCCCTTCGATGTCCTTGAAATCGTCCGCCGCGAGCGCCGCCCCCGCGGCCAGCAGTGTCGCCGCCGCCAGCAACCTAACCCGCATGTTCCGAGTCTTCATGTGTTTCCCCCCAAACCACCCATTCAACCACGTTCCGCCCCCCTGTAGGGCGGGCGTCCACGCCCGCGTNNGTTCGGCCTCCAGGCCGAACTGCTTGCATGAATCCTAGTGCGGATTGTAGAATGATTGCCATGATCAGAAACCGAATCCGTGCAGCATTTTTTGGCGCCCTGCTCCTGGTTGGAACGGTTGCCACGGCTCAGAGGCCTGAACGGAACATTTCCCCCGCCCGCCATCCGAATCTCGCGGCCGCACAGCGGTTGTCTCAGGAAGCCTGGGAAAAAATCGTTGCCGCGCAGCAGGCTAACGAGTGGGACATGAAAGGCCACGCTCAGAAGGCGAAGGAACTTCTGGACGAAGTTAACAGAGAGCTGAAACTCGCCGCCGAAGCCGCCAACCGGCGGTAGCGACTTTTGTGCGTTGGAGGGCGGGCTTAAGCCCGCGGGGGGCTTCAGCCC